>JBBPXX010000011.1:0-29517 GCA_038200505.1 Pyrinomonadales bacterium | reverse complement strand
GACTGACTTTCTCCAAATGCTCTGATAAATTGGAACAAGTATAATTGATTGGAGTACTTAACAGATATTCAACGTATTGATTTTTTGTTATCATTAGAACATCTGTTTAATCACATTTTGTCAAAAAGCGAAAGTCCTATGAAACTATCTTTTTCAGAAAACCTATCGCCGAAATGAATTTTCACCCGTCCTGACATTTTGAGAATGCAGTCAGATTCTTATGGTTGGAAAAAAGTTGTTTCTAAAATTAATTAAAAAAAATAAAACGGATTTTGATTTTCGCAATCAAATATCCATTTTAAAAATCTTCGTAAAACAAATTGAATGAAAGTTAATTTCGTTTCAAATTTCCGCTGTGCTTGTTTTTCGACAATCGGAAATCAGCCAAACAATAAAAATAACAATGCCGATGCCGACGAAGAAATTTCGCGCCGCTTCGGTAAAGCCGAGAATAAAAGGCAAAATTACCAATACGATGGCGACAACCAGTTCGATGCCGCCGTGAACGAGAAGCGGCACTATTTTGACGATTCCAAGCGGAAACGCCGTCGCCAATGTTAAAAGTAAATGCACGACGGCTAAAACGTAAGAAATTGTCGCGGGCAAACCGTTGAAACCAAAAAGCGTCGGCGCGAGCGCGAAGATTATGACCGTTAAAAAATCGAGATAACCGTGGATTTTCGGGCTTAAAATTTTCATATTATTTTCTCCTCAGATTGCAGTTTTTGCAGACAATTTTCGCACACACAATTTTTGTAATCTTCGCGCAATTGTGCCAAAGTTTGCTTATCAACTTCAACTTCAAAACACCAGCATTTTCCGACTTTCGCGCCACAGCCAAATTCTTTGCCGCACGATTCGCAGATTTTAATTTCCGAATTTTCCTTTTCTGATAGATCGGGCATCGTATGAAAAATAACACGGATTTCGATTTTGAAAATCGAAATCCGTGTTGAAAATTTTTGTGAAATTTAAGAGGAAAGAGATTTTTCGCCTTTATTCGGTTGCGGCGTTACGCGCAAATACGGTTTGACAGTTTCAAAACCGGCTGGAAATTTTTCGCGGGCTTCATCATCCGAAAGCGACGGAACAATTATGCAGTCGTCGCCGTCTTTCCAATTGACGGGCGTTGCTACGCTGTAATTGGAAGTCAATTGCAATGAATCAATCACCCGCAGAATTTCATCGAAATTACGTCCCGCACTCGCCGGATATATCAGTATCAATCTGACTTTTTTGTTTGGATCAATCACAAAAACCGAACGCACCGTCAAAGTGTCATTCGCATTCGGATGAATCATATCGTAAAGGTCTGAAACTTTCCGGTCGCTGTCGGCAATCATCGGAAAATTTACTTTTGAACCTTGTGTTTCCTCAATGTCATTCGCCCAACCTTCGTGCGAATCGAGCGGGTCAACACTCAAACCGATAATTTTCACACCGCGCTTATCAAATTCGGATTTAAGTTTCGCCGCCATTCCGAGTTCGGTTGTGCAAACCGGCGTGTAATCCTTCGGGTGCGAAAATAAAACCGCCCATTTGTCGCTAATCCAATCGTGAAAATTTATTTCACCTTCCGTCGTCTGCGCCGTAAAATCCGG
The DNA here is from genome assembly GCA_038200505.1 of Pyrinomonadales bacterium. Classification (GTDB taxonomy): domain Bacteria; phylum Acidobacteriota; class Blastocatellia; order Pyrinomonadales; family Pyrinomonadaceae. Next base: position 27,916 of record JBBPXX010000011.1, on the reverse strand, counting down.
TGCCGTATCGCCAAGTCTGATAGCCATTTTTTACTCCTTAATTTTTAATTTTTATGATAGCACACCATTTAAAATGAATGAAAATTCTTTTAATTCGATTCAAATATCGTAAATAAGATTTTTATCTTACATCATTATTCAGACTGCCGAACAAGTTTCTCCAACAATAACAAAGCTAATGTTTATCTATTGTTTATTATATTCAGAACTATCGAAAAGTCGAAAAATCGCTAAATATTATTTTTATTAAATAGAACTTTCAAAATGATAACCGGATGTGGTATAAATATAGACTGATTTTGAGTTTATTATATTTAATAGGCTCGAACACCTTAACCTTTAAATTTTATACAGTATATTTAACTTTTTATTGACATCAGGATTTAATTCGTGTAAAAGATTCAAAGGTTTGATTTTTTTGAAATTATTGATTCAATGCGATACAAGAGGAGAACTATGAATAGCAAAGTATGGTTTCGTAAGGCACTTTCGATGTGCTTAGTTGTTGCTACAATTGCAACTTACTCAATGGTGGCTTTGGCAGGCTCGGAAAGAGTTGCCGGAGAACTTTTAGTTACCGGAAAAAATTCCAACGGTGAAAGTCCGTTCGTTCAAGTTAACGGCGAAGCGGCGCAAAACGGTCGTTCGATATTTTCCTCAAGCACGATTGCTACACCGGAAAATGCCGATGCAGTTATTAATCTCGGAAAACTCGGCAAAATTGAACTTGCCCCGAACACGACATTAGCAATTACATTTGATGAAAATGGTATCAACGCTGATTTGATTGCCGGTCGCGTAACCGTTTTAAGTGCTTCCGATAGTGTTAATATCACAACACTTAACGGCAATACGGCAAAATTGAATGCCGGTGAATCGGCGGTTGCCGCCAGCGGAAAAGTTCAGGACGACAATGATAGTACGAGCGGCGGTTCAGGTTGGATAATCTGGGCGTTGGTTCTCGGCGGTGCGGCTGCCGGTATCATTATCGCAGCGCGTTCGAACAACAACAGAGTTTCTTTGAACAGCAGCGCAATCGTTGTGAGTCCGACCCGATAATTTATTAAAACCTTTTTTGCATCGGTTAGTTTTTAAAAGTATAATACTTACTAATCGTTTACTGAATGAAAAAAAGGTTTTATTTACAGCTTTTATATAATAAGGAGAACAACTAAAATGCTTGGCAAAAATTTGATTAATAAATCTATGACATTCCTTACGGTCGTTGCCGTATGGTGTGCATTTTCAATGGTGGCAATAGCCGCTCCCGGAGATACAATGGGTGAAATCACAGTTACCGGACAAGTAACTGTCAACGGACAACCCGTTGTTTCTAATTCCACTGTCGCTTCCGGCAGTTCCATTGTCACCGGAGCAAACTCAACCGCAATAATTAACTTAGGTAAAAATGGTCGGGTTGAATTACTTTCCGATACGAATTTCAATTTGAAATTTAATTCAAACAGCATTGTCGGAATGCTTTCGGCAGGTAAAGTTCGCATTACAAATGCCGCCGGTATTGCTACTTCAGTCAATACCAGAAATGCAACGGTGGTTGCAGATGCCGGTCAGACTAACAGTTTTGGCGTTGATGTCGGATGTTCCGACGAAGTTCGATGTACTCAAACTTATGTTGAAACAACCAGTGGTTTAGTAAATTTAAGAAGCGGAACAACTGACAAACAAGTTGTTGCCGGAACCGATGCAACTTTCGGTAATCCTTCGCAAACGGGTTGTAAGCCGTGTTTGCGTCCCGGTGTTGATGTTCCGCTGCCTGTCGCCGGTCTTGGTGCGGGTGCAATTGCCGCTATTTTGATTGCTGCAATCGGAGCTGTTGGTGCCGGAATCTATTTAGGATCAACCAACGGTGATCCTGTTGCTCTCGGCGGCGGCATCATAACCGTCGTCAGTCCTACTCGTTAGTTGTAACATTTTTAGTTTTACTAATTTCTTGACTTAAACTTGCGGGTCACGTTTTAATAACATGACCCGCAATAATTTTGTTTTAGTTTGTGAATAATTTAACTACATAATAAAAATAAAAATATTTGATATGCACATAGCAGTTATTGGAACAGGATATGTAGGTTTGGTTACGGGAGCTTGTTTTGCCGAATTTGGTGTTGAAGTTACCTGTGTTGATGTTGATAAAAACAAAATTGACCGGCTTAATCAAGGTATCATTCCTATTTATGAACCCGGTCTTGAAACGATAGTTGAAAAAAATTCAAAAGCCGGACGACTTCATTTTACAACCGATATAAAAATTGCCGTCGAACAAGCATTAGTAGTTTTTCTGGCTGTCGGAACTCCGCCGAAAGAAGATGGTTCGCCCGATATGAGTTTTTATCAGTCGGCGGCAAAAGATATTGCAGAATGTATGAACGGTTATAAAGTTTTGGTTACAAAATCAACCGTTCCGGTCGGCACGGGAAATTGGCTTCGCCAGTATGTCGAAGAAAATCAAAAGACCAAGACAAATTTCGGCGTGGCTTCAAACCCCGAATTTTTGCGCGAAGGCGCGGCAATCGAAGATTTTATGCGTCCTGATAGAGTGGTTATCGGAAGCAATGAAGAAGACGCGATTGCGATAATGAAAGACCTTTATCGTCCATTATATTTAATCGAAACGCCGATTGTCATCACATCTCTGGAAGCTGCCGAACTTATTAAATACGCGGCAAACGCATTTCTCGCCACTAAAATTTCTTTTATCAACGAGATTGCCAATTTGTGTGATAAAATCGGTTGCGATGTTCACGACGTGGCGCGTGGAATAGGAATGGACAAACGCATCGGAAATAAATTTCTCCATCCCGGACCGGGCTTCGGAGGTTCGTGCTTCCCGAAAGACACCCGCGCACTTTCAACCGTTGCCAAACAATTCGGCACGGAATCGCGCATTGTTGATACGGTTATCGAAGTTAATGAACTCCAACGTCAGGCGATGATTCCTAAAATCGAAACTCTAATTGGCGATTTCAGCGGCAAACAGATTGGTGTATTAGGACTTTCATTTAAGCCGGAAACTGACGATATGCGCGAATCTCCGGCGACGGATATTATCAGGGAAATGCAGAAACGCGGTGCAAAAATCAAAGCATTTGATCCGGTGGCAATGGAAGAAGCTAAACATTATCTGCCCGATATTGAATACGCCAAAGACGAATACGAAGCGATTGAAGGCGCGGATATATTAGTTTTCCTGACCGAATGGAATCAATTTCGCGCACTCGATATGAAACGAGTCAAAAAACTTCTGAAATCACCAAAAATTGCCGATCTTCGCAATATCTATGAACCAAAGGATATGCGCGAAATGGGTTTTGAATATGTCGGCGTTGGACGATAAATAAAGGCTGAAGGCTGAAGGATAAAGGCTGAAATTCTTAATTTTATCCTTTCCCCTTTCGCCTTCAGCCTTCAAAAAGATATGTCAATAACTACAAGATGCTTAGTTACGGGCGGCGCAGGTTTTATCGGCTCGAATTTGGCTGATGAACTTATCAAACAGGGCGCAAAAGTTACCATAATTGATAACTTCGTAACCGGCTTTCGAGAAAATTTGGAAGAAATCAAAGGTGATTTCAATTTTATCGAAGGCGATTTGAATGATGATAAATCACTGGTCAAATCGCTCGAAGGAGTCGAGACGGTTTTTCATCAAGCCGCGCTTCCGTCTGTCCCGCGTTCGGTTGAAAATCCTGCTGAAACTCATCAAGCCTGTGTCAACGGAACTTTCAATCTGCTCTTAAAAGCCAAAGAAAACAACGTGCGACGCGTGGTTTATGCCGCGTCGAGTTCGGCTTACGGCGATCAGAAAACTTTGCCGAAAGTTGAAACGATGCTTCCCGAACCTCTGTCGCCGTATGCGGCGGCAAAATTGATGGGCGAATACTATTGTCAGGTTTTTTCGCGCGTTTATGGTTTGGATACTGTTTGTCTGCGTTATTTCAATGTTTTCGGTCCGCGTCAAAATCCATCTTCGATGTATTCTGGAGTAATTTCGCGGTTTATTGACGCGCTAATGAGCGAAAAAAATCCCGTAATCTTCGGCGATGGCGAACAATCGCGCGACTTTACATTTATCGCCAACGTCGTCAATGCCAACATCAAAGCCGCGCAAACTTCAAACGGCATCGGCGAAGTCATCAACGCCGCTAACGGTGAACGTATTTCGCTGAACGAATTGCTCGAAGTTTTAATAAAAATTACCGGCAAAAAAAATATCGAAGCCGAATATCAGCCGGAAAAAAAAGGTGATGTTAAACATTCGCAAGCCGATAACACGAGAGCAAAAGAATGGCTCGGCTACGAAAAACTGGTGGGTTTGGAAGAAGGTTTGCAAAAAACAATTGATTGGTGGAAGCAAAGTCGTTTCGCTAATTTATCGGCAACTCAATATTAAAACTTTTCAATCATCTAAAAAAGCCGAAATACGATCTTTGTAAAAATCGTATTTCGGCTTTTCCATTCTAAACCTTTGTTCAAATTTCAATATATTATATTATTGAAGTTATGAAAAAAATCCTTTTGAGCCTTTCGCTAATTTTATTAACGGTTTGTGCAGGTTTCGCGCAGATGGAAAAAAAACAAACTAAAACCGCCGACGACGTTCGCAGCGTAATGAACGAGCAAACAGCAGCGTGGAATCGCGGCGACATCGAAGGCTTTATGAAAGGTTATTGGAATTCGCCGGAACTCAAATTTGTTTCAGGCGACAATGTTACAAAAGGTTGGCAGCCGACGCTTGAGCGTTATAAAAAGAATTACGATTCAAAAGCGAAAATGGGCGTTCTGACGTTTTCCGATTTGGAAGTAAATGTTTTATCGAAAGACGCGGCAGTCGTGCTTGGAAGTTGGGTTTTGCAGAGAGAAGGCGACGAACCGCACGGAAAATTTACGCTCATTTTCAGAAAATTCAAAGACGGCTGGAAGATCGTTCACGACCATACGAGTTAAAGTTCCAAATTTCAGATTCCAAATTAAATGAATTCAGAAATCTGAAAATTTGGAATCTTTGGGATAAGAAAGATAAAATTAGAGAACAAACAAATTTAATAAGGGAAGGAAAAAATTATGGCAGATACAAAAAAAGAAGCAATAGAAAAGTTAAACGAACTAATCAAAGACATTGATTTTACGATGATGACGACGATTGACACCGACGGCGTTTTGCGTTCGCGTCCGATGTCCACGCAGGAATCGGAAGTTACTGAAGCACTGTGGTTTTTTACCAGCGATCAAACACACAAAACTGAGGAAATTGAAAAAGACAATCGCGTTAATTTGAGCTACGCCAAACCGGACGACAACGCTTATGTGTCGGTTTCGGGAACGGCGGAAATCGTTCACGACAAGGCGAAAATGGAAGAACTTTGGAATCCGGTTTTGAAAGCGTGGTTTCCGAAAGGTTTGGACGATCCGCATATTTGTCTAATGAAAGTGAACGCCGAACAAGCCGAATATTGGGATTCATCGAGTTCGACATTCGTGCAAATCTTCGGTTTTGTCAAAGCGATGGCGACCGGACAACGCGCTGACGGCGGCGAAAACGAAAAAGTCAATTTATAAAATTTCAGTTGAATATTTGATAGTGGATAGTGGATAATGCTTTTGCAATTCGCTATCCATTTTTATTTTTCGAGGAGATTACAATGAGAAAAATCTTTCTTCTGTTTGTTCTGCTGACATTTTGCTGTTCGATTTACGCGCAAAATTACGACATCGAGCGTTATTTAAATATTCGTTCGGCAAGTTCGCCGACATTTTCGCCGGACGGCAAGCGCGTCGCATTTTTGACGAATATCACCGGAACTTCGCAAATCTGGATGATTGACGCAAACGGCGGTTATCCCGAACAAATTACGGCGTTTCAGGACAATATAAGTTTTGTCGAATGGCTGCCGAACGGCAAAGGAATTGTTTTCGGCAAAGCGTCGGGCGGCGACGAAAATACGCAGTTTTTTCTTTTGTCGAACGACGGCGCGGACATCAAACAATTAACCGACGATCCGAAAGTTCGTCATAACTTCGGCGCGATTTCCAAAGACGGCGCGAAGATTTTTTATACGTCGAACAAACGCGATAAAAATTGGTTTGACGTTTATTCGATGAATCTTGCCGACGGCAGAGAAGAATTGCTTTATCAGGACAATAGTTCAAATTTCGTGTCGGCATTTTCCGACGACGGCGGCAAAGTTATCGTTTCGCGTTCGTCCGTGCGTTTTAGTTTGGACAACGATTTATATTTGATTGATACGAAAACAAAACAAGCGACGCATCTCACGCCGCACGACGAAGCGGCGATTTATTCGGACGTGCATTTTCTCGACAACAACACGATAATTTTCGGCACAAACAAAAATGATGAATTTATCACGCTTTCGCGGATGGATTTGACGACAACAGAAATCACGCCGAAAAACAAAGTTTTGTGGGATTTGGACGCGACGGCGATCAGCCGCGACGATAAAAATTTCGCTTATACAATAAACCGTGAAGGTTTTAGCCAACTTTATATTTCGACAATCGAGAAAAAGCCGAATCCGAAAGCGGCTTTTGATTTGAATTTAAACTCGCAATTGACGGAACTGCCCGCAAACGGCGTGGTCGGCGGATTGGAATTTTCCAAAGACGGCGGCAAATTAGCTTTTACATTGAGTTCGGCAAAAAATCCGACGGACATTTGGATTTATGATTTTAACACAAAGAAAATCGCGCAAATTACAAAAAGTTCAACGCTCGGTATTCCGCAAAGTTCGTTCGTTGAACCGCAGTTGATTAAATATAAATCTTTTGACGGACGCGAGATTTCGGCTTGGTATTACAAACCTGCACCATTTTTCGCTGGTTACGGGGAAAATGGTGCGAAAATGTATAGGCAAAAAGTTAAAAATTTGCCTGTAATTGTCAGCGTTCACGGCGGACCCGAAGGACAGGAACGTCCGGGATTTAATCCGCTTTATCAATATTATCTGTCGCGCGGCTACGCAATTTTGGCGACGAATGTGCGCGGTTCGACGGGTTACGGCAAAACTTTTTCGCATCTCGACGACGTGGAAAAACGCGAAGATTCGGTTAAAGATTTGGCGGCGGCGGTTGATTGGCTGAAAACTTCCGGCGGCGCGGACGCAAAACGCATTGCCGTGATGGGCGGAAGTTACGGCGGTTATATGACGTTTGCCGCGATTACGCTTTATCCCGAACTTTGGGCGGCGGCAGTCAGCACAGTCGGCATCGTCAATTGGGAATCTTTTCTCAAAAACACATCGGGTTATCGCCGCCGTCAGCGCGAAGTCGAATACGGAATGCTCGACAAAGACATTGATTTTCTGCGCCGCATTTCGCCGATTGCAAAGGTTGATAAAATAAAAACTCCGCTGTTCGTCATCGCCGGAAAAAACGATCCGCGAGTTCCCTACACCGAAGCCGAACAAGTCGTCAAAGCCTTAAAAGACCGAAACGCCGTTGTCCAATACAAACTCTACGACGACGAAGGACACGGCGTTTCAAAACTGAAAAACCGGCTCGAACTTTATCCGCTCGTTGCTGATTTTCTCGATAAATATATGAAGTAAATATTTTTTTGAAATAAAGAAAGGAACTATGATGAAACAAATTTTATCGGCAATACTTTTTTTGCTTTTTTTTATAAGCGTTGCTTTTTCACGGCAAACTCAAAAAAGCAATTCCGAAAACCGGACAAATTCATCAAGTATTTTGGAACAAATCAATTTGAGTTTTGATTTGGAAGGCATTCCAAGACCGGAAGATGTCGGATTCAATCAGCAAAAAAGTAAGTGGAATTTGAAGTATGAATTAAGACTTTCCAATGAAAAAGACGTTCGCGCCTTACGATTAAATATGTATGCAAAATGTCCTGAAACGAACGCTTCTCGTTTTAAATGTATTTCAAAGGCTAACAAGAAATTTGACAAAAGAATTAGGAAAAACGCGCTTTTTGTTACTAAAGGTGAATTTCAGAAAAACTTTCTTTCTTCAGAAACTAATCGTTCAATATCAATCCCTGTAAAATTTACACCTCAAGTTATCAATATTCTGGATAAATCGGTTCAAACTTCCGACAATCCATATTTTGTTTTAAAAATTAAAAGTAAAGTATGGACAAAGAATACAGCTAAAAAGAAGATTAAATATAAATTTGCAGTTAGCTTCGACTATCCGTTGAAATTAATATTAAAAGATGGTTTGTTTGATTTTTATAATATAACTGTAATGGGAGCAACTATCCGAATTGTCAAAGAAGACGACGGAACATTTTTTCACGGGATTTTCAGAAATTGAGCTTTTTACCAACAAAATTTTTCCTTTGTTTAAATAAAAAGTTCAACCGAAACCTTAAAAAATTCGGCTAACTTTTTTGCCTGTTCTTTGCTGATTGAGCGTTTGCCGCCAACGACTTCGGAAGCGATTCCGCTTGAGCCGAAAACGTGCAGCAAATCGCTTTGTTTCAAATCATTTTCTTCCATCAAAAATTTCAGCATTTCCTGCGGAGAAGCATCTTCAATCGGATAAACTCTATCTTCGTAGGTTTCTATCAAATCGGAAAGCAAATCAAGCAATTTGTCTTCTTCAGGCGAAAGATTTGCGCCTTTTGAAATTAATTTATCAACAATTTTCTCCAGACGTTCACATTCTTCATCCGTTTCTATTGAACTCGGTAAAGCCGTCGCCAATAATTGTCCGTATTTTTCCGTGTCAATCATTTTTATCTATCCTCAAATCTAACAATCGCTTTTCCAATAATTTTTATCATACTCAAGATGCGTCAAAACTGATCGAACAAAAATTTTATTTTTCGGCAAGCGAAATTTTACTATCAGTCGAAATTTGTTCCCCCCGATATTAAATATCACACAATCTTTATAGAGATCAGCGTTTCTGGAACTTTCTCTTACATCAACCAAATTTTCCCACCTGGATTTTTTTGCCGTCCGATACCAATTTTCAAGAGGTGTTTTGGATTCGGGAAAATTTCCCAAAATTCCCGCAACCTTCTTTTGCTAATTACACGCATCAAAATTTATGTTCTCATTTTGAGAGTTTTCTGTCAAAAAAGTTTTACCTTTGACGCTTTGCGCTTCAAGAATTAACATTAAACATTCACGAAAAACATTATGGAAATTTTACAATCGCTTAATCCGCAACAATTGAAAGCCGTGAAGGAAACCGAAGGCGCATTGCTTGTTTTAGCAGGCGCGGGTTCTGGAAAAACGCGCGTCATTACGCTTCGCATCGCTTATTTGATCGCCGAAAAAAGCGTGCCGCCGTATAACATTTTAGCCGTTACATTTACCAATAAAGCGGCGGGCGAAATGCGTCAGCGCGTTGAGGAACTTTTGAAAGGGCAGAAATTGCAGTCCGCGCCGTTGATTTCGACTTTCCACAGTCTTTGTGTGCGGATTTTGCGGCAGGATATTGACAAGCTCGAAGGCGAAGATTACAAAAAATCCTTCACGATTTACGACACGGACGATTCGATGAAAGTGATCAAAGCGTGTATCAAAGACATCGGTTTGGACGAAAAACAGCTTTCGGCGCGTGTGGTTAAAAACTCTATCAGTTCGGCAAAAAATCGCGGTGAAGATGTTGAGGCATACTCTTCAAGCGTCGAATACACCGACGAAAGACGGATGGCGACGGCGCGGGTTTTTAAATTGTACGAACAGCGTCTGAGCAAATCAAACGCGCTCGATTTTGACGATTTGATGATAAAAACCGTCCGGCTTTTGCGAAGCAACCACGAAATCCGCGAGAAATATAACAATAAATTTAAATATATTCTGGTTGACGAATATCAGGACACGAATCCGCTGCAATTATCTTTGTTGAAATACTTGACCGAAAAACAGCAAAACATCTGCGTCGTCGGCGATCCCGACCAATCAATTTACAAGTTCCGCGAAGCCGATATTCGTAATATTTTAGAGTTTGAAGACCATTATCCGAACGCGAAAACTATTGCATTAGAGCAAAATTACCGCTCGACGCAGACGATTTTAGACATCGCTGATGCGGTCATTCAAAACAATACGCAGCGCAAAAAGAAAAAACTCTGGACGGAGAAGAAAGGCGGCGAAAAGATTTTTTATTTTCAGGCGGTTGACTCCGAAAACGAAGCGCGTTTTGTCGCCGCAAAAATTTATGATCATCTGCGAATGTCGCCGAAAGACAAAATGGCGATTCTTTATCGCACCAACGCGCAGTCGCGTGTTTTTGAAGAATCTCTGCGCCGTCAGCGAATTGATTACAACATCGTCGGCGGGTTTTCGTTTTACGAACGCGCCGAAGTAAAAGACACGATTGCATATTTGAAACTCGCGCTTAACCCTTTTGACGACATTGCTTTACTGCGCGTCATCAACACACCGACGCGCGGACTCGGCAAAACTTCGCTTGATGAATTAACGTTTCGCGCCAAAGATTTCGGCGTATCTTTGTGGGAAGCGGTTGCGCTGATTACCGACGAATCTTACGCGCATCCGCTGAATTTAACGCCGCGAGCCAAAGATGCTTTGAAATCTTTCAAAAAACTCATCGAAAATCTGCAAACCAAAGTCGGCGACGCTTCGCAGACTGACCGACCTGTTACGGAAGTTGTGATTTCGGCGATTGAAGATACGGGTTACGCCAATATGCTGCGGGCGGAAAACTCGGATGAATCAGCCGCACGGCTGGAGAATTTGGAAGAATTAGTAAATGCCGCCGTTGACTATGATAAACAGGAAGCCGAAGGTTTGCGCGATTTTATTGACCACGCCGCGCTCTCATCCGACACCGACAAATTTGACCGCAACGCCGCTGTAACAATGATGACCGTTCACGCCGCGAAAGGTTTGGAATTTCCGATTGTCTTTCTCGTCGGTTTGGAAGACGGAATTTTCCCGCACGCACGTTCGATCAACGATCCCAACGAACTCGAAGAAGAACGCCGCCTTGCGTATGTTGCGATTACACGCGCCGAGAAAACGCTGTATATTACTCACGCCACGCGCCGCAGAGTTTACGGTTCGGAAATGACCGCCGAACCGTCGCAGTTTTTAAATGAAATGCCGCTCGATCTGATCGAAGATATGTCGCGCGGTTCGAGTTGGCTGTCGTTTGCGCGAAGTTCCGCCGTCAAAGACAACAAAAAAACAATCAGCGCACTTCGCGGCGAAAATATTCCCGAAAAACCAAAAACAACCTATACTGGAAAGACTTACGACAATGCCGACGCGATTGCCGAATTCTTCAAACAGAAAAAAGTCGGGAGCCGTGATTCAGCACCTGAAAGCCCGAAACAGCCGTCCGGTTTCGATAAATTAAGAGCGCAATCATCCGGGCAATCCAAAACCCAAAACCCAAAATCCAACACCCAAAACGGCTTCACGCCCGGAGCGCACGTCCGCCACGCTAAATACGGCAAAGGCTTAGTTTTGCGGCGCGAAGGAAGCGGCGACAATGTAAAATTGACTATCAGCTTTCCCGGTTTCGGACAGAAAAAATTGATTGAAAAATTTGCAAATCTGGAAAAGGCATAATAAATTTGTGCAAAATCGTTAAGAACTCAAGTCGTTATTATTATGTAGGATAAATGAGGGAAATATGAAAAATAAAAATGCGCTTTTAATAACGATTATGATTTTGCTGACTTTGGTCTTAGACTGTAGTTTTTATCAACCTTCGTCGGAATCATCAAATAATAATTCTTCAACCCTGCCGAAAGATAAGGATTTGTCCGATAAAGTAATTGACAAAACCGTCGGCGAAGAACGGATCGGCGTTCCCGAATGTGACGAATTGCTTGATTTTTTCGACCGGCAAACGCAATCGGAAGACGAAAATTACATCGTCAAAGCGACCCGTGCGTTTTACTTTAACAAAATTCGGGAAAGCATCAGAAAAGATTTGGAAAAGAACCAAGACAATCCCGACAAAAAACAGGAAATGGCGAAAAACTGCCGCGATTACAAAGTGCAAATTGACAAATATAAAGCCGAAGAAGACAGTAAGAAAAGTAAAAAGTAAAAAGGCAAAAGGCAAAAGTAAAAATGACGAAATAGTTTAAATAGTATTCGTTGTAACTTTTACTTTTTACTTTTTACTTTTTACTTTTTACTTTTAAAACTTTTGCCCTCGATACAACCAAATTTCCGCTTCGCCTCATCTTTTAGACTAAGTTGCCCAACTTTAGTCTTTAATCAAAAAAATGAAAATCAAAACAGTTATTACTTTGCTATTGGTGTGTTCAATTTCCGTTCAAGCGCAAGTGCGCGGAAATAAAAGAGTTGCGACAACAAACCGAACTTTTACCGCCGAAACCGGAAAGGCTTTGACGGATATGCTTCCGATTCGGCGCGTCAGTCTTTATTCAAATGGTGTTGCGTATATCGAACGGCGCGGATTTATTTCGGGGAATGCCGAAATCAATCTTTCGTTTAAACAGTCGCAGGTTGACGACGTGCTGAAATCAATGGTCGTACTTGATTTGGGGCAAGGCAGAATCGGTGCGGTTTCTTATAATTCGTCCGCGCCGCCGTCGGCGAAAATGGCGGAAATTCCTTTTTCGGTCAATGCCCAAACCGACGGTTTGAACGGCGGACTTGCCGGTGTTTTGGCGCAGTTGCAAGGCGCGAAGGTTTCGGTAGCGACAAGCGGCGGAACGGCTGTCGGCGCGATTTTGACGGTGGAAAAACGCGATGTTCCGGCGGAAAAGGATAAACCGGCGCGGCAGTCGAGGTTTCTCGTCATCGCCAACGAAAACGGCGAGATTTCGAGTTTTGATCTGGCGGAAGTGCGTTCGGTCAAACTGCTTGAAAACGGCACGGTTAAAGATGTCAACGAATTTGCAAACGCAACCGCGTCAGCGCGTCGGCGCGATGCGAAAACTATTACGGTAACAAGCGAAGGCGCGGGACAGCGCGAAATGATTGTCAGTTATACGATTGCCGCGCCGATTTGGAAAACGACGTATCGCGTCGTTTTAGATCAAGAAGGCAAACCGTTTTTTCAAGGTTGGGCGATTGTGGATAACGTCAGCGACGAAGATTGGAAAGATGTCAAACTCTCGCTCGTTTCGGGAATGCCGATTTCGTTTATTCAGCCGATTCAACAGCCGTTTTTTCGCTATCGTCCGGTTGTTCCGATTCCAAATGATTTGAAACTGACACCGCAAACTTATGAACCCGATAGCGGCGAAGGTTACGGCAGTGGAAATGGCAGCGGCAATGGTGTAAGCGCAGTAGTTGATGTTACAGATAGCAAAATACAAACCAATGTTTCAAAAGCTCAGGTTCAAAGTTTGCCGATGAACGGTAGAAATTACGCTCAATCTAATAATTTTATTGTTGACGGTGCGGAAGTAACTTCTGTCAGCACTGCTTTAACGAGCGGAAATTCCGGCATTACAACGGCGGCGAGCGGCGATGAAGTTGGTGATTTGTTTGAATATAAAATTGACCAGCCGATCACGGTTTATATCGAATATCCGGTGCGGCAAGGCTGGCTGCTGTCCGACGAATCGCCGAAACCGGACATTACGACACAGCGATATTATCGTTTCAAAGTCGAACTTGCGGCTTTCGACAACAAGGAAATCGCCATTTCCGAGCAGCGAGCATTGATGGACAGTTACGCGCTGACAAATCTTTCCCGCGCCGATCTGAAATTGTTTTTAACACGCCGCTACATCAATCAGGCGACCAAACAACGGCTTGAAAAATTGATTGATTTGCGTGTTCAAATAAATCAGATTGACGCAAAACTCGAAGGATTTGACAATGAAGTTGAAAAAATCGAAGACGACCAAAAACGTCTGCGCGAAAATATTGAAGCCTTATCAAAAACGCCCGAAGCGAAAACGCTGATCGCCCGCTACATCGCCAAAGCCAACGATCAGGAAACCCGACTCGAAACGATAGAAAAAGAACGCAAATCGCTCGAAGCCGAAAAAGAACAGCTCGAACGCGAATTGATAACCGAGATAAAGAATTTCGAGGTTCAGCCAAACACAGAGTAAAAAAAGACTTGAAAATTTAAAATTCGGCATAATTTTTTATGCTGAATTATTTATTCGGTTCACTGTTAAATAAAAAAACTAATAAAGGCTTTTATTTATTGACTTTAATAAAATTTGTAGAGTATAAATAATTCGGTATTACATAAAATTAATTCGGTATAATACAAAGTTCGATTGCTTCGCTGTTTTGCGCGAAAAGTCATAATAGATAAAGTTTCAATGCTGTGTTAAAGTTTCCTTAATTATTAACCACAAGATGAGCCTGCAAATGTTGTCTATTGATAAAACACTTAAATCTAGCAAAAAAGAGCTAATTCACTATTTCCGTGAACGAGCTTCAGAATCTCTGGAAGAAATAAAGCAATTATATGGCAGTAACGACTATAAGCGATTAGCATCAGAGATAAATACTGCAATAACAACGACAAGAAATAACTTGGTTTCAGCAGTATTGCAAAAGGCAGAAAACGAAAAATGGCTAGCTGAAGAAAGAATGGCTGTAATCTTAATGATTACATACTCAAGTTATGTTGTGATGATTGATTCTCACAACGAAGTTTGGGCTTATGATTATATGTCATTCTCACGCAGAATTGGCGAACTTTGGGAGCCATTTTGCAAATTATGCTTTGAACATCCCGTTAATGAACTTTCTTTGTTTGTTCCACCTTTATTTTCTGAGGTAAAAGCAAATCTTACAAAAGAAATGTATGACTATATTTATCAATTAAATATAACTCCAGAGCAAAAAGCTAATCTCAAGGAATACTACGACAAAGTATGGTCTATGGTTGACGCAGGACAAACAAAACTAGAACTTGATTTACACTTTGTCTCGAAAGATGAAAAAATAGTTGTAGATTTTAAAAGTGGTTTTGGTTCAAATGAAAAAGGTAACACAAATCGTCTTTTGCTTGTGGCGAGTATTTATAAAAATTTGGAAGATGGATATAGACCTATTCTTCTTGTTCGGTCTGAAGAAGACCGTAACAATAATTATTTTCAAACTCTCAAAAATTCAAAGGTTTGGGAGGCTTACTGTGGTCAAGAAGCATATACCAAGATTTCTGAATTTTCAGGCTTCAATTTAAAACAATGGATTCAAGAAAATATAAATTGGGAATCTGACTTTCAAGAAGCTACCACTCGTCATTTAGCTGATAAAGAATTGGATAACTATTTAAAATGGTAATCGGTGCTGTCGAAAAAAAATATCAATCGTATTACACAAATTCCGATTCAATCGTTACATATATGATGAAAATGCTCGCTGTTCGTGGCGAGATGAAGATACTTGAACCCTGTGCGGGTGATGGGATTTTCGTAGATGCTTTGCTTAATGAACCACCAACTTCGATTGATGCTTTTGAGCTAAATCCTCAAGCTACAGAAATTTTGAAGCAAAAATATGCAAAGTTAAATAATGTGTCGGTAATTTGTGGGGATACTTTGACAAATGAAAAACTCAGGTTTGCAGCCAGCTTTGGTGGAGTTTACGACAGAATAATAGCCAATCCACCTTATGGTGCTTGGCAGGATTACGACCATAGAAAAGTATTAAAAAAAATTTACCCTGAATTGTATGTTAAAGAAACATATTCGCTTTTTCTTTATGCCGCAATAAAATTACTTCGTGCTGATGGAATTTTAGTTTTTATTATTCCAGATACTTGGTTGAATCTTCACACACATACCAGATTGCGAAGTTACTTACTTCAAAATACTAAAATCTTAGAAATTGCGTTGTTCCCCACTTCATTTTTTCCAAACGTCAATTTCGGATATGCGAACTTGTGCATAATAACGCTCCAAAAGTGTCTAAAAGTAGATGAATGTCTTAATAATAAGTTTAATGTGTTCACAGATTTCAAGAAGCCTGAACAACTTCTTGGTAACAAGGCATACTTAAAGAGCTTTGCATTTAATCAAAAAACTGTATTGAATAATGTTGATTCGGCACTATTTATTTCCAGTGATGAATCAATGAATTTTTTAATAAATAATGCTGAATTAAAAGTTGGTGATATTGCGGATTGTGTTACTGGGTTCTACTCCGGTAATGATAAAAAACACTTGAGAGCAACGTCTGACAAAGTAAAAAATTCTAAAAGGTATTGCAAGCTTTTACCTGAGTCGGTATGTCGAAATTATTCAGAGCAACTTAGCATTCTTGAAGGAATAGATAATAAAAAGTGCTTTATTCCAATCGTTAAAGGAGGTAATGTTAAATATCTTAAACCTGATAATTGGTTCATAGATTGGAGCCGCAATGCCGTTAATGAATACAAAATTGATTCTAAAGCGAGATTTCAAAATTCACGTTTTTACTTCAAAACTGGAATCGGTGTGCCAATGGTTTCATCTTCACAAATTACAGCTTCACTTATTGAGAACAAAATATTTGACCAGTCAATAGTTGGTGTTTTTCCAAGAGAAACACATTTAACATATTTTTTATTAGCTTTTTTTAACACTGATGTTTGTAATCGCATTATTCGCACAATCAATCCATCTGCCAATAATCCAGCTAACTATATAAAAAAAATTCCGTTTATTAAACCGTCAAATAACTTGCTTACAAAAGTAAATAGTCTTGTCAAAAATATTTTGGATGAATTAAGGGACAAAGGAAACTATAATTTAAGTTTCGAGCAGGAATTAAACTTTTTATTCGAGGAATTATACGAATTCTAACAACAATCTGATTGATAAAAACGCAATCGAACAAATCATTGGACGTGAGGGCGAAACAGCTTCTCTTTAAAACCGTCTTTCTTTAACCCGAAGTTGCGTGAATTCGGTTTCGCCCCACGTTAACTCAATCGTTGGGCGTTTCTTGGTAGAATCAGAAACTAAAAAATTTGGAGTAAACATTTTATGGAACTTTCTCATACTGAGAGATGGATATTGTCAAATCAATTTCGCATTCTTCAACTTCTTGACAAAGATAACGCTGAATACTATGCGAAAGCTAAAGAGAATATTGATAGCGGTTACGAACTTGAATATGGTTCTCTATCCCAATACCTTGACTCAGATGTTACGACTGAAGATGAGTGTCGTGAAGTTATTGAGATACTTTCAATGTTTGATGCGCTTCGATATTCTTACGACAATTTGCCTGACAAAGCAGGAATTGGAGAGTGGTGCATTAAATTTGCGGGCTTCGACGGCAACAACGAAGTGAAACAAATGGCTTATGCAAGGTATTATTGCAATCTTGATGGTGGCAGATTCGTTCATTTAGAACGTGGAGACGACTTTAATAGCCATTGTTCTGTTCTTGGTCGCTATCGTTCTATGCTTTCAGAGTGGAAACGGAGTGGAAGACCACATCAACTTTCTAAAGAAGAAATTATGCGAATTACAAAAACAACGTGATAAAAACAACACGCCCAATAAATCAATGGACGTGAGGGCGAAACAGCTACTCTTTAAAAACTTGCTTTGTTTCCCCGACGTTGCGTGTTGGCGGTTTCGCCCCACGTTATCTCAGTCGTTAGATTTAATCCAAAACAATGCAGTATTTCGGCAAAATCTTTTTTGCTTGCTTTTGAGTTTGTTGTAGTCGATAATTTTAAGTATGGATTATCGGGATTACATTACAGTCGAACCGAACAAACGCGGCGGCAAGCATTGTGTGCGCGGGTTTGCGGATTACGGTTTATGAAGTTCTTGAATATCCGGCTTCCGAAATGACCGTTGAAGAAATACTTGAGGATTTTCCTGATTTGACGCGGGAAGATTTGAAAGCCTGTGTCGCTTACGCCGCCGACCGTGAACGTCGGTTAATGACTGCTCCAATGCCCGCGTGAAATTGCTTTTCGACGAAAATTTATCGCCTGCGCCGTCGCGCCGTCTGTCCGACCTTTTTCCAAATTCGGTTCACGTCCGGAATGTCGGTATGAAAGCAGCCGATGACCCGATAGTTTGGAATTATGCTACGGACAATGATTTTATGATTGTGTCGAAAAATGCAGATATGCACGACCTCAGTTTGCTATTTGGAAATCCTCCGAAGGTTATTTGGCTGAGGCTCGGAAACAGTTTCTCCTTAAAATCTTCTTTCGTTAATTCGGAGTTGCTTTAACTTAGCCTCAGTCCGCATCAATTACACCGTTAAAATTATTTTCTAATTAAACCTGAGTCTTGAGTTGAAAAGCGCGTCGGGAAATTAGACGCGGATAAACGCGGATTTGACGGATTTTCGCCGATTTTTTGACAATACTTATCAAGACTGCCGAACATTTATCTAAAACAATCCGCGTTTATCCGCTTAATCAGCGAAAATCCGCGTCTAATTTTCTTTTTGATTTCTAATCAAGACTCAGGTTAATTAACCAAAAAATAGTTTTATAAGATAATAAACTCCAAAACCCGCGCCAATCAAAAGCAGAACCAATCCGGCAATTGCCAGCGCGACTATAAATTTAAACTTTTTATACCGATTTTCGTCCGTCGGCGACAACGAAGTTTGCGGAAAATACGGCGGCGGTCTTTTATCCATTAAAATTTCTCCTAGAAAATAACTTATCATTATAATTTATCATTCACTATTTACCATTAAAAACTATCTTGGCAAAGGTTGTTCTAAATTTGCAAGTCCGTAAGCTAAAACCGCCATTACCGAACCGAGTTCGGCTAACTCGTTCGGTTTAATTTTATCAAAAGTGTCGGCGGCGGTGTGATGATATTTGAAATAATTTCGCGTGTCATACCACGGCGAAAACGACGGAACGCCTTTTGTTGTCAACGGATCAATGTCCGTGCCGACTTCTTCTTTTAGATCAACGAGTCCCGCGCCTTGAGAGCTTAAAACTTTGGAAATCGGCGCAAAATACGGCACGGCTTCTCTTTTGCCCGAAAAATAAAATCCGAGCGGATGATCCGCGCCCAAATCGCTTTCGATTGCCGCAAAATGTTTTTCGAGATTCGCCGCTTCTTCCTGCGCGTAAGTTTTCGCGCCCCTCGCGCTGTTTTCTTCGTTCATCCACGCGATAAACCGAATCGTGCGTTTCGGCTGGAGTTTTAATTGTTTCAAAACTTGCAAAACCTGCATCGAAACCGCAATGCCGGAAGCGTCGTCAATCGCGCCTTGTCCCAAATCCCACGAATCAAGATGACCGGAAACTATGACGATTTCATCAGGCTTTTCACTTCCCTTCAAATCGGCGATGACGTTATAGCTCGTCGCGTCCGGCAAAGTTTGCGGTGTAAGCAGAAGTTTGATTTTTACTTTGCCCATTTTTGCCAGATAAGCAATCATTTCCGCATCTTCAAATGAAATCGCCGCCGCCGGGATTTTTGTAACATCGGGCGCGTAACGCATTGTTCCGGTATGCGCCAGACGATTTTGCGAACCGCCCGCCGAACGCACCAAAACGCCGACTGCGCCCAAACGTCCGGCTGCAATTGCGCCGCCGCCGCGATACTGCACGGCTTGTCCGTAAGCCTGTCCGCCAAAACCTTGTTCCGCCATTCGTTGATCGAATTTATTGTTGAATAAAACAATTTTCCCTTTAACTTTATCCGTGCCGAGAGCGTTTAATTCGTCAAAGTTATTAACGACGACAATTTCCGCCGTCAAACCGTTCGGCGCAGTCGCAATACTTCCGCCGAGCGCGGTCAAAACAACTTTTTGCGTCGTACCTTTCGCCATTCCTTCCCATTCGACGAGTTCGCCTTTTTCTTCGCCGCGCACCCAGTGCGGGACGGTTACTTTTTGCAGGCGCACGTCTAACCCGAGTTTTTTCATTTCACTTTCAACATATTCGACGGCACGCTGTGCCTGCGCCGAACCTGAAAGCCGCGCTCCGATATTCATCGAAAGATATGCGGTTTGCTTGTAGGCGTAATCGCTGTTCAAAGCCGTCTGCTGAATCTGTTTTAATTGGCTGAGCGTCGCTTCCGAATACAAATTCGGAGTCGGCGCGGGCTGTTGGGCTGAAATTGTTGCGGTCAAAAATATAAAAAGACCGAGAATAATCGCTAAATTTTGTTTCATTTTGTTTGTTTGAAAAGTTTTTCATATCATAGCTCATCAAGTTAAAAATTTCTATCTTCCATAAAAATTGATTCTGATTTTCAATCATCCTGCAAAAAAACGATATTATATTTGGCAAATTGAATGTGAAAATGACAAATTCTACAGCTTATTTCCATTAAAATCCGAGATAGTTTAATATAACTTTGCTCAATTAATTTTTGAATTTTTATTTAATTTTATATTTATGCAGTCACTTTTAGATTTTTTATATGCGGTTAAAGATTTTCTTAATCCGAAACTTCTGATTGATAATTTACTCGACATTTTCGGCAATTACGTTTATCTTGCGTTGTTTTTTATTATTTTTGCCGAAACGGGTTTGGCAGTCGGTTTTTTTCTGCCGGGCGATTCCTTATTAGTTGTTTCAGGACTTTTCGCGGCGGCGGGCAAACTTAATATTTCGTTGGTTTTAATCGCGTTTTTTCTCGGTTCGGTGATCGGCGACAGCACCGGATATTGGACAGGGCGAGTGATGGGCAAAACTCTTTTCAACCGTGAGAAATCTTTAATTTTCAAACCGAGCAGAGTTGAAAAGGCAAAAGCGTTTTTTGACAAATACGGCGTGAAGACGGTTATTTTAGCTCGTTTCATACCGATTGTCCGCACGTTTGCGCCGCTCGTTATCGGCGCGACCGAAATGCCGTACATAAAGTTTTTAACTTACAGCGTTTTGGGCGGATTGCTCTGGATTCTGACGATGGTTTTAGCCGGATATTTTTTGGGCGGCGTGATTGAAACGGCTTTGGGAATCAAGCTCGAAGACCACATCGAAAAGGTTGTTATCGTCGTCGTTATTCTTTCGATTCTGCCGCCGATTATCGAATTTGCCAAATCGAGATTCGGAAAAAAAGAACCTGTCGCAGAGGTTTGACTTAAACAGTCCGGTAACATAGAATCTGTAAGTTAGTTTAACGGGGTGTGGCTCAGCCTGGTAGAGCGCTCGGTTCGGGACCGAGAGGTCGGATGTTCAAATCATCTCACCCCGACCATTTCAACAAAAAAGACTTTCCAAATATAAATTGGAAAGTCTTTTTTATTTTCAGTAGTTCTATTGAACAATCAAAATTTATATCTATACTGCAAAAGCAAACTCCTGCCCGCGCCGTCAATTCCCCAACTCGGATTGCGATGAAAATTGTCGAAAATATTTTCAAAGGCGACAAAGACCTTTGAATGTTCATTCAATGTAAATCCGCCGCGCACATTAAACAGCGCGTAACCCGGCAAATATGAAAAAAGCGGGACGGAAGTGTTGTCATTAACGACGCGCACACCGTTGATGACTGCGCCGATTGGCAATGTGCGGTTTTGAACCTGCGCCAGAGTTTCGCCCGTCGCCTGTAAGATATATGTCGGATTTCCCTGCGTTACTGCACAGCCTGTTCCATTTGTGTTGACGGTTAAGCCGCGAACACACGCGCCGCGACGGAAAAAGTTGGCGATTTGTGAACGTGAACGCGGCGCGGCGGTTCGTCTGTCGCTCAAATCTAAACTTGAAAGACGATCTTGCCGCGCCGCGAGGTTGGTGTAGCCTTCGATCCAAAATCTTCTGCCGATTGGCGCGTATTTCAAACTGGCAAATCCGGTCGGCGGCGGCGTTCCGCCTTCGATGTTCGGCGGAAGACCAGTGTCTTTATCTTCGGCGCGAATATATGTGAAATTTCCCTGAAACTTCAAATCCCGCGTGATGCGCGTTTCGAGTTCGTATTCGATACCAAAAAGTTTGGCTGCGGTAAAATTAGAGCGAACAAGCACCGGCGCAGTGGAAAGCGGCACGAAAACAACGCCGTTCGGTAATTGATTTGTAATCGGCTGATCTCCCAAAAATTGACCAACTGCACCTTGCGGTAAAATCAGAGCCTGTTTCGTAATCGTATCTTCAATATCTAAACGAAATGCCGTAAATTCCGTATCGAATCTTTTTGAAGTGTAACGCAGACTCGCATCGTAATTATTGCTGAATTCCGAACGCTGTTTGGCGACGGCAAATCCGGTTGAGATAGCATTTGCGTCGGCGGTTGAACCGATTGTGCCGCCAAGATTGATCGCCGTTAAATAATCAATTTCATAACCGTCGCCGGTCAAACCGAGCGTTCCCAAATCAGTCGCGCTCGGATAACGAAAACCGCGACTGTAATTAAACGCAAAACGCAGATTATCAACGACGCGCACGACCGCGCCGATTCTTCCTGAAAAGTCTGCAAAGCGCAAACTGTCGCTTTGAAACAATTTTTGTCCGCTGACAACCGGACTGTCTTCGGCTCTGACTTTGTAAGTCGCCGCGCCGTAACGCAGCGCACCAGTTACTCTTAACCTGTCTGGAATCACCTGCCACGCATCTTGAATATACAAACCGCCGGAATTAAAACGCGCATTATCAGGAATTCGCGGGCGCGAAAGCGTTGAAACATTTGTTACAGGATTGACCGTAAATGCAGCCGATTTAAATCTTTCGTGATAAAAATCGCCGCCGAACAGAAATGAGTTACGAAACGGCAGTTCTTTATCCAAAAAGAAACTAAAACCAGTTACTCTCGTCCGCTCCGGCTGATGCGTGATGTTGGCGAAAGGATTTCCCTGTCCGCCTTGGTTGACGCGCTCTTCGCGCTGGCTGTTGTAGGAAACAGTGAATGAACCGCTGTCAAAAATTCCGAGATTTTGTTTGACGTAGCGCAAATATCCGAAATCGAGCCGCAAATTGTTCAAATCGGCAATCAAATTTCCGTCGCCGCCGACAAGTTGGTCGAAGCGTTTACCCTCATCCTGCTGACTTCGCTGATAGAAAAAACTGAGCTGCTGATCTTCGGTCGGCGCGTAATTCAGGCGAACCGCGCCGCCGTATTGCGTAAATTCGGTATTCGGGTTGCGGTCATACAAAATGCTTGACGGCAAACCGAGAAATCTTGTAATCGAAGAATGCGAATCAAGTCCGTTCGCCGTTCGTAAAGTATTGACGCGGCGACCATTTATATTAACGTAACCGCCGAAACGCTCCGTTCCGTAACTCAATAAAATATTACTGCCGAAAGCTCGGCTCGCGCTGTAATAAAAGGGATTTATTTCGCCGTGAAACTCGTTTCGATCCGTTCCGAAAATCGGCGTTTTGGTTACGAGATTGACCGTTCCGCCCAACGAATCAGAACCGTATTGAGCCGAATTCGGTCCGCGCAAAACTTCAACCGCCTGCAAACTGCTCGGTTCATTAAGATTAAAAAAAGTATTGATGCCGCCGCGCTGTGCCGAATTCGTGTAGCGCACGCCGTCCACAAAATTGACGACGTTCTTGCCCGTCAAACCGCGCACGACAACCGCACCGATAGTCGGACTCGTCGTTTGTACATTCAAACCGGCTTCTTCCCTGCCGACCTGCGAAAGAACCGATGAACTGCGCTCCAAAATTTCTTCGGATGTAACGACGCTGACCGCTTGCGGAACATTTCTAAGTTGCTCGGAACGACCGATTTCCGCCGTTACGGTCGTATTATTTGCGCCGATTGTCAAAGCAATTTCCAGATTGCCGATTCCGGCAGTCGTAACCTGAACAGGCGTTATCTGCGTGGCAAAACCTTCCGCCGCAACCCGAATTTCATAATTTCCCGGAGCAACTTTGTCAAAAGTAAAAATACCGCTCGAATTGGTACTTATAAATTTTTCCATCCGCGTTTGCGAGTTGAGCAAAAAAACCCGCGCACCGACAATAACCGCGTTATTTTGGTCGCTGACAACTCCGCTAATGCGGGTTTGGCTCGGATTTTGTCCGTTCACCGCAACAATAAATAAAATTGTTATTGATAAAAAACAGATTAAACTTTTCATAAATCAAACATTAATAAACTTCATTAACTATTTTGAGTTTGTGCCGGAATACTAAATTTTGCCGCAGCAAATCAGGCATTTGTTTAGAATACAAAATTTTATCGAAAATGATAATAGAAAATCAGCAGTTTAATTAAATTTAATACAGAAATAATTATTTCTTGAAAGGCT
This sequence comes from Pyrinomonadales bacterium, assembly GCA_038200505.1. Lineage (GTDB taxonomy): Bacteria > Acidobacteriota > Blastocatellia > Pyrinomonadales > Pyrinomonadaceae. The sequence continues at coordinate 3,860 of JBBPXX010000011.1, read as the reverse complement.
ATTCGGTTTGATAAGTCGCCACGCTGGTCGGCGTTTCGTAACAGCGCACTTTATACACTTTCACTCTGTCGTCATCAACTCGTGAGGCGATATATTCCAAAATAAACCGCGCCAGATTTTCAGCGGAAGGATTTAGTTCTTCATCAAACGGCGGAAGTTCGTTAATGTTGCGGTGGTCGAGATACTTCGTTACTTCATCGGCAGCTTTTTTCAAGTCAACAAAATCAATCAATAAACCGATATTATTGAGTTCCGCGCCTTTGGCAAAAATCTCGATTTTATAATTGTGTCCGTGCAGATTTTCGCATTTTCCCTTGTAACCGCGCAGTTGATGTGCGCTGGAGAAATTGCGTTCGATCATTACTTCGTAAAAACTATTTGTCATCAACTTATTGTATAAAAATTGCTATTTTAAAAGCAAAACGGTTTATTATTCGAGAAAATCGTGCGCCATCTGCCGCGCTTCCAAGCCGTTCATCATAATCACGCGGGCGCAGCCGTTCCAGCGGAGAATCACGTCGTCATTTCCCTCAGGACGATTTTTTTCGGCGGTTTCAAACCAATTCATCGCACTTCGGAAAAGTTCAAAAGCCGTTGATTCGGAACCGATCTCGCCGCGTTTGAGCATCGCTTTGGCGCGTCTTTCATAAACAATTCCCGTGTAATAAGCGTTTTTATATTCGCCTTCGATCTGCGATAAATAATCCTGAATCCGCGCGTCACCAATTGCATAATCTCTGCCAAACCTGTCGCTCATCGCCAAAACGAGCGTAATCAAAGTTTCCTGATTGTCCGGTTCAATTTGCAGAATATCGAGACATATACTTTCCGCCGCGCCCGATTCATTGAGCAGACGATAATGTTTCGCACGTTCGAGTGCCGCGGGAATTGCTTCTTTGGATATGGTTTTTAATTCAAACATAATTCTCTCAAGTTCAAAGTTCCAAGTTCGAGGTTCCAAATTCAAGTTTAAATGCCGATTCCTAACTTTGAACCTTGAAAATGGAACTTTGAACTATTTTTTTGATCGGAATAATTTCAGAATTTTCGCAATCGGATCGTAAAATTCATCGACGACGCGCTCTTTCAAAGGAATAATCGCGTTGTCGGTGATCGTAATATTTTCGGGACAAACTTTCGTGCAGCATTTTGTAATATTGCAATAACCGATGTTTGATTCGTCCTTCAAATCCTTCAAACGATCTTCGGTATCAAGCGGGTGCATTTCCAATGCTGCGACGTAAACTAAAAATCTCGGTCCGATAAATTCATCGTGTTTATGATGGTCGCGCAAAACGTGGCAAACGTCCTGACACAGAAAACATTCGATACATTTGCGAAATTCCTGCACGCGGTCAACATCCGCTTGCTGCATCCGCCAAGTTCCGTCGGGCGCGTCCGGCGTTCGCGGTTTAAATTTTTTGATGCGTTTCTTAACTTCGTAATTCCAAGAAACGTCCGTTACCAAATCCTTTTTCAGCGGAAACGCCTTCATCGGTTCAACCGTGATCGGCTCTTCAATCGGTAAAGTGTTCATCCGCGTCATACACATCAATTTCGGTTTCCCGTTAATCTCCGCCGAACACGAGCCGCATTTTCCGGCTTTGCAATTCCAACGGCAAGCCAAATCTCCGGCTTGCTCACCCTGAATCTGCAAAACTGCGTCCAAGACAACCATTCCTTCGGAAATTTCGGTATCGTAAGATTTAAACTCGCCGTTTTCGCTCGTGCCACGCCAGATTTTGAATGTTGCTTTTGCCATAATAAGAAGAACTTAACGCAAAGGCGCAGAAACGCGAAGGCGCAAAGATTTTATAGAAATTCCCTTTGCGTCTTCGCGTCTTTGCGCCTTTGCGGTGAAAATAAACATATCTAACCCATTTCCTCGATAATCCGTTTCAATTCCTCAGGCATTTCGGGAATCGGAATTCGACTGATTTGCATTTCGCCGTTTTCATCTTTTTTGACGCTGAAATTAAACTTGCCGAATTCTTCGACTTTCATTGGAAAATCTTCGCGGAATTGTCCGCCGCGGGATTCTTTGCGTTCAATTGCCGCGAGCGTGATGGCTTCGGAAACATTTAACAGATTGTGCAAATCAAGCGCGGTGTGCCAACTCGGATTAAAATCAATATTGCCCGTCGCGCCCGCATTTTTGCGTCTTTCTCTTAAATCTCTGACACCAATCAAAGCACGTTGCATTTCGTCTTCGGTTCGGACAATTCCAACCAAATCCTGCATCATTTCCTGTAATTCCGCTTGAAGCGCGAACGGGTTTTCGCCTTTTTGTTTTTCAAACGGTTCTAATGACCATTTTACACGCTCTTCAATTTGCTCGTTATTTATCGTGCCGAAATCGTTTTCCTGAGCGAATTTCGCGGCATATTCTCCGGCGCGTTTGCCGAAAACTAATAGATCGGACAGCGAATTTCCGCCGAGACGATTTGCGCCGTTGATTCCCGCCGCGCATTCTCCGGCGGCGAAAAGTCCGGGAACGGTTGACGCTTGCGTGTCGGCATCAACTCTTATTCCGCCCATTATATAATGCGTTGTCGGTCCGACTTCCATCGGTTGTTCGGTGATGTCCAAATCGGCGAGTTGCTTGAATTGATGATACATACTCGGCAGTTTTTTCTTGATGTGTTCGGGCGCGTTCGAGATTTTTTCCTTAATCCACGCAATATCGAGAAAAACTCCGCCGTGCGGCGAACCGCGTCCGGCTTTGACTTCGCGGACGATGCACCGCGCAACGTGGTCGCGTGTCAAAAGTTCCGGCGGACGACGCGCATTTTTGTCGCCCGTAACATATCGCCAACCTTCTTCGGGCGTGTCGGCGGTTTGATCTACATAAAGCGGCGGAATGTCTTCAAACATAAAGCGTTTGCCTTCGTTATTTTTCAAAATTCCGCCTTCGCCGCGCACGCCTTCGGTTACGAGAATTCCGCGCACCGACGGCGGATAAACCATTCCTGTCGGATGAAATTGGATAAATTCCATATCAATCAATTCCGCGCCCGCGTCGTAAGCCAGCGAATGTCCGTCGCCCGTGCCTTCCCAACTGTTGCTTGTAATTTTATAAGCGCGTCCGATTCCGCCTGTCGCTAAAATCACGGCTTTGGCTTTAAAAATTCTAAATCTTCCGTGTTCGCGTTCGTAAGCCAACGCGCCGACAACTCTTTCGCCGTCCTTTAAAAGCGCGATGACGGTAACTTCCATATAAACTTCGATGCCTTGATGAATGCCGTGATCTTGCAAAGTCCGAATCATCTCCAAACCCGTTCTGTCGCCGACGTGCGCGAGTCGCGGATATTTATGACCGCCGAAGTTTCTCTGCAAAATTTTCCCGTCTTTTGTGCGATCAAAAACCGCGCCCCACGCTTCGAGTTCTCTAACTCTGTCCGGTGCTTCTTTGGCGTGAAGTTCCGCCATTCGCCAATTATTGACATATTGCCCGCCGCGCATCGTGTCGGTAAAATGGACTTTCCAATTATCGCGGTCATCAACATTTCCAATCGCCGCCGCCATTCCGCCTTCCGCCATCACCGTATGCGCCTTGCCGAGCAGAGATTTGCAGACAAGCCCAACCGAAACACCCGCCGCCGATGCCTCAATCGCCGCCCGAAGTCCCGCGCCGCCTGCGCCGATTACCAGAACCTCGTGTTCAAAAGTTTGATATTCCGCCATAAGAATTAAATTTCAACACATAGAAACATAGAACACATTAGGGCAAACGCATTAAAAGTTGAGAACTTTAAGTAGGTAGCTTTCATTCCAGCCTGCTTTCTTGCGTTTGCCTTCAATTCCCCTTTTGCAACTCTTTTCTTGCTTGAGTAGATTCAAGCCGAGATGTCGAATAGTCG
>JBBPXX010000010.1:0-16117 GCA_038200505.1 Pyrinomonadales bacterium | reverse complement strand
TCGCATTGAAGGTTAAAGCCACGGAACTGAGAACGACAATCTATCAAGTGAGGAACAGATTATTCGCTGAATTTCTAAAATCACAACTAAAGAATCCAACGATTCCGGCTTTGTAATTTTGGTTAAGCGAAAGTCCTATTAAATATGAATGATAACAAAGATATTGAAATAACCGCCGAACAAAAAAGTAAGGCGGCAAAAGCGATAAAAGATGTGCCGTATGCGCGACTGCTCGGTTTTGAATTGGTTGATTTGAGCGCGAATATTGCAAAAGTAAAACTCGCAATGCGCGACGAACTGCGTCAGCCTTACGGCGTTTTGCACGGCGGCGCAACCGCTTCTTTGATTGATACGGCGATGGCTTTTGCCGTCAGAACCTGTGTTCCTGATGATGTCGAAACGACGACGATTGATTTGACGGTGCATTATTTGCGCCCGCATTCAAAAGGCGAAGTCGTCTGCACGGCAAAGGTTGAACGCGCCGGAAAACGAATTTTGACCGTTTCGGCGGAAGTCCGCAACAAAGAAGGAAAATTAGTTGCGACCGCGCTTTCGACATATACAAAAATTCCGTAAATCGTAAATCGTAAATCGTCAATAGAAAGAACTCACGATTTACGATTTACGATTTACGATTTACGAAGAAATGGAAGAACTCAAAAAATTCGGAAAATACTTTAAACCTTATAAATGGAATGTCATCTTTGGCATTCTATTTATTCTGTGTTCGATGGCGTTCAGTCTGTTGATTCCGTATCTTGTCGGCAGAGCGATTGACGATTTGAACGCGGATATTACGCGAAACAAAGTTATTCTTTACCCGCTGATAATTTTGGGTGTCAATCTCGTCAGCGGCGTTTTTCTGTTCTGGCAGCGGCGGCTTTTGATCAATGCTTCGCGGCACATTGAATATGATATGCGCCGCGATTTTTACGCCGCGCTCGTTGATCAACCGCTCGAATATTTTCAAAACAACCGCGTCGGCGATCTGATGGCGCGGGCGACAAACGATCTTAGCGCGGTGCGGCAGATTGTCGGACCGATGATTTTGTATTCGTTTCAGGCGATTTTCGCGCTCGCCATCGTTTTGCCGATAATGCTCAATGTCAGCGTCAAACTCACTCTGCTTTTGCTGATTCCGATGCCGTTTGTGTCTTTGACCGTAAAATTTTTAGGTCAGCAAATTCACGTTCGTTTTGAAAAAATTCAGGAATTTTTCTCGGACATTACGGCTCGGGCGCAGGAAAATTTGACGGGCGTGCGCGTCATTCGCGCTTACGCACAGGAAAATTCTGAAATCGAAAAATTTCAGGAATTAAATAACGAATACGCGCGGCGCAACATCGCGCTCGTCAAATTCGGCGCGGCGATGCGTCCGCTACTGTTCTTTTTTATCGGTTTGGGTTTCGTCATCATCGTCGCCGTCGGTGTTCCGATGGCGGTGCGCGGCGAAATTACGGCGGGCGAATTCACGGCTTTTATTCTTTATCTGCAACGAATGATTTGGTATCTCATCGCGCTCGGCTACGTCGTCAATCTTTATCAGCGCGGCACGGCTTCGCTCAAACGATTTAACGCGATTTTGGAAACCGAACCGACTATCGGAGATGCGCCGGATGCGCGTGAACAACCAAAGATTAAAGGTAAAATCGAATTTCGCAATCTGACTTTTGCCTATAACGGGAAACCTGTTTTGGAAGATATAAATTTGACGATTAAGCAAGGCGAAACCGTCGCTTTCGTCGGCAAAACCGGCAGCGGAAAATCAACTTTAATCAGTTTGATTCCGCGTCTGCTTGATGCGCCGGAAGGCACGGTTTTGATTGACGATATTCCCGTGCGGAAATTTCCGCTCGAACAATTGCGAAAAGCAATCGGCGTTGTTCCGCAGGAAACTTTTTTGTTTTCAGATTCAATAGCGGCGAATATCGCTTTTGGTGTCGAAACTCAAAACGGAAATAACAAACAGTTGGCGGCGAATAATGGACATATTTCCGTCGAAAAAGCCGCAGCCGTCGCCGGACTCGCGGAAGATATAAACGGATTTCCATATAAATACGAACAGCGCGTCGGCGAACGCGGAATCACTTTGAGCGGCGGACAAAAACAGCGCACGGCAATCGCCCGCGCCGTTATGCGCGACCCGCGAATTTTGATTCTGGACGATTCCCTGTCGGCGGTTGACACTTATACGGAAGAAAAAATCCTGCGCGGTCTGCGCGATGTCCGCACCGACCGCACGACTTTGATCGTTTCGCACCGCGTTTCGACGATTCGAGATGCCGATTTGATTTGCGTTCTGCACGACGGGCGCATCATCGAACGCGGCACACACGACGAACTGATAAGATTCGGCGGCGAATACAATGATCTTTATCAGCGACAGCTTTTGGAAGAAGAACTCGACGCGACAGACTAAAGAATTTGCCACAAAAAGCACAAAATTCTCATAAAAAGATTTTTATTTTGTGTTTTTTGCGACTTTTGTGGCAATTGTTTTGGTTTTTAAACACTGTGTCGCTCGGTAAATTTTTTTGTTGATATTCTTTGGTCTAATTCAAGTTTTTCCAAATGCGCTTCGACTGATTTTTCCGCCAAATTCCAAAGTTCGGGGGAAACGTCTTGATAAACTTTTTCGACTATTTCGCTCGGAGTATTTGCGCCGTTTTCAATCGCTTCCAAAATTCGGCGTTCGCGTTCAAGCCGATGCGTGATGTAATTTTCAATTTTGCCTTTCGCGTCAACAATTGCTGCGCCGTGTGAACCGCACAAAAACCGTAGATTCGGAAGGTTTTTCATTCTTTCGAGCGAATTAAGATAATCCTTCATATTGCCTTCGGGCGGCGCAATTAAAACCGAGCCAGAACCGATGACGTTATCGCTCGACAACAAAAACCCAAGTTCTTCATCGTAAAAACAGAGATGTCCGCGAGCGTGTCCGGGCGCGTGGAGTGCTTTTAATGCAAATGCTTCGCCGTTTTCATCTTTTAAGTTTATGCTTTTATTATCTTCGATAAATTTTTCGATTTTAACTTCGTTTCGCAAACTTTCCGCCGTCAATCTATGCGCCGAAATCGGAACTTGCAAACCGGATTTTTCCTGTAAATATTTTTGCAAAGTAATTTCACCGCCGAAATGATCTTTGTGCAGATGCGAAACTATTATCTCTTTGCAGATGAAATCTTTTTCGACCATCGAATCAATTAATTCAAACAATTTTCGCTGTTCCGCTTCATCTTTTCCCGCCGCGTCAATCACGACAAATTCACGTTTGCCGACAATAAAACAATTTGTGTGCGTCGCCGGCGGAAGCGTTTTTGTTTTCATCGGAAAACAAATCAAACGTGAATTTAATTCGATATAATCAATTTGCCCGCCGCACTCTCGAGATTTTTCGAGCAGTTTTTCGCCGCTGATTTCTAAAGTTGTCGCATTTATTTGATTGGAATTTTGAAAATGCGCCGCTAATTCTTTCAGCACGAGCAAAACCGGCGGCGAGATTAAAACTTCGGACTTTTTCCAGCGATTTAACGCTTCATCGGGGCGAATAAATTCGATGTTTTCCATTTCCGAAATCGCGGCGTAAGGTTCTTGTTTTGGCGGGCAATTTGCGAGAAAAAACCGCGTCTTAAAACGCATCGGCGAAAACGGCGGAGTCGTCCAAAATCCCGTGTAAGTAAAATCTTCGCCGTCGAGCCACAAGTTCCAGTGCGACAAAACTTCACCGAAGTTCATTCGCCCGGAAATCAAATCGTCGTGCAAGGATGCGCGTTGTCCTTTGGTCAATTTTTCGCCGTTCCGAACGAGCAGAACGCCGACTTCTTCAAAAATCTCACGCGTCGCACACGCGATAAATTTTGCTTTTTCTTTATCTTCACAATTTTTGACTTCGATTTCCGCATCTTCCGCATCAACTTTTCCGCCCGCAAATGCGTGATAACCGCCTAAAAATTTTAGATTCGGATTGCGCTGCGCCCAAAGAACTTCGTTTTCTTTGATTAAAATTATCGCAGCTGCGTCTTTCGGTTTCGTTGATTTTTGATTCACAGGAACATTTTAACGCAAAGATATGAAACGGATGAAACCCGTGTTTTAAACAAATGTTGTAAGTTGGTGCTGTCTGCCTTAATATGTATCTAAAGAGATTAAATTTTTCAATTCAATTTTCTAAAATCAAACAAATTATTTACGGAGAAATCTTACAAATGAAAACCAGATTTAACAAAACGGCAACAATTTTTTGCCTTGTGCTGATTGCTGCAAGTTTAGCAAATATCGCAAAAGCGCAGAAAAATAAAACGAATAATATGCAAAAAGTAACGATGACGGTTGCCAAAGACGTTCATTCTTATTCAAATCCGCAACAGGTAAAGGTTACAAATATTGATTTGGATTGGAATGTTTTGTTCGACAAAAAAACGCTGCAAGGCGCGGCGACCTTAAAGGTTGAACGCACTTCAAACGATAAAAACGCGCCGCTGATTTTGGACACGCGCGATTTGAATATTGAAAAAGCGGAAACTTCCGAAGACGGAAAATCATTTAAAAGCACGACTTTTAAACTCGGCGAAAACGACAAATTTTTGGGTGCGCCGCTGACAATTGATTTACCCGCAAAATCTAAATTTGTGCGTGTTTTTTATTCGACGAGTCCGAACGCTTCGGGTTTGCAGTGGCTTACGCCGGAGCAGACCGCCGGAAAAAAACAGCCGTTTATGTTTTCGCAGGCGCAGGCGATTCACGCGCGTTCGTTTATTCCGATTCAGGATTCGCCCGGCGTGCGCGTAACTTACACGGCGCACGTTAAAACGCCGAAAGGCTTGCTTGCCGCGATGAGCGCGGAAGGAAATGTGCAGGACAACAGCAAACGCGGCGGCGATTATACTTTCAAAATGCCTTACGCGATTCCGCCGTATTTGATTGCGATTGCCGTCGGCGATTTACAATTTCAAAGTTTGGGAAATCGCACGGGCGTTTATACCGAACCTTCGATGCTTGCAAAATCCGCTTTTGAACTCGCCGACACGGAAAAAATGGTCGAAGCGACCGAGAAAATTTACGGCAAATATCGTTGGGGAAGATACGATCTTTTGGTTTTGCCGCCGAGTTTTCCGTTTGGCGGAATGGAAAATCCGATGCTCACATTTGCCACGCCGACGATTCTTGCGGGCGATAAATCGCTCGTTTCGTTAGTCGCGCACGAACTCGCGCATTCGTGGTCGGGAAATCTTGTTACGAATGCGACGTGGCGCGATTTCTGGCTCAACGAAGGTTTCACGACTTATCTGGAAAGGCGAATTATCGAAGCCGTTTACGGCGAACCGCGCCGCGAAATGGAAGCGACGCTCGGACGAAGTTCGCTCGAAGAAGAACTCGCCGGAATGGATGAACGCGATCAAATTCTGCACGTAGATTTGAACGGACGCGACCCGGACGACGGTTTTACGGGCATTCCTTATGAAAAAGGCGCGTTGTTTCTGCGCCATTTGGAAGAAACCGTCGGGCGCGAAAAGTTTGATATATTCGTGCGCGGTTATTTCGATTCACACGCATTTCAAAGCATCACGACCGAAACTTTCATTAGATTATCTGCAAAAAAATCTGCTTGCCGAAAATCCGAAAGTTAAACGCGCCGATGTTGACGAATGGATTTACAAGGCGGGTTTACCAAAAAACGCGCCGCAGCCGAAATCCGACGCTTTTGCCAAAGTCGAAATGCAGTCGAAAAATTGGCTCGACAGGAAGATTGCCGCAAGAGATATAAAAACAAGCGATTGGACGACGCAGGAATGGCTGCATTTTTTGACGAATCTGCCGACGGATTTGGGCGCGACGAAAATGGCGGAATTAGACAAAGCGTTTAATCTGACGCAGAGAGGAAATTCGGAAATCGCATTCCAATGGCTGATGATGTCAATCAAAAACAATTATTCGGCGGCTGATGCGCGTCTGGAAGACTTCTTAACGAGTATCGGACGGCGCAAATTCGTCAAGCCGTTGTTTGAAGAACTTGTAAAAACGCCCGCAGGTAAAAAACGCGCAATCGAAATTTACGCCAAAGCGCGTCCGGGTTATCATCCGATTACGATTTCATCGGTTGATGAAATTTTAGATTGGAAAAGTTAAGTGGATAAAGTTTAAGTTAAATAAAGAAAATGATTTCACCGCCGAGGCGCGGAGATGCCGCAGAGAAACGCGGAGAAAACTCTGCGAAACTCTGCGAAAACTCTGCGTTTCGGCGGTGAAATCATTTTCTTCAACATTTAATTCGCTGCTAAATCTGACACATTTTCTTGTCTGCTTAATGAATCTGAATGTCCGACAGTAAAAATACAAATTTATGAATCTTCCGAATTTAAGATCAATAACTACATTATTTTGTTTAATTTTCCTATTTTCTATGACAATAAAAGCCCAAAGCGAATCGAAAAACGTCCCGAAAGAGTGGCAGACTTTAGCCGAACAAACCGATTATAAAAAGTCCTGGAATTACGCCGACACGATTGCCTTTGCACAAAAATTGGCGAAGGAATCGCCGTTAATCGAATACAAATCCTTCGGCAAAAGCGGCGAAGGCAGAGATTTGCCGCTTTTAATTGCTTCAAACGATAAGGATTTTACGCCGGAAAAAGCGAAGAAAAGCGGCAAAGCGATTGTCTTTATTCAAGCCGGAATTCATTCGGGCGAAATTGACGGCAAAGATGCCGGTTTTGCTTTGTTAAGAGATATTGCGATTACGAAAACACGCGCCGATTTACTGCAAAATTCGGTGATAATTTTCGTACCGATTTACAATGTTGACGGACACGAAATGCGTTCGCCGTATAACCGCATCAACCAAAACGGTCCTGACGAAATGGGTTTTCGCGCTACTTCGACGAACTTAAATTTAAACCGCGATTATATGAAGGCGGACGCGCCCGAAACTCGCGCTTGGCTTGCGCTTTGGAATGAATGGAAACCTGATTTTTTTGTTGACTGCCACGTAACCGACGGCGCGGATTTTCAATACAACGTAACTTATGAATACGCGCATTTTCAGGAAGTTTCGCCGGAAATTAAAGATTGGATGGACAAACACTTTGACGGAAACGTCGTGCCGAAAGTCGAAGCGGAAGGCAATCTTTTAACGCATTACGTCGAATTTGCCGGACGTGAAGTTACCGGCGGAATCGCCACGTTTATCGCCACGCCGCGTTTTGCAACCGGCTATGTTCCGCTGCGAAATCGTCCCGGACTTTTAATCGAAACGCATTCATATAAACCTTATAAATCAAGAGTGCGCGGAACTTACGACATCTTGCGTTACACGATTGAAGAAATAAACCAATCGAAAACAAGTCTGTTTGAAGCCAACAAAAAAGCCGTCGAAGAAACCATTGAGCGCGGTAAAACTTATAATGCAAATGAAAAATTTCCGCTTCGCTTGCAGATAACCGAAACTTCAAAACCGCTTCAATTTAAAGGAACTGAATACACCAAAGAAAAAAGCGATATTTCCGGCGCGGAACGTATTGCTTACGGCACGAAACCTCTGAATATCACGATTCCGAGATACGACGAAGCGAAAATTGCCGCATCCGTCGCGCCGCCGCTTTATTACATCGTTCCTCCGCAATGGCAAAGCGTCATCGAAGTTTTACAAGCGCACGGTATAACATTTCAGCGAATCGAAAAACCTTTGACAATCGAAGTCGAAAGCTATCGTTTGGACGACCCGAAATTTGCGCCGATGTCGTTTGAAAGTCATAACACTGTCAGTTATAAAGTAAGTCCGATCAAAGAAACGCGCACGTTTCCGGCAAATTCGATAATCATTCCGACGGCACAGGAAGCTGGAAATGTTTTGATTCATCTGCTCGAACCGGAATCACAGGATTCGCTCGTTTACTGGGGATTTTTCAGCGCGATTTTCGAGCAGAAGGAATACGGCGAAGCGTATGTTATCGAAAAATTGGCGCGTGAAATGCTTGCGAAAGATAAAAATTTGCGAAAGGAATTTGACGAAAAATTAAAAGACGAAAACTTTGCCAAAAATCCTCGGGCGCGTTTGAATTTCTTTTATGAACGCTCACCGTTCTTCGACAAACGCATCGGACTTTATCCGGTCGGACGCATCACAACCAAATTGGACGGGAAAATTTTGAAATAAAACAACCCTTGCTGCACGGTGAACAAAACGGATTTTTCGCCGTATATATTTTTTAATTGGTTAAAATTCAAAATTTTACAAAGGAGATTTTCGATGGTGTTTTGTCCGGGCTGCGGTTTACAAGAACTTCATTCTAATCAATTTTGCCGCGCTTGCGGAACGGATTTGCGGGTCGTTCGTTCGGCAATCGAAGAACCTAATGGCATTACGGCTTCGGCGATTTCGGCGCGTGACGAAATCGGACGCGCTGTTGCCGCAAAAATTCGGGAAACACAATCAATTCACGAATTAAAAGATGTCGCCGAAGATGTTTTGCCGGAGATCGAAAAGTTTCTCGAATCGCCCGCCGAAAAACGTCTGCGCCGAATGCGAACCGGAACGATTATTTCCTCCGTCGGGTTAGGCGTAGCCACGGGTTTCATCATCGCCAGCATTATGATGGCTGATAAGGATATTTTCTTTTTTGTCGGTCTTGGCATCGTAACATTTTTTATCGGCTTGGGTTATATCTTTAACGCGCTGCTTTTTACCGTTCCGAAAAGAAAATTATCCGATAAATCATCCGATGCAGTCAGCCAACGCGAACTCGACGCAGACATAAGCGATCTAAAATTGCCCGAATCAAAAGACATTTTTTCATCCGTTACGGAACACATCACGCGCCAATTTTCCAAAACCCAAACTAAGCCGCGAGATTGAATTTAACAAATTGTTTTACGGATAAACAAAAATATGAATGCAGGGCGTTTGGGCGACTTCGCGCAGAGCGTCAATTTTTCCGGCTTTTTCATATTCGGCGAGTTTCGCCATCAAAAAAGTCTGCTCTTCAGCCGTCATCTGCATATAAGCCATATCGAAAGTCGCGCCCGTCGAATGCGGCGGAGTTTTTCCTGTATAAGCGTTTCTGGTGGCTTTTGACAAATCGAACTGATATTCGAGCGAGCGCGTCAGCGATGTAACCTTTAAAGGTCGCCTGAATCTTGCCTGATATGCCGCACCTAATTCTTCCAAAAATGCTTTGGCTCGCGGGTGAAACATTCGCAAAAGCCGGCGTTTCATTTGAAGGCGGTTTTGGGGATTATTCAAATCGTATTTTTGACCGTTATAATTATCAGCTAAAGTTTTCAATATCGAATAATCTTCAGAATTTAAGAGAAGCGGCGATTTGGTGCGCGTGTTCGGTTCAAATGAATCAAATTCCGAAACATCCGCGCTCGTTCCGATGTTGTCGAGATAGTAAAATTTTGTCGCCAGCGGCAATTCGACCAATTGATTAGCCATTCGCATTCGGGCAAGCGCGGCAAAATCCTTCGGCAATTTGTCGGGCGTAATTCCCAATTGTTTAAATATTGACAACTGTTTGATAATTCCGCCGCCGAGTTCCGGCGGAATCACAACGCCGGAAACCAAACCGACGGGTGCGCTGCGTTTGCCCATCGCCAGATTGCGCTGTTCTTCCCAATTAGCAACGGGAACACTCAGTTCCGCGTCGGTTGAAGTTTCGACAGCTTGCAGATTATCGGATGTGAACTCCGCGTCCTGTACTTCCCACGCTTCCATCAACTCGTCGAGCGATTCCGGCGGTTCGCCGCCCAACGGATCAACGACGCGAATCGGAACAGGTGCGGAAGCAACGATTTTCGGAGTCGGTTTGCCTTTGGCAATCTCAACGCCTTTTTCATAAAAACTTGCTACCAAAATCCCGATGAGCGCGAAAAATATAATCGCAAATGTCGAAGCAACAGCGGCGATTATCGCAAAAGGCGGCTTAGTGGATTTTAGATTTTGGATTTTGGTTTTTGGATTTTTTGTTGCGTTTATTTGCGGCGGATGAATATTTGATTCTGAAATATCAAAGGACTTTGGACTTTGGACTTTGGACTTTGGACTTTGAGTTATTTCAACTCGAATGCGCGTTTCGCTGCCAATCTTTATCGCGTCGCCGTCGAAAATTCTTCGCGGCTGACCGGAAATTTTCTCTCCGTTAACAAAAGTTCCGTTGAGCGAATTTTCATCAACGACAAACACCAAGTCGCCGTCGCGGAAAAAAGTCGTGTTCAGGCGCGAAAGACCAATATCGTCAAGCACGATTTTAGATGTGCTTGTCCGCCCGATTGAAATTTCATCTTCAATCTCGACGGTTTTTGTTTCGCCCGCCGTTTCTATGTAAAGTGTTATTTTGTTCATCAAACTTTAATGATTTTCTTCCGCTTCGCGCACCTTTTCCAAATCTAAAAACTTTGAAAATTCGTCAAAATGAAACATCGTGTCGTCTTTACAGTGTTCGCAAAAAAATGTTACATCTTCGCCCAGATACATATCCTTGAAATGATATGGAATAAAACAGCCGTAGCAACGCTGAATACGCTTGCCGACTTTTTCCATTAAATCGGGAATTTTTTCCTGTATTTTGCAATTGTTGCCAAAGTTTCGGAAAAGTGCAAGTTACTAATTAGTCGGCAAACTTGCAAAATTTTTGCCGTTGTGTTGAAAATATAAACAAGCAATGTTAAAAAATTATATTAACGCAACTCATCATTTCCATCATCGGCACGAAAAAATCGCGCTGACTAATCATACTTTATAATAAAATTGTAAAATCTGTTTATGTGCGCGAACTTTGAAAAAGGTTTCGCCCGTTTGTGTCTTAAATGAAAGAAATTAAAATAAAAATCGCCCTGCAAAAATCCGGTCGTCTGAGCGAAGAATCGCTCCGCCTTCTGAAAAATTGCGGCATCAGTTTCAGCAACGGTTTGGGAAAACTCAGAAGTGAGGCGAATAATTTTCCGCTCGAAATCTTTTTCCTGCGCGATGATGACATTCCGCAATATATCGAAGACGGCGTTGCCGACATCGGAATTGCCGGTGAAAATGTTTTATTGGAAGAAAACCGAAAAATTGAAATCGTCGAAAAACTCGGCTTTGGCAAATGCCGTCTTTCGCTCGCCGTTCCGAAAAGCGTTGATTATCAATCAGTTAAGGATTTTGAAGGCAAGCGCATTGCGACAAGTTATCCGAAAATTTTGGGGGATTTTCTATCGCAAAATGATGTGAACAGCGAAATTCACACGATCAGCGGTTCGGTGGAAATCGCGCCCGGAATCGGTTTGGCAGACGCGGTTTGCGATTTGGTCAGTTCGGGAAGTACACTTTTTACCAACGGTTTGCAGGAAGTCGAAACTGTTTTGAAATCGGAAGCCGTCTTAGTTTCGCGTCCTGATTTGAGTTCGGATTTACAAAAAATTTTAGATAAACTGCTGTTTCGCATCAAAGCCGTCAATGCCGCCAAGCAAAACAAATACATTCTGCTCAACGCGCCGAATGAAAAATTAGAGGAAATCATCGAACTTTTGCCCGGAATAAAAAGTCCGTCGGTTTTGCCGCTTGCCGAAACCGGTTGGAGTTCGGTTCATTCGGTAATTAACGAAAATGATTTTTGGGAAATTGTCGAAAACCTTAAAAACAAAGGCGCGGAAGGAATTTTAGTGCTTTCGATTGATCAGATGATTCAATGAAAATAAGACATTTACAGGGATGTCAGGATGCACGGGATATTTTAAAATCAAAAAATTAAAATCCCTGTAAATCCTGTTATCCCTGCAAATTTCTTTTGTCTTTCAGTTCAAAAAATATGCAAATTATAAAATATCCGAAAAAAGAAACTTGGGACGACATTTTGACTCGTCCGTCGCTTGACGATAATTTTCTTGAAAGAACCGTCGCCAACATCTTAAAAGATGTAAAAATGCACGGCGACGAAGCATTAAAACATTGTGCGCGGCATTTTGATAAAGTCGAACTCGACGAATTTCTCGTTTCAAAAGAAGAATTTGACGAAGCCGAAGTGCGTGTTTGCGGTGAATTAAAAGAAGCCATCCAAATTGCCAAAGCGAATATCGAAAAATTTCACGCCGCGCAAACCGAAAAAAGCGAAGTGATCGAAACGACGAAAGGCGTTTTTTGCTGGCGAAAATCGGTGGCGATTGAAAAAGTCGGGCTTTATATTCCGGCAGGAACTGCGCCGCTTTTTTCGACGGTTTTGATGTTGGTAATTCCTGCCAAACTCGCCGGATGTCGTGAAATTATTTTATGTTCGCCGCCCGACAAAGACGGCAAAGTCAACGACGTAACTTTATATACGGCAAAACTTTGCGGCGCGACCAAAGTTTTCAAAATCGGCGGCGCACAGGCAATCGGCGCGATGACTTTCGGAACTGAAACAGTTCCGAAAGTGTATAAAATTTTCGGTCCCGGAAATCAGTTCGTAACCGAAGCGAAACAACAAGTAACAAAACACGGCGTGTCAATTGATATGCCCGCCGGACCTTCGGAAGTGGCGATTTTAGCTGATGAAACGAGCGTTCCCGAATTCGTTGCGGCAGATTTATTATCGCAAGCCGAACACGGCGTTGACAGTCAAGTGGTTCTCGTTTCGACGAGCGAGAACGTCATCGAAAAAGTAAATGTCGAACTCGAAAAACAACTCGAAATTTTGCCGAGAAAAAACATCGCCGCCGCCGCGCTTAAAAATTCAAAGGCGATTTTGGTTGAAAATTCGGAAACGGCAATCGAACTTTTAAACGAATACGCCGCCGAACATCTTATTTTAGCAGTTGAAAACGCTGACGAAGTTGCTGAAAAAGTAATTAACGCCGGTTCGGTTTTTATCGGAAATTATTCGTGCGAATCGGCGGGCGATTACGCTTCGGGAACAAACCACACGCTACCGACGGGCGCGTATGCGCGAAGTTACAGCGGCGTGTCTTTGGACAGTTTTGTTAAAAAAATTACGTTTCAAAAATTGAGTGCGGAAGGCATCAAAAATCTCGGTAAATCGGTTGAACTGATGGCGGAAGCCGAACATTTGCACGCCCACAAAAACGCGATTACAGTTAGGTTGAAATCTTTTGATGTGAATGAAAAGTAAAAAACAATGATCTGAATAGTCAAAGTTTTTCCCGCGTTTCTCTGTGAATTTTCCGTGAATTCTCTGTGTTTAAAAATTTATTAACACAGAGAATTCACGGAGAATTCACAGAGTTTCGAGAATCTTTTTCTTAATATTGATTCGCAAATTTTGATAAATAATTATGAATGAATTATTAGACAATTATTTGAGCGATGTCGGCGAAACTTTTCGCAGTTATAAAAGACTCGCTGAAAAATCGTTGGCGCAAGTTTCAGACGAAGAATTTTTCAAAACGATTGATGAAAAATCAAACAGCATAGCGGCGATTTCAAAGCATATCGGCGGAAATCTGCGTTCGCGCTGGACTGATTTTTTAACTTCCGACGGTGAAAAGCCTGACAGAAATCGTGATTCGGAATTTATGGCGGACGAAGACACACGCGAAAGTTTGACGAAATTTTGGGAAAACGGCTGGAACGCGCTTTTTTCAATGCTCGAAACTTTAACGGCGGAAGATTTGAGAAGGACGATACAGATTCGCGGCGAAAATTATCCGGTCTTCAAAGCGATCAATCGCTCGCTCGCGCACACGGCTTCGCACGTCGGACAGATTATGTTTTTGGCAAAACATTTTCGCTCATCAAACTGGAAATCTTTGAGCGTTCCGAAAAATAAATCGGCGGAGTTTAATAAGTATTTAGCGGAAAATAAAGATAAAGTGCATTATTTGGAAGCGACACGCGAATTTTCCGAACAAGCGGATTCGAGAAAATAGAGGAAAAGCGAGGATTTTTCGCCCGAAAATTTGACGCGCCCGAGCCTGCCGATGAATCTGATTCCAAGCTGTGATAACCTGTGTTCCGGTGTTTTATGAAAGCAATATCTATTTTAGGTTCAACGGGTTCAATCGGCTGCAACACTCTAAAAGTCATCGAACATTTGGGCGATTTTCACGTCGTCGCGCTTGGCGCGGGTGAAAATGTAGAAAAACTCGCTGAGCAAATCGAAAGATTTCAGCCCGAACTCGTCGCCGTCAAAGACGAAAATTGCGCGGAAAAGTTGCAGCGCGAAATTTCAAATTTCAAATTTCAAATTCCAAAAATCGTTATCGGTGAACAAGGTTTGATTGATGTGGCAACGCACGAACAAGCACACACAGTTGTTTCGGCAACTGTCGGCGCGGTTGGTTTTGTGCCGACTTTACGCGCACTTGAAGCGGGGAAACGAGTCGCGCTTGCCAACAAAGAAACGCTCGTTATGGCGGGCGAATTGATGACAAAAGCGGCGCGTGATAACAAAGCGGAGATTTTGCCGGTTGATTCCGAACACAACGCGCTTCATCAATGTCTGCGCGGCGAATCGAAACGCGAAGTCAAACGCTTGATTTTAACCGCTTCGGGCGGACCTTTTCGGACAAAAACAAAACAGGAAATCGAGAATGCGACGCGCGAAGAAGCGTTAAATCATCCGACGTGGAATATGGGCGACAAAATCACGATTGACTGCGCGACCCTGATGAATAAAGGTTTGGAAGTCATCGAAGCGCGTTGGCTGTTTGATTTTTCGGCGGACGAAATTTCCGTCGTCGTGCATCCGCAATCGGTCGTGCATTCGATGATCGAAATGGTTGACGGTTCGATCATCGCGCAGCTCGGCGTAACCGATATGCGCCACGCGATTCAATATGCGCTGACCTTTCCCGAAAGAAAAAGCGGCGAACTCGAACCGCTCGATTTTGCGCATATTTCGCAATTAACTTTTGAAGACCCGGATTTTGAACGCTTTCCATGTTTGGCTTTGGCGTATAAAGCCCTGAAGATCGGTGGAACAATGCCCGCAACTTTGAATGCCGCCAACGAAATCGCCGTGCAGGCGTTTTTGGACGATAAAATTCGCCTTTCCGAGATTCCGAT
This sequence comes from Pyrinomonadales bacterium, assembly GCA_038200505.1. Classification (GTDB taxonomy): domain Bacteria; phylum Acidobacteriota; class Blastocatellia; order Pyrinomonadales; family Pyrinomonadaceae. The sequence continues at coordinate 1,143 of JBBPXX010000010.1, read as the reverse complement.
AATTATCGAAAGCGTGATGAACGAACATAAAACACAAAAAGTTGCCGATCTCGAAACCGTTTTATCGGCTGACAAAGCGGCGCGAAAACAGGCTATAATGAAGTTGGAAAATTTGGAAAAGACCGCTTCGGCAAAGTGAGGTAAAAATTATGCAACATACAACTGAATCAACTAGGTCAGCTAATTCAATCGTTTCTTTTACTTACGAAGAAACCGACATCAAAGAGCCGCCGAAAATAAAATGGAATAAAGATGAATATTATCGTCTTTCCGATTTAGGATTTTTCAACGGAAAAAGAGTTGAGCTTATTGAAGGCGACATTTTTGTTAAATACAATTATTCAGAGTTGAATGAAGAAGAATACGAAATGAGTGCAATGAGCAGTTTGCATTACACAGGCGTTAATGTAGCGGCGGAAACTCTCCGGGAAGTATTCAAAAAAAAATTCTTTATCGCCGTCCAATGCCCAATCAACACCGCCGAAGATTCAGAACCCGAACCCGACATTGCTGTAATTGAGGGTAAAACGCGGGACTTTAAAAAAGAAATTCCAAAGACCGCCGTATTAGTTGTCGAGATTTCCGATAGTTCACTGCTTTTTGACCAAACCCGCAAAGCTAGTCTATATGCGCGGGCGAATATTCAAGATTATTGGGTTGTTGATGTGCGAAATCAGCGTCTGGAAGTTTATCGCCGCCCGATCAATGACAAAACTGCATTTTATGGTTTCGGCTATGCCGAACGATTGATTTTTACCGAAAAAGACACGGTTTCGCCGCTTGTTGCGCCGGAGGCGAAAATTAAAGTTGCGGATTTGCTTCCGTAAAATAATGTTTGACTCTGAAAAGCACGGGTTTTACACTTTAGTTTGCAACTTGACGCGCTCGATTTGTTTCTAAACGGTCAAGAATTTTTAATAAAGGAATTTATTTAATGTACGATATTTTAATAGTCATTTTAGCAGTCATTTTCGTTCTCGGAATTGCCATCAACATTCACGAATTCGGTCATTTCGCGGTTGCCAAACTTTTGGGAATGCGCGTTGACGCTTATTCGTTTTTCGGTTTGGGTCCGCGAATTTGGGGTTTCAAATACGGACACACCGATTACCGCATCAGCGCGATTCCACTTGGTGCTTATGT
>JBBPXX010000009.1:0-42362 GCA_038200505.1 Pyrinomonadales bacterium | reverse complement strand
GTCTTTTATTTTCCCGACACTTTCAAATAACGTCTTTGTTTTTAATTGTTTCAATCTCTCTCCTCATCCCAAAATAGAATAAGTTCAAGTTTTACACACTTTTCTCGCTTCTTACATTTTTAATGCGTTTGCCCTAGCAATTGCTGTCAGAATTTGTGATTTACCTGCGCCATTTAGTCCTGTCAAAATTGTAAAATCAGGAATCTCAACTTCAAATGGCTCTAAAGATTTATACTTAATGTCTAATGATAGTTTCATAAAGTTAATGGAAAAATTAGTAATTCTACAAAATTCAATAGCGATTATCTTCTAGTTTCTGACAACTTTCTCTGCCGCTCAAAATGGTCAAAAACAAGTTTCGCCGTTTTCGCCCCAACAAATGGTGAAAGTTCTTCGATTGAGGATTTGGCGATGCGTTCGATTGAGCCGAAGTTTCGCAGGAGTTTCATTTTGCGCTTGTCGCCGACACCTTCGATTGCCGTTAGTTCCGAGGTGAAATCGCGGGTTTCGCGGCGTTTGCGGTGGAATTCGATGGCGGTTTTGTGCGTTTCGTCGCGGATTTGTTGGACGAGGCGAAAAACCGGCACGCCCATTTCAAAATAGACGGGTTTTTCTTCGTGTCCGTAGCGCAGCAGATGGGAAATTTCGCTGTGTTTGCGCGGCGGTTTGACCAAGCCGACGATTGGAATCATTTCCAAATCGAGCATTTGCATCGCCGCCGCCGCCGCGTTGATTTGTCCTTTGCCGCCGTCAATGAAAATCAGGTCGGGCAGCGGTTTTTCTTCGGCGAGAGCGCGTTTGTAGCGGCGGAAAACGGCTTCGTTCATTGAAGCGTAATCGTCCGCGCCTTCAACAGTTTTGATGATGAAGCGGCGGTATTCGGCGCGATTCGGTTTGCCGTTTTCATAGACGACAATGCCGGCGACGTTTTCTGCGCCGGAGATATTTGAAATATCGAAACTTTCGATGCGGACGGGCAAGTGCGGCAGTTCGAGAATTTCCTGCAATTCGCCGAGAATTTTTTCGGTGTCGGCTTTGAGAACGCGAAATCTTTGCTTGAAGGCGATTTTTGCGTTGGTTTCGACGAGCGAAATCATCTCGGCTTTTTTGCCGCGTTTCGGGTCGAGAATTTTTACGCGCCGTCCGCGCCGTTTGGTCAAAACTTTTTCAAGAGTTTCGCGGTCTTCAAAATCAACCGGAACGTGAATTTCGAGCGGAACGTAATCGGTTGAATAATACTGCGCGAGAACTTCGCCCAAAAATTCGGAAACATCAAAGTTCTCCGCGTCCAAATCTTCCCAGAAAAATTCGCGCCGACCGACGATGCGACCTTCGCGCATCGTAAATAACTGCAAAGCGAGAAGCTGTTTTTCGCGGTAAAAGCCGAAAATGTCCACATCCAAATCGGCGGTCATCGCCATTTTCTGCTGTTCGCCGAGCGCGAGAACAGTTTTGTGCAAATCGCGGTATTTCGCGGCGAGTTCGTAATTCTGATTTTCGGCAAACGTCCACATTCGCCGTTCAAGCTGACCGGCGAGTTCCTTATTTTTGCCTTCGAGCAGCAATTTTACGTCGCGCGCCGCTTCCTGATATTCTTCCTTTGTGCAGAGACCTTTGACGCACGGCGCGAGACAGCGTTTGAGATGATATTCAAGACACGGACGCGGTAGTTTGCCGTCAATTTCGATGTCGCAGGTGCGAAGTTGAAATGTGCGGTTGATTAAATCCAAAGTCTTTCGTGCCAAGCTCGCGGGCAAAAAAGGTCCGTAATAGGATGCGCCGTCGCGGAGAATTTTCCGCGTGATGACGACTTTCGGAAACGGTTCCCTCGTCATCTTTAAGTGCGGATATTGTTTGTCGTCCTTTAATAAAATATTGTAGCGCGGTTTGTGTTTTTTGATGAGATTCGCTTCCAAAACTAACGCTTCGACTTCGTTGTCAACGACGATAAATTCAAAATCGGCGATGCGCTGGACAAGCCTTTGCGTTTTCGCATCCATATTTTTGCGCGATTGAAAATATTGGCGAACGCGGTTTTTTAAGTTTTTCGCCTTGCCGATATAAATAATTTTGCCGTCGGCATTTTTATGAATATAAACGCCCGCCGCAGTGGGAAGATTTTTGAGTTTTTCGTCTAAAGTCATTTCTATAATTGATAAAGAATAATGGATAATTCTACTTTCAAGGCGAATCCAGAGTTAAAAATAAATATTGAAAACAGATGATTTTCTCAGTGTCTTTCTCAGTTATCTCTGTGTTAAAAAATTAATTGAACAAAGAGATCACCGAGAAATCACACAGAGATTGTTATTCAACACTTGATTCACATTTTTATTATTAAGGATGAAAACTATTTTAACAACTTCCGCCAAAGAAGCCGCTGAATTTATCAGGCGCGGCGGAATCGTCGCATTTCCGACTGAAACGGTTTATGGTTTGGGCGCGAACATATTTGATGAAACGGCGATTGCGAAAATATTCGCGGCGAAAAAGCGTCCGAACGATAACCCGTTAATCGCGCACGTCGGAAATCTTGAGCAAATCAAAATTTTAGTAAAAGAAATTACGCCAAACGCAAAAAAATTTATTGACGCTTTTTTTCCGTCAGCTTTGACTTTGGTTTTGCCGAAAGCCGAAAATGTTCCGCTGATTGCGACGGCAAATCTCGCAACAATCGGTGTCAGAATGCCCAAAAATGAATTGGCGTTGGAATTTCTGCGAAACTGTGAAACGCCGGTTGCCGCGCCGTCGGCGAATCTTTCGGGAAAGCCTTCGCCGACGAATTGGCAAGCCGTTTTTGAAGATTTGAATTCCCGAATTGACTGCATTCTGCAAGGTGAAGCGACGGAAATCGGTTTGGAATCAACCGTTGTTGACTGCACATCGGACGTTCCGCTGATTTTGCGTTCGGGCGCGATTACGCTTGAAGATTTACGGAAAATTGTGCCGGAAACGCAGATTTATCAAATAAAAAAAGATGAATCGCCGAAAAGTCCGGGTTTGAAACACCGGCATTATTCGCCACGCGCCGAGGTGGTTTTAATAAGTCCAAAGTCCAAAGTCCAAAGTCCAAAGTCTTGTGCATTTATCGGTTTAAATTTCCCGTGCGAAAATTTTAAGTTGGTAAAAGTTTGTGAATCGGTTGAAGATTACGCGCACGAGGTTTTTGCGTTTTTTCGTGAATGCGATGCGCGGAATATTAAAATAATTTATTGTGAAACGGTTGATGAAAGCGGAATCGGTTTGGCTTTGATGGACAGGTTAAAACGCGCTTCCGAGTGATAAAATGAATTTATGACTGAAAATATCGAAAAATTTATTTCTGAATTTGCAAAAAGCCTGCACGAAGAAAATTTTGTCAAAATGACTTTGGGCAATTATCGCGGGAATGACGCTCATTTACAAAAATTGCTCATCCGACTGGTTGAAACCAAACGCGGCAAGCGGCTTTTCTTTCTTTATCGCTACGACACGCGCGATACGGCGAAGAATTTTGATTTTAACGAAGGTTTAAAAATTATCCGTGAAGTTTTGGGCAAAGATTTTTTCAGCGGACATCTTTTTACGACGGAAAATGATTTTCAACTCGACATCGGCAAAAAAGGAAAATCACGTTTGAATGCCGGAAAGCCGACTTTTAAAGCGATACCGACGCTCGACCACGACCGCGAAAAGCAAATTCAGGTTGACCCGAACGGTTTTTATTTAAAAGCGTTGGGAATTACGACAGATCGTGGCGACATTCGCACCAAACAGCAGGATAAGTGGAAACAAATCAATAAATTCGTCGAGATTTTGGGCAGTCTTTTTGATAAATCCGCGCTTGCCGACAAAAAGCAATTAAAGATTATTGATATGGGTTCTGGCAAAGGTTATTTGACGTTTGCGACCTATGATTATTTCAAAAACGTGCGCGGTATTGATGTTCAGGTTATCGGCGTTGACACGAAAGAACAGCTTGTCGGGCTTGGAAACGACATTGCAAAGGCGAGTGAATTCAGCGGTTTGCAGTTTATTCACGGTTATATCGGCGATTACGATTTGGAAAATGTTGATGTATTGATCGCACTTCACGCCTGCAACACGGCGACCGACGACGCGATTTTTTCGGGTATCAAAGCTGCCGCAGATTTAATCGTCGCCGCGCCGTGCTGTCATCAGGAAATTCGCCCGCAAATCAAACCGCCGGAAATGTTCAAAAATATCCTCAAACACGGCGTAATGCTCGAACGCGAAGCCGAATCAATCACCGACGGACTTCGCTCTCTTTTGCTCGAAAAAAGCGGTTATTCGACCAAACTTTTTGAATTCGTTTCCACCGAACACACGCCGAAAAATAATATGATTGTCGGAACAAAACAAAAAAAACCGGCTGATCCCGAAAAGTTAAACGATCAAATTCAGGCAATCAAAATTTTCTACGGTATCAAAGAGCAAAGATTGGAGAACCTAATAAAAGATTCGGAAATTTTTGTGTAATTTGGAAACATCCGGGTATTAAACTCATAGCAAAATTTTTAGTTTCTGATACAGAAATTTCCCCGTTTTGCAACATTTCCTCTAAAAACCCGTTAAAATCGCGTTTCGGTTCTTCTTTGCTTTCCCGCGCAACTTTGCCAAAATGCAAATCTTCGAGCATTTCCTCGTAATCTTCAATTGGCAAAATCACCGCCGTTTTATGACCTTCGACATCTGTTATGTATTGAACATTTTGCATAATTAATGATTTTAATACTTTTGCTAAACAATCAACAAACTTTTCAATTAATCAGTTTTAACATCATCCTGCAAATACGAGTTTTACCGCCGCACATGTTTGATTCGATGGTGATTATGTCTTTGTAATTCATATCTCTGCAAAAACAATTCATTCTAATTTTGCTTCGTTCAACATATCTATCCATGGCAATTGTCCAAGTCTAATCCAATTTAACGAAGCCATTAAATGACTTAAAAATATGCCGTAAACCAAGTCAACTTTTATCAGATTTTCGTAACCTATCCACAAGCCATTATCTGGATAAAAGAGTGTAGGTACACTTTCATTTTCTTTCTTGTATCCGACTGTTAATAAATTGTCTTTTCCTGCGATCACTAGTTCTGGTGCAGTGTTATTATCTGGAATATTATCATATTTAGATTTCAAAAATTGTTTAATTTCCTCAGTGTTTTCTGTTTTTTTATTATTAACACCAACACAATACCTACTTAAAATAATTCCTAAAATCGGATTTCTAAATTTAGGCAAACTTTCAACAATATTACCTCTATCTCTATAAGTTCCGATGCACGGATCAACTTGATATATATCTGTTTTCTCTCTGGAAAGGCAAAGTTTTTTTACATTTGATAACTGCAACAAACTTTTATTAAAATTTTCGCTTTCTAATGTATATTTAGCTTCTATGTAAGCATAAACGGCTTCAATAGGAACATTTTCTTTCCTCGAAAAATCATATCTTGAATTGGTTTTTAATGTTGGAAAATTTAATTGGTCATAAATAACAATGTCATCTCCAAATTTTTCACCATTCCGAGATACTACAAATCCTCTGCATATGCCAAATTTTGTTGGCAAAAAAGTTCTTAAAATCTCACAAATAGCAATTTCGAACTCATCGCCATAATCAAAATTATAATCAGCTTTAATGTCGTTCAATCTAGTTAGAAATTTGGTTGAGAGTTCAACCAAATAATCGTTATAGTAATATTTCATTTTGGAAACCAATTAATTTTGTTTTAATACTAAAATATCAAATACAGAACTTATTACTCAACATTAAAATATTTCGCCTCAGGATGATGAATGATGATTGCCGAAGTTGATTGTTCAGGTTCGAGCATAAATTCGTCGGTTAGTTCGACACCGATTCTTTCGGGTTTTAGAAGTTCAAAAAGTTTTGTTTGGTCTTCGATGCGCGGACACGCGGGATAGCCAAAGCTGTAGCGTGAGCCTTGGTAGCCTTGTTTGAAGAGTTTTGTCATTTCGGGCGCGTCTGCATCGGCGAAACCGAGTTCTTCGCGGATGCGTTTGTGCCACATTTCGGCGAAGGCTTCGGCGGATTCTACAGACAGACCGTGAAACAGCAGATAATCAGTGTAATTGTCGTTTGCAAAAAGTTTAGCGGAATGTTCCGAGGCGCGTCTGCCCATCGTAACCAGATCGAAAGCGACGACATCAATTTTGCCGGAATCTTTTGACGCGAAGAAATCCGCCAGACACAAGTTTTTTCCGCCGCGTTGTTCGATCGGTTGGCGGGGAAATGTGAAACGCATTTTTTCGGTGCGTTCGTCGTCTTCGTAAATGATTAAATCGTTGTTCTCGGATTGGCACGGGAAATAACCGTAGACTACTTTCGCTTCGAGCAGTTTTTCGCGGATCGCCTGCGCTTTGACTTCTTTGAAGTTCGGATAGACGATTTCTTCGAGGATTTTTTGATATTCTTCCTTCGATTTTTTGCCCTGTTTATATTGCCACTGACCTTTGAAAAGCGCGGTTTCGTTGATGAACGCGAAGACTTTTGTTAAATCTTTTATTTCAACAACTTTTGAACCGTAAAACGGTGCAGTCGGGATTTTGTCGGCTGGTTGGACATTTGATTTTGTCGTGTGCGTCGGGTCGCCGGTTTGTCTGACGGAAACACGCGCCGCTTGTTTGCCGAGTTTGGCATCGTCACCGACTAAATCTTCTTCATCGGAAACGGTTTCGATTGCGTCGCTCGATTCATCGGGTAATGCCGACGCTGCCGACTTGCCGTTTCCGACAGCGGCGACTTTGGACTTTGGACTTTGGACTTTGGACTGCTCACCCGAAGTGAGCAAATCCATCGCATTCAGACCGTCGAAAGCATCGCGGGCATAAAACAATCTGCCTTCAAAAAGCGGAACGAGATCGTTGTCAACATATTTTCGATTTAACGCCGCGCCGCCGAGAACGACGGGCGTTTTTAAGTTGCGCTCATTCATTATTTCGAGATTGTCGCGCATTACGAGCGTTGATTTGACGAGCAAACCCGACATTCCGATAGCGTCGGCGTTATGTTCTTCGGCTGAATCCAAAATTGCGTCAACGTGCTGTTTGATACCGAGATTTACAACTTTATAACCGTTGTTGGTCAAAATAATATCAACCAGATTTTTGCCGATGTCGTGAACATCGCCTTTGACGGTTGCGAGAACCATCACGCCTTTGTTCGATTCGCCTTCGACTTTATCCATAAACGGTTCGAGAAATTTCACCGCCGATTTCATCGCTTCGGCTGATTGGAGAACGAACGGCAACTGCATCTGTCCAGAACCGAAAAGTTCGCCGACTACTTTCATTCCGCCCAAAAGAATCGTGTTGATGATTTCGAGCGCAGGATATTTTTCGAGCGCGATTTTCAGACTGTCTTCCAGACCGATTTTTTCGCCTTCGATGATATGTTCTTTAAGACGTTCTTCAATCGGCAGACTCGAAATGTCCTTTTTCATTGATTTCGTCGTCTTGCCTTCAAACATCGTCGTAAATTCGCCGAGCGGATCGTAAGTTACGATGTCGCCTTCAAATTTTCGGCGGTCATAAATCAGATCGAGCGCGACTTCGATTTCGTATTCGTTAAAGCGATTAAGCGGAAGAATTTTCGATGCGTTGACAATCGCCGAATTCATTCCGGCTTCGACGCATTCGTGCAGGAATACCGAATTCAAAACGACACGCGCCGCCGGATTTAAGCCAAACGAAATGTTTGAAACGCCCAAAATTATATTCACTTCGGTCATTTCTTCTTTGATTTGTTTGATCGCTTTAACAGTTTCGGCAGCGTTCGCGCGGTCTTCTTCGATTCCCGTAGAAATCGGCAGAGCGAGCGGATCAAAGAAAATATCGTGCGCGTTGATGCCGAATTCGACAGAATGTTTATAAGCGCGTCGCGCAATTCTTATTTTGTCTTCGGCGGTTCGCGCCATTCCTTCCTCGTCAATCAAACCGATGACCACGCCCGCGCCATATTGTTTCGCCAACTCCAAAACCTTCAAAAATCGCGGTTCGCCGTCTTCGTAATTTGTCGAATTCAAAAGACATTTTCCGCCCGCGTGTTCGAGTCCCGCTTCCATTTTTTCCCATTCCGTAGAATCTAACATCAGCGGAATTTTGACATTTGTAACCAGCCGCGAAACGAGTTCGTGCATATCGGCAACACCGTCGCGCCCGACAAAATCCACGTTGACATCCAAAATGTGTGCGCCTTCTTTTTCCTGCGATTTGGCGAGATTGACAAGCCCGTCCCAATTTTCCGCTTCGAGCAGATCGCGCATCTTTTTCGAGCCGCTTGCATTTACACGCTCGCCAACAATCAAAAACGAAGCGTCCTGCGAATAAGGCTGACGAAAATAAATGGAAGAAGCCGACGGCGCGAGATGCGCGTCGCGCTGTTTCGGCGAGATATTTTCGATTTCATCGCGCAGCATTTTGATATATTCCGCCGTCGTTCCGCAACAGCCGCCGACGATATTCACGCCGAAATCTTTGGCGAAATGGACGACTTGCGCCGTAAAACTCTCCGGCGTTTCGTCATAATGCTGTTTGCCGTCTTTAACTTCGGGCAGACCGGCGTTCGGCAAAACCGACACGGGAATTTCGGAATGTTCGCACAGATATTTCAAAGATTCCGCCATCTGTTTCGGTCCCGTGCCGCAATTCATCCCGATCACGTCAATCGGAAACGGTTCGAGCGCAGTCAGAGCCGCGCCGATCTCCGTCCCGTTGAGCATCGTCCCGAAAGTTTCAATCGTAACCTGCGCGATGACCGGAATTTTTACTTTATTTTTGGCGAAAAACTCAAAAATCGCCATCAAAGCCGCCTTCGTTTGCAGCAAATCCTGACAAGTTTCGACAATAAACAAATCCGAACCGCCGTCATAAAGCCCGCGCACCTGCTCGACGTAAGCCTGTTTCAAATCCCGAAACGAAATATGCCCGAGCGTCGGCAATTTCGTCCCCGGACCAATCGAACCGGCGACAAACCGCTGATGATTTGCCGTCGAATAATCATTCGCCAGACGCTTTGCCATCTCCGCCGCTTTAAGGTTCACATCGTAAGTTTTTTCAACAATCCCGAACTCCGCCAAAACGACTTCCGAACCGCCAAAGCTATTCGTTTCAATAACATCAACGCCCGCCTCCAAAAAGTCCGTGTGAACAATCTCAATCGCCGACGGCTTCGTATAAAGCAGATTTTCCGAACAATTCTCAAAATTCTGCCCGCCCCAATCTTCAATCGAAAGGTCTTGCGCCTGTAAACTGCTTCCCATCGCACCGTCGAAAACGACGATTTTTTCTTTTAATAAATCTAAAAAATCTTTGCTCATAAAATTAATTTTGAAGTTTCGCACTTTCGCCAAGTTTTCTGTTCACGAGTTCTCTTAATGCTTCAATATCGCCTTGATTTTTGAAAAAGCGTTTGGGAATTGCGGCAAATGCGTTTTCTATCTGAAAGAATATAAAGTCTTTGTCCGTTTCGTAAATTTTTGCGTAGCTTTCCCATGCTCTGTTTGTATGAATAGATTTCGTTATTCGTTTCCAAACTTTGCTCTGAAAAGATTGTTTTTGCCGGTTCGGTTATTCGTTTTAATGCCTCTGCTCGTCTAAAAACCAAACCATAAATATTTAAGACAAACAAAATCAGTAACGTGAAAATGAAACCAATTGCAGCCCAACCATTTTCTAACAAATTGAAGCCGATAAAATAACAAAATGGAATTCCAATGATTAGCATCAAGCTGAATTCTACAAACAATCTTTTCCAACGATACCAAACTAAAATCCGCTGAAAGTCACTTACAGTCGTTTCAAATTCAACCTCAATTTTCCTTTCAAAATCCATAAGCCAAAATTGAAAAACTCTGCACCAAACAAGCGCAGAGTTTTCGTCAAAATTGATTTTATTAAACTCGTCGGCTGTTTAGCGGTTTATTTTTCGTGGTCGCAAGTCGCTGTAACTCACCACGTTTGAAAGTATGAGTTTAAAGGGTTTGGTGAAAACAGTCAATTTGAATGACTACCATAATTGGCTTACGTCCAAAGTAAATCCGTTTAACACATTTTCTCCGGAAACAAATTCAGGATTTTCCAAAATTTCGATCTCGCCGTTATCCCGATAAATGTGAACTTTTTTTTCTTTCGGATCAATTAACCACCCTGATTGCACACCACTCTCAAAATACTCCATCATCTTGTTTTGAATCGGTTTGAGATTACCCGTCGGAGAACGAAGTTCGATAACAAAGTCGGGAATAATTTTTGAGAAGGTTTGTTTTTCTTCATCGTTTAAACTGTTGTATTTTTCTTTCGTCATCCACGAAACATCAGGCGAACGCTTCGATTGCTGTTTTCTTCAACTTCTATCAGCGATTTTTTATTATCTTTGCTGACGACATATTTCAAAAAATAAAAGTTTTTATACTCACCGAATTTCATTCCATTTTATGGTAAGTTTTTTCGATGTTATATAACCTGCATTAAACTTTTGACCGCAAGCTATTTTTGCTCAATCGCTTTCTTAAATTGCGCTTCAATTTGATTGATGAAAGCGAGCAAATTTTGATTTCCTTTAAATTTCTCTTTTGCCATATCAAACGCTTCCTGACCGCGCGGATCGGCTAATTTCACAAAACTTTGCAAACCGCCGAAAATTTCCTGAAAGGCGTTGTCTTCGAGAGATTGTTTGAAATTGTCCAATAACAAAGGATAAACTCGTGCATCTCCCTTGCCGCTCGATGCCAAAATACTTAAAGCATTTGCGCGGACACTCGAAGAATTCGATTTATCCGTGTATTTAAATCCTAATTCCAGCGAGCGTTTATCTCCCAAAACCCCTAAACCATTTAATCCGGCAATACGTAAGCGGTCTTTCCACGAATTTTTATTGACCAATTCGGTCAAAGCCCCGAAAGCCCGTTTGTCTTTAGTATTCGCCAGAGCGACGGATGCCGCGTCAATTACGCCGTAACTTTGATCGTTTAATGCGCTGGAATAAATATCGGCATATTTTGAATCCTTCGTCGCGCCTAAAACTTCAATCGCCGTTGCGCGAACAAGCGGATTTTTGTCTTTTGCCGCCGTTGTCAAAGCGTTTAGCGTCGTTTGGTCAACGTCTGAAGGTGCGGAAGTTTGACGATTTCGATTATTTCCCGCATTTGCCAAAGCGCGAATCGTGTCGCGGCGAATCGCCCAAAAAGCATCGTTTGTAATTGTTTGGTTGAGAGCCGCGATAATTTTCGATTTTTCCGCTTCGGTAGATTTTTCACGCGCCGCAAGTTCGCTCATCGCCCAAAGTCGTCCCAAAACGTCTTTGTCATTTTGCAGTTGGTATATCAAATCATCAGTTGATTTATCGAATTTTAATTCTTTGATTAACGTGCCTTCGTAATCGAAATTGACGAGTTTCGGTTTGTTTGCAACATCAAACGTAAAGATATTTTCAGCTTTCGGCTCGATCCAAACGCGCTTGATTTGATTATCAATTTCAATGTCAACGTAGGTTTGAAAAAATTCGACCTGCGGATATTCATTGTCTTTGTCAATTTTTTGCGTTTGTTTGACATTTAAAGTCAGCTTTTTTGAAGCGTCGTCATAATTTTGCGTAACTTCAAAAACGGGATGTCCCATTTTGAAAATCCATTGATCGAAAAACCAATCCATTGATTGTCCCGTCGCTTCTTCAATCGCAATTCTCAATTGTTCGGTTTGCACGGGTTTGTTGGCATTTGTCGTCAAATAATGATTAAGTGCTTTGAAAAACAGCTCGTCGCCGAGATGTTTTCTGAGCATATGCAAAACTGCACCACCGCGCGGATATGCGTAAGCGTCGAACAAAGCATCGGCGTTGGTATAGTATTTTGTAACAATCGGACGGCGATTTCCCTGCTTCCACGCACCCAAATACTGCTGTTGATTCGAGCGCACGTCGTTGTAAAGAAAATAATCGTGTCCCTTGGAATTTTCCATCCAAAGTGCTTCAAAATACGTTGCAAAACTCTCATTGAGCCAGATGTGCGCCCATTCGCGCGTCGTCACGTAATCGCCAAACCATTGATGCGCGAGTTCGTGCGATTGCAGCGAATCGCTGTCGCCGTCCAGTAATTCGCGCTCGTCGTGAATCATATTCGGTGTCATTGTCGTCGCCGAAATATTTTCCATTCCGCCGCTAAAACCCGTCGCAATCGTTTGCGCGTATTTGCTGTATGGATATTTCACGCCGGTTTTTTCGGAAAAGAACTTGACCATCGCGGGTAGATTTTTGGTGGAAACCTGTCCTTCCTTTAATTCATTCGGAAAAACGTAGCTCGAAACCGGAATGCCGGCGTATTCACCTTTAACTTCCGAGTATTCGCCGACGACGATTGAAGTCAGATAATTGGCGTGCGGCACATCCGTTTTCCAGTGAAATGTTTCCGTTCCGTTGCCGTTGTCTTGGCGCTCGATCAATTTCCCGTTAGACATAACAAACATCGGTTTTTCAACTGTCGCGGTCAATTCCGTCGTCGCAAAATCGTTCGGCGAATCGTAGGACGGAAACCAAAAACGGTTGTAATCGCTTTCACCTTGCGACCAGATTTGCCGTCGCCCGTTCGGATCGCCTCCGTCAGGTTTTATAAATTTAAGTCCGCCGCCGCCGCCGAAACCCAGTGTGTTCGGCACAATTTCACCTTTCGTGCGGTAATCAACAGTCAACGTCAACGGTTCGCCGATTTTGTAGATGCGGTCAAGATTTACGACTAACGAAGTCGCTTTCTCGTCGTAATTATATGTCAAATTCTTCCCGCCGAGTTTTATGGAATTAAAAACCATCAAACCGGCATCGAGATTTATCTTTTGAAAATCCGGCACGAGCGGCGCAAGCGTAATCGTCGCCGTTCCGAAGGCTTGTTCTTTGTCCCAATCGAATTTCAGATCGAGCGCAATATGGCGCATATCGTAATCGCGGCTGCGAATGTAGTGCGCGGGCGGAAGTTTTTTCGAGTTTTTGTCATCCTGTTGCTGCGGCATCGGACGCGCCGACGCAATATTCGGCAAACCGAAAATGATAATAAACAATAAAGACAGAACTTTTACACTAAAAAGCGAAATATTTTTTGACATATTTATTTTTAACCTTAGTCAGTAATCTTTCAATTTTTAACAACCGCACGCACCTTTTGTTTTGACGATTGTTTTTATATTACCTTTTGATGCCGTAATCGTTACGTCGTAAGAAGTTGCCTCGCATTCTTCTTCGCCTTTCAGACAAACGCGGGTTGTCAGATAATCAACTTTAACGGTAATTCCGTTTGCTGTGAATTCATCGGAATGACGCGAACCGATTTTTTCTTTCATCGGACGTTTTCCTTCCTTTACCAATTTAAAAATTGTATCCTTTCCGTTTATATTGAGAATCGCCTTTTTATCGTATTCCGACCAAAAGACGATTTTCTGCGAGCGCGGCTTTTTCGCTTCCGCTAAATTTTGAAACGAACAGCCGCAACCTAAATAATCATTGCCTTTGAGATTTGCAATAGTTAATTTTTGCGTTTGAGCAGATGTCTGTGTGCTGCCGAAAGCGGCGAATATAACAATCAAAAAGGCAAACGTGGAAAAGTATTTTGATTTCATAATCATTTGATTTTCTTCAAACTTCCTTCTCCGCTGACTTTGCGCGAATTGATTTTGGCAACTTCTTCAGCTTTTTCAAAAACACGGAGAAAATTTCCGCCCAAAACCTTTAGAATGTCCTTTTCCGAATAACCGCGCCGGAGCATTTCATAAGTAACAAGCGGCAAATCTTCCGCGCCGTTCATTCCGGCGGGAAGCAGCGGAACGCCGTCGTAATCAGAACCGATGCCGATGTAATCAATTCCCGCCACGTCGCGGATGTGGTCAATGTGGTCAACAATGC
This sequence comes from Pyrinomonadales bacterium, assembly GCA_038200505.1. Taxonomy (GTDB): domain Bacteria; phylum Acidobacteriota; class Blastocatellia; order Pyrinomonadales; family Pyrinomonadaceae. The sequence continues at coordinate 28,449 of JBBPXX010000009.1, read as the reverse complement.
GCGTGTAGGACGGAATGGTAATCGGATTTTTGTCGTAAAGTCCGCGCCTGGCGATGTTGTAAGCAGGTTCGTCCGTTTTGTATTTTTCCTTTAACGCTTTAACTTGATCTTCGAGTTTTTTATCTCTGGCGCGGTCATCGTCCAAATATTTCTGGTCGAGAAACGCGGGATAAAAATTTATCATCACCACGCCGCCGTTTTTTGCCACCATTTTCAGAATATCGTCGGGAACATCGCGCGGGTGATCGGAAAATTTTCTGGCTGAAGAATGCGAATAAATGACGGGCGCGGTTGAAATTTCCAGCACGTCGCGCATCGTGTCGTCGGAAACGTGCGAAATGTCAACGAGCATTCCCAAACGATTCATTTCCTTGACGACTTCCTTGCCGAAATCGTTCAAACCGCCGTAAGGTCTATAAGGTTTTCCGTCGCGCGTATCACAGCAAGCGTCCGCCCAATTGTTTGTGTTATTGTGCGTGAGCGTCATATATCGCACACCGAGCCGATAAAAATCTCTGAGCGCGAAGAGCGAATCCTCAATCGCGTGTCCGCCTTCGATTCCCATATAAGCGCAAACTTTTCCCGCCTTTTTCGCCCGATAAACATCAGCCGAAGTCGTGCAGAGCATCAATTGACCGGGATGTTTTTCGACTTCGCGGTAAACCGTATCAATCAAATCCAACGCCCGCCGCGCCGAACCGCCGGTTTTGACAAATTCCTTGTCAACGTAAATCGAAAAAAATTCGCCCGTAATTCCGCTTTGTTTAAATCGCGCCAAATCCGTGTGATACGGCGTTCCTTCGATGTGAAATTTGCCGACTGAATTTGTCGCCAGATCGAAATCGTCGTCATACATCGGCGATGTAATGTCGTTGTGTCCGTCAAAGATAATCGCCTTTTTGTGTATTTGTAAAGCCTTTGCCCAAAGTTTCGGGTCGGCATCCTTCGGCATCGTTTGCGCGAATGCTTGGCTGACAAACAGAATAAACAGAAAAGCGGCAAATTTAATTTTCATATTTTTAATTTTACAGGAAATCTTGGTTTTCAAGAATTTTAACTTATTTTCCTATTATTGGCTAACAACCCCAAATTGCCAAATAATCTGCCAACCGCAAAGCGTCGCAAAACATCGAAATTATGCACAAAATTAAAGACAAAAAAGGAAACAAAGTTTTGAATTTCGATTTCAAAAAAATTTACGTTCAACAAACTATTTTTGAAGATTTTATCTGGCGCGGCAATGCCGAAAAAATTATCAATCGGTTTCCAAATGCGGAAATCGTCGAAGTCAAAAACCACTGGCAAATTCCCGAACTGTTTGAAGCCGACGCAAACGATTGGATGCGAACGAAGCGCGAAAGTTTGGTTTTGGGCATCAAGTCCGGTTTAAAACACACGAAAAATGGGCGTTCGGCGGATTTTATCGCCGCGTCGAACTCGAACGGCTGTTTGAGTTCGTGTCAATATTGCTACGTCGCTCGGCGCAAAGGCGCGTCAAATCCGCTGACGGTTTTCGTCAATGTCGAAGAAATCGCCGGTTCGATTCGCAAACATCAAAAAAAACTCGGTGCGAAAACGGAGCCGAATCAGTGCGACGATAAATTTTGGACTTACGACATCGGCTGCAACGCCGATTTGTCCGCCGACACTTACGTTTGCGACAATCCGGGTTTTTTAATCAAAGAATTTACGACGATGGAATTTGCCAAAGCGACGTTTGCGACGAAAACCGTGCGCGACGATTACTGGCTTTCGATTGATCCGAAAGGCAAAACGCGGCTTCGTTATTCTTTGATGCCGCAACCGATTGCACGTTACGTTGACATCGGCACGAGTCCGATTTCCGATAGAATAAAATCTGCTAACAACTTGGTTGATGCCGGTTACGAAGTCCATTTTTCGTTCGCGCCGATTATCGTCTACGATGGCGAAAAGTGGAAAGCCGATTGGCTCGAATTGTTTAAGGAAATTGACGATACGCTCTCCGCAAAAGTCAAAGCGCAACTAAAATGCGAAGCGTTTTTTCTGACACATTCGAGCGATTTGCACGACGTAAATATGCAGTGGAACGCCAAAGGCGAAGATTTTTTGTGGAATCCGGCGTTGCAGGTGCCGAAAAAAACCGCGCCTGAGACGCTGGTCTACGATTACGATTTTCGCCGCCGCGAATTAATCGAATTCAGCGAAACGCTCAACAAATATCTTCCTTATTGTCCGATTCGTTATTCCTTTTAATCCGGCTGACGCAAAAACCGAATAACGCGGCGTTCAGAATTAAGAAATTCATTTTGAAAATAAATGTTGTGATACAATTTCATCGGAGGTTTTATGGAAAATTCAGAAAAAGACACGCTGCCGAATTTGGAAACGATTCTTAACGCAATAAACGGTTTGCGGCAGGAAATGAACGACTCGATCAACGGCTTGCGGCAAGAAGTAAATGCGCGGTTTGATAAAATTGAATTGCGATTGACAAATGTCGAGCAAAAAGTAACAAGTATCGAAAGCGATGTCGCTGAAATCAAAAATATGCAGTTTGTTTTTGAAAACGAATTTGACCGTCTTCTTGCCTTGTCCTATAAATCTTTGGAATTGAGTCACGAGAATCGCGCCGATGTGAGAATTATGCGAAAGGAAATCTCCGCTTGGTCGCAAGACGTGATGAATTTGGAAAAAAAGTTTGCGTAAGTATATTTTTAGAAAAAAAAACTCCGCTTCGGTATTCACCAAAGCGGAGTTTTTCATTTGTTATTTAACAGCTTGATTCGTCTGACGCGGTTTGGCGTTTTTGACATATTTATCGAACCAGTTTATTTGTTCGTAAAGCGCGTGTTCGATTGACTCACGCGCCGCGTAACCGTGTGCTTCGAGCGGCAGCATCACGAGCCGCGCCGTGCCGCCCGTACCTTGGATTGCCGCAAAAAGTCTTTCGGATTGAATCGGGAAAGTTCCCTGATTGTTGTCCGCTTCACCGTGAATCATCAACAGCGGTGTTTTGATTTTATCGGCGAAGAAGAACGGCGAAACTTTTTGGTAAAGTTCCTTCGCTTCCCAAAAGTTGCGGCGTTCCGATTGGAAACCGAAAGGCGTTAATGTGCGATTATACGCGCCTGAACGCGCAATTCCGGCGCGGAAAATGTCCGAATGCGCCAATAAATTAGCCGTCATAAACGCGCCGTAAGAATGTCCGCCGACACCGACGCGATCTCTGTCGGTTACGCCCATTTCAACGGCTTTATCAACCGCCGCCTGCGCCGAATCAACGAGCTGTTTGATAAACGTATCGTTGACCGTCAAAGGATCGCCGACAATCGGAATCGTCGCATCGTCCAAAATCGCATAACCTTGCAGAAGGAAAAACAAATGCGAATAACCGCCGATTGATGTAAAACGATTGGTCGAACCGGAAACTTGTCCGGCAGTTGAAGCGTCCGTATATTCTAGCGGATAAGCCCAGAGAACCGTCGGCAATTTTGTTCCTTGTTTGTAATTCGGCGGCAGATAAAGTGTGAACGACAAATCAACACCGTCGGCGCGTTTGTATTTGACGAGCTGTTTTGTAATGCCGCGTAATTGTGGTGCCGGATCGCTGAAATTTGTTAATTGTTTAGCCGTTTGATTTTGCGCGGCGGAGCGCAGATAAAGATTCGCCGGTTCGAGCGGAGATTCTTTGCGCGTGATAAAACTCGAACCGTTGTCGTTCATCAAGGTCACGAAACTTTCAAATTCCGAATTTCCCGAACGCCAGATTTCTTCAGTTTTGTTCGTGTCGAGATTCATTTTTCGCAGAAAAGGTCTGTCGCCTTCGGGCGAAGAACCTGCGCCGGTCATATAAATAAAATTTCCGTCCTGCAAAATAACTCTTTCGCCGTTTTGCAAAGTTTTCGTAATCGGCTGTCCGAGGTCGTTATAACGGTCACGGACGTTCAAATCGGAAATCAGTTTCGGCGCGGAATTTGAACGATAATCCATCATAAAAATCCGCCGATGCTGTGAGTCGCGGTTGTAATCGTAAAACATCATCATTCCGTCTTTTTCACCGAATTGTCTGCCTTGATAACGCTCTTCGATTTTGACGACTTCGGTTGGCGCGGACGAAAAAGGCGCGGCAAGCATCATCAATTTATCGCGCGGCGTAACCTTATTTTTCGGGTCGCCTTTGTCCAACGCCTCCACCCACATCAACGACGCGCTTTCCGTCGGAATCCAATCAACACTGCGCGGCTGAACCGGAACGCCTTGAACGGGAAGCTGGTCGAGCAAAGGAACGCTCGCCGCTTTGTAAATCATTTTGCCGTTCATATCCCAAACTTCGACTTCGGTCGGGAAACGCGAAGCCGGAAAAAGATACGAAAACGGGCGATGAACTCTTTCGACTAAAACGTATTTTCCGTCGGGCGAAACTCTGTTCGTATCCAAAATCGCCGGTTGTCCGATTTCCTTGGTTTTGCCGTCAACGCCGACGGTGGCGAGTTGCGATGTCGCGTAAAATTCAAAAAGTTTTTCGTCATTCGGCGATTTCAACAAATCCTGAAACGTCTGCACCGCGCCGCCTTTGCCGGTTGTTTCCTGAATATTCGGCTCATTCGGCGTTAGGTTTTGATAACCCGGCGCAGTTCCGCGTTTTGACGAAACGAGATTGACGAGCAGAGATTTCTGGTCGGGCATCCAATCAAAACCGCCGAAAGCCGTGTTGACAAAAACATTTTTCAACTTCGACGCTTTCGCCGCCGCCGTGTCAATAATCCAAAGTTCGATGCCGTTCGGCGTTTGATTTCCTGTCGCGATATATTTGCCGTCCGCGCTCCAATTCGGCGAAATAATCTGCGCGTTCGGGGGCAGATTTATCGGCATTTCCTTGCCGTCGGCAATATTTTTTAATGTTAATTTGACAAAATACGGTTGGCGATGTTGTCCATTCGTATTCGGATTGATGCGCGAACCTGCCAGGCGCAGCATTGGTTGGGCTAGTTCCGTAATCGGCGGATAACGCAGTGGTTCGGCGAGCAGAATTTTATCCTTCGCCGGACTTATTATTGTTGACGGCGTAACCGGCGCATTCAAAATATCTTCAATTTCCTTCGGCGGCTGTTTGTATTGGGCAAAACTACTGCCTGTCAATAACAATACAAAAATCACTAAACACACTTTTTTCATAATTTGTCTCCAAAAAATATTAATTTGATAACTCCTTTTCCTGCTCCAATATTTCAACTCTTGTGCGAATATTCAATATATCACTTTGCAGAATATTTAATGATCTATTGGTAAAAGTCATTTGTTTTTCAATTCTCGTCTGACCTTGTTTGAGTTCGGAAATATCGCCTTTCATCTCGACAATATCGCCCTTCATCTCGACAATATCGCCTTTTATTTCAGACTGTCCTTGTTTCAGTTCGGAAACGTCCTTTTCAAGTCGCTGAACACTGTTCACGCTTTTTGTAACTAAATCAAAAAGCTGGTTAAATTGATTGTCCGTCATAATTTCCTCCTGCTTGTGAAATGAAATTTTAACACGAAAGCGAAATTTATTTTATCTTGCCCAAATTATCCAAAATTTTGCCCGCGATCATAGGAATAATATCGCGTTCATTTGCCGCATTTTCCGTGAAAACGACCAAAACAAATTTCAAACCGTCGGGCGTTTCGATATAAGCGGCATCGTGGCGGGTTTTGCTCGTCCAACCGGCTTTTGACCAGAGCTTTGCACCCGTCATATTTCTTTTTATCAGCGCGATTCCAGTAAAACCGTGTGCCTGATCGTCGTTGTCGGAAGTCATTCCGCTAAAATCGCGCTTGAGCAGATTCATCATAATTGCCGTGCGTTCGGGCGTGGCGGCTTTGCCTGAAACTATTTCGGCTAATAATCGCGCCGTCGCATTCGTCGTCAGCATATTGCGGTTTTCGCCTTTGTAGCCGCGAAATTGCTGTTCGATGCCGTAAGCGTCTTCACAAAAAGTTTTCTGATTGACGTTGATGTTTTGATAGCCGAGCGAACTAAAATAACGATTGACGATGTTGCGTTTATACGCCCATTTTTCAAATTCCTTCGGGGAAAGTTCCGCGCCGCTCGAAGTTCCGGTCAGAACATCCAAAATATACTGCGTCGCTTCGTTGGAAGAATCAACAATCATATCGCGCAAGCCACGTTCGACTTCGGGAGTGTTTTTTATTTTTCCGTTTTCCAGCCAATTTTCGAGCGCGACCATATAAAACATTTTAACGACGCTTGCCGGATAAATTTTTTCTTCGCCGCGCACACTCGCCATCTTTAGATTTTTCGCGTCGCGCAAATCAATCAGCGTTGCCGAAATTTGTTCGGGTTTGAGATTTTTTGACGAAAACGCGCTGATTGTTTTGTTGACAGAATTGCTCAAAAGTTCCTGCAATCCCGGCGATTGTTCCGCCGCAAAAATTCTGTTTGATTTGTTTGATACCGATTTCTGTTGGGCATTAACATTGATAAAAAATAAGCCGACAATTACCAAAAACAATAAATAAACTGATAAATTTTTCATTTAAACTCCTGCGAAAGACTTTACGGAAAGATTATTACAGAGTATAAACGAAAAGCGGTAGAAAATTCCAGATTCCAGATTCCAAATTTCAAATTGAAGAAAAAAAATGGAATCTGGAATCTGGAATCTGGAATCTGGAATCTGGAATTAGACTTATGACCGAGGAAAAACTTGTTCGCGGCATCAGCCGTTGGGATTTGACGGCGATTGCCATTAACACGACAATCGGCGCGGGAATTTTCGGTTTGCCGTCGAAAGTTACGGCTTTAATCGGCAGTTACAGTTTGATTGCGTTCGTCGCCTGCGCCGTGATTGTCGGTTTTGTGGTGCTGTGTTTTGCCGAAGTCGCCAGCCGTTTTAAATCAACCGGCGGAATGTATCTTTACGCGCACGAAGCCTTCGGTTCGATTGTCGGTTTTGAAGTCGGCTGGCTTTATTGGATCGTGCGCGTTACGACGTTTGCCGCAAATTGTAATCTTTTGTTGGCTTATTTCGGGTTTTTTTATCCGTCGGCAAATCAGGGGAATCTTCGCATCGTGCTGATCGCGCTGGTCGTTTTGATTATTACGGCTGTAAATTTTATCGGTGTCAAAGAATCGGCGATAATGACCAATATTTTTACAGTCGGCAAAATCGTTCCGCTGCTGATTTTTGCCGCCGTCGGAATGTTTTTTATTCAACCGGAAAACTTTAGCTTTACAGCCGCGCCGGAATACGGGAAATTTTCCGAAGCCGTTTTGATTCTAATTTATGCCTTCGTCGGTTTTGAAGCGGCGGTTATTCCGGCGGGCGAAACAAAAGACCCGCAGAAAAACGTGCCGTTTGCGCTTTTGACGGGATTGATAATATGCGCCGTTTTGTATATTTTGATTCAGATAGTTTCAATCGGAACTCTGCCCGAATTGGCAAGTTCCGAACGTCCGCTTGCCGATGCCGCGAGCAAATTTCTCGGCACATTCGGCGCGGCTTTTATCACAATCGGCGCACTCATTTCGATCTTCGGAAACTTAAACGGCGGCTTTTTAACCGCTTCGCGCATTCCGTTTGCGATGGCGGAACACAACGAACTTCCCAAAATTCTGGCAAAAACGCACGAAAAATACAAAACGCCTTTTGTTTCGCTGTTTTTAACAGCAATCGTCATATTTATTTTCACACTTCAAACATCATTCGTCGCGGCTTTGACGATCAGCGTCATCACTCGATTGATCGTTTATGCGACGACGTGCGCATCTTTGCCGGTTTTTCGCCGCCGCGAAAATGCGCCGAAAGCCGAATTTATCGCACCTTTCGGCGTTGCCGCTTCTGTTTTGTCTTTGATTTTAATTATTTGGCTGTTGACGAAGGTTGATTTCGCAAAAGAAGGTTTAGCGATTTTAATTGTCGCGGCAATCGGTTTGGTTCTCTACTTTATAAATCGGCTGATAAACAGAGAAAAATAATGCAAATATTTAAGTTCGGATTTTTTCGTAAATCAATCGCAAACCGTCGAGTATTAACATTTCGTCAACAAATTCAATGAGTTCGGAACTTTCCGCAATCTTGAAAGCTAATCCGCCGGTTGCGATAATTTTTGCATCTTCGCCGAGTTCATCAATCATTTTTCGCAAAATTCCGTCAACCAATCCGATATAACCGTAAAAAATTCCCGATTGAATCGAGGTAATCGTGGAAATACCGAAAATGCTTTCCGGCTTTTTTATTTCGACTTTTGGAAGTTTTGAAGTTTTCTGAAAAAGCGTATCGGCTAAAATACTTATTCCGGGCGCGATAATTCCGCCGAGAAATTCGCCTTTTGAATTGACCGCATCAATCGTCGCCGCCGTTCCAAAATCACAGACAATAATCGGCTCTCCGTATTTTTCAACTGCTGCAAAAGCGGCAACCAATCGGTCAACGCCGAGATTTTCCGGCGGAAAATAGTTGATTTTCAAACCCGAATCGAATTTGTTATCAACAAATAAAACCTTGGCATTTAATAATTTTTCGGCAAGTTCGCGGTAGGATTTTTCAAGTTCAGTTACGACGGAAGAAACTATAACGGAAGAAATTCGCCCGTTCATTTCGGGCTGAATCAATTCATAAATTTCATTTGCGGAATTCGTGCGAATGGTCGAAATGGAAATTTGATTGACAAGTTTGTCGTCGTCAAACACGCCGAATTTGGTAGAAGAATTGCCAATATCAATTGCTAGCAGCATTTGTAAGATCGTAAATCGTAAATCGTGAATCGTGAAAGAGTAGAAAAACTATTGACGATTTACGATTCACGATTCACGATTTTAGCCTTGAAGCGGCAAACCGTCATAAACGATTTGCCAGCCGTTTAATTTACTTGTTCGCAGACTTTTGGTGAACCATTCGAGAGCTTTTGCAGGGTCGTCGTAAATTTGGACGGAAGGATTATTTTCACGCGGGTCAACACGACAAATTGCACCGCCTTGGTTGGCGGTTTTGACGCAAAGCAGCGCGACCATATTATTTTTTGACAAAATCGCGGTTCGCATATTTATCTCGGTCAATTCCAGTTCGTCAAACTCGTCAAAATCATCCAAATCGCCTGTAAAATCTTCAAAATCTACATCTTCGGGTTCAAAATCAAATTCATCATTCATATTTTTTTATAAAATCTCCATTTCCAAACTACACTTTTACGTTTGAAAGTTCAATGATGTTTATTTATTCGGTATTTTCCGAAGCATTTCAACATCGCCCGCCTGAATTATTTTAACCTCGCCGTCCGCTTGTTCGATTCGCAACGCGCCGTTTTCTTCGATGCCGCAAGTTTTACCGTAAATTGTTTCGTTGGTCAAAACTGCCCGAACCTCTTTACCAAAAGCATAAGAAGAACGCCGCGTCCATTTCTGCCGAATTTTTTCCGCGCCGTTTTCGCTGTTTATGATTTTATAAAACTCTGCAAATTTCGCCGTTAAATGTTCGAGCAGGTTTTCCGAATCGGGAATTTTACTTGTTTCCGCTTCAACCGCTGTCGCAATTTTATTTAATTCCGGTGGAAAATTCGATGATTTCAAATTTATTCCGATGCCGACGATAACCGCCAAACCTTTTGTCGTTTCAACAGCTTCCGCCAAAATTCCGCAGATTTTTTTTTCGTGAACGTGAACGTCGTTCGCCCATTTTATATCGGGTTTTAAGGCGTAAAGTTCGCTCAAAACATCAGAAACGACAACTGCACTCATCAAAGTCAAAAGAGATAAAAATCTTGTTTCAATTTTAGGACGCAATACGATACTGAAATAAAGTCCGGCATTTTCGGGCGAAATCCAGATTCTGCCGTGCCGTCCCTTCCCTTCGGTTTGCTGTTTGGCGACAACGCATAAACCTTCTTCCGCGCCGCGTTTTGCTTGGTTTATCGCTTCGATATTAGTTGAATTTATTTTATCAAAACGTAAAATTGTGAAATTCATTCGACGGGTTTCCAAAGCGAATTCGTATAAAAATTGTTCTCGTCGAAAAAGTTTTTAACAACTCCGAAATCACTTTCGGAAGCAAGTTTTTCAATCATTTCGAGATTGTATTTTTGCGAAACTTCCATAAAAATCGGCTCCCATTGTTTGAATTCAAATTCTTTATTCAAAGATTCGATGCGGACGGTTTGATCTTTTTCGCTGATTAAAAACGAGCGTGCGGCGCGTTCCGTCGGATGATAGCTCGCGTAATGTTTGAATTCTTCGACTTGGAAATTTCCGCCAAGTTCACGGTTGATTCTTTTTAATAAATTAAGATTGAATTTCGCCGTTTTGCCGAGCGAATCGGCGTAAGCGCGTAGAATCGTTTTCGGATTTTTATGCAAATCGAAACCGATAAACAGAAAATCATTTTTGTTCATCAATTCGCGCAATTCTTTGAAAAATTCCAGAGCTTGTTCTTCGCTGAAATTGCCGATATTTGAACCTAAAAACAGGATTATTTTTTTCCTGTCGGATTTTTTCTTGAATGTTTCCAGAGTTTTAAAATAGTCGCCCTGTTCGGGTTGGATATTTAAGTCGGGAAATTGCTTTTTGAATTTTTCGCTCAAAACATTTAACGCTTCAGATGAAATGTCAATCGGAACATAACGAAAAGCGACATTTTGTTTGAGAAAATAATCAACCAGAAGAGAAGTTTTTGAACCGTCGCCCGCGCCGAGTTCGATTAAATCAAATTCGCCGGAATCAGCCTCGAAAGCATCGAAAATCTCTTCGGTTTGTCGGCTGAAAATCTCGTATTCGCTTCTGGTCAAATAATATTCCGGCACTTTCATTATTTCCTGAAAAAGCCGCGAACCTTCGTCATCATAAAAGTATTTTGACGATAAATATTTCGGATTTGAAGATAAACCGATCAAAACATCTTCGGCAAATGTGTCTTTTTTTGTTTCGCTTGCGCTCGGCATTTGTTAAACCCCTTGTTCTTTTATCTGTTTATTATAAGTAATTATTTGTGCAAACTATTCCATTTGAAATTACTTCTGTTTAATATCCAACGGCTTCGCCGTCGCTTCTCGAGTCAATCGCGCCGAATCTTACGCCGTCTTCGCCAATTGAAATTCCGGTGGCGGAAGCGATATTGATCGGTTTGGCAGCAAAATTATGTCCCATTTTTTCCAAAATCGAGCGTGTGTCGGGCGACATTCCGTATTGTTCGGTGATGATTTCGTCTGGAAACCATTGATGATGAATGCGCGGCGCGTCAATCGCTTCCTGAATATTCATATCGTGGTCAATCATATTCAGCACGATTTGCAAAACAGTCGTGATAATTCGCGGTCCACCCCGTGCGCCGGTTGCAAACCACAACGAACCGTCTTTTCGCAGAACAATTGCCGGAGTCATCGAAGAAAGCGGACGTTTTTTCGGTTGGACGGAATTTCTTTCGCCCTGAATCAAGCCGAACATATTTGCCTTTCCGGGCTGTGCGGCAAAATCGTCCATTTCGTCATTTAATAAAACGCCCGTGCCTTTCGCGGTAACGGCTGAACCGTATAAATCATTGATTGTATAAGTATTTGTAACGACATTTCCGTCAGCGTCAACAACGGTGAAATGAGTCGTATCCATTGATTCCCTGCCGATTATTTCGCCGTGTCCGATTTCCGAACTTTTCGAGGCTTTTGTTAAATCAATGGTTGCGCCTCTTTTCATTAAGTAATTTTTGTCTAGTAATTTTGCCAACGGAACATCGGCAAAGTCAGGATCGCCCATAAATTCGGCGCGATCTGCAAATGAGCGGCGCAAAACTTCGGTCAAAAGATGATATTTCTCAGAAGAATTGTAACCCATCGCCCGCAAATCATATTTTTCGAGCATATTCAAACTTTGCAGCAGAACAATTCCGCCCGAAGACGGCGGCGGCATCGAAATAATTTCGTAACCGCGATAAGTTCCGCGCAATGGTGTGCGCTCCTTCGGCTGATAATTTTTCAAATCTTCGAGCGTCATCAAACCGTTATGCGCTTTCATGTCGGCGGCGATCAATTGCGCGGTTTTGCCTTCGTAAAAACCTTTTGCGCCGTTTGTCTGAATGCGTAAAAGCGTCTGCGCTAAATCAGGCTGTTTGAAAACGTCGCCTTCATCGTAGAATTTCCCGTCGTTTAAGAAAATTCTTTTGCTGTCTTCGTATTTTTCAAGATTTCTGCTGTAAGCCTTGAAAAGATTTGCCAGACGATAGCTCAAAACATAACCGTCCTGTGCGAGTTTTCGCGCCGGTTCGACCAGTTCAGACCATTTTATTTTCCCCGAACCGTATTTTTTAAACGCCATTTCCATTCCGGCGATTGTTCCCGGAACTCCGGCGGCGCGATAGCCGATGGTTGACGAACCTTCGCCCCTGATAAGTTTTCCATCCGCGTCGAGATAAACATCACGACTTGCCGCTTGCGGAGCCATTTCGCGGTAATCAATCGCGGCGGTTTTTCCGTCTTTAAAGCGCATCAGCATAAATCCGCCGCCGCCCAAATTTCCGGCTTCGGGATAAACAACCGCCAAAGCAAGCGCGGTTGCAATTGCCGCATCTACGGCATTTCCGCCTTTTTTGATAATGTCCACGCCAATGCGCGAAGCCAGTTCGTGCTGCGAAGCGACAATCGCGTGTTTTGCCCGCACGGGTTCGCGCCAAGAAGCAAAAGTTTTTGATTCGTTGGGAATAAACGAGAAGAATAAAGCTATTACGAATAGAAATACGGAAAGTTTTTTCGGTGTTTTCATAGTTAAAGTTCGGGAACAAATAAAAGTCTAAAGTATTTATAATATAATCAGTATTGAGAAGTTTCACAAATTTCAATCCTATTTACTAATAATTTCTTGGCAAAAAAGCATAGATATTGTAGAATGCCTGATGACATCAAATAACTTTTCATTTGAAGAGTTTGCAAAAAAGTTACTATAATTCCTGCAAATTGAAATAGATTCTCTAAAGAAAAGCACGAGGTAATATGAAAAAAAGCATAGCACTGTTGGTCATTTTTAGTTTCGGTCTGTTATTCACGACACCGATTTCGGCTCAACGATTGAACCAATTAAAAGAAAATCAAAACTTGGTAAAAAATCCGGTCAAATATAAAAGCATAGATGCTTTTTCCGACGGGAATGGAGTTTGGCTGGAGTGGGAAACGTCTTTTGAATCCGGCAATCTCGGTTTTAACGTCTATCGGAGCAACGGAATTGACAAGGAACTGATTAGTCCGAGTTTAATTCCGGGCGTTTATTTGAAAAAGCGCGACGCTCAAAATATCGGTGAAAGATACACATTCTTTGACGCGGACGGCGATTATAATTCTTCATATTATATCGAAACTTTCAATATTAACGGACAAACGCGGCTTTCTAATTCGGTTTCTCCGAAATATGTGAGCGATTTAACCGAAGTCGCCGGAAGTTCATCCGCAAGCTTGAATGAAGCGTCCCGAACTGAAAATAGTGTTATTTTGAAAAGTGAACCGAATCTTCCGCAAGAGATAAAAGAAGCGGTCAATAAAACATTAAACCGGAAAAATGCGGCTAAACAGCATTTTGTGGCGGCGCAGGCGGGTGTCAAAATCGGTGTTAAAAAAGAAGGTTTTTACAGAGTGTCGCGTGCCGAACTGCAAGGCGCGGGTTTCGATGTGCTTTCACCTTCGACCAATTGGCAGCTTTATAAAAACGGTGCGGAACAAGCCATCAACGTCGGCGCAAACGGAGATTATATAGAGTTTTACGGAACCGAACTCGATACCGCAGAAACCGATACGCAAATTTATTTTTTAATCAACGGCGCACAAAACGGCAAGCGTATCGAACAGTTTATCAGCCGTGCTTTTGGCGGAAGAGGTTTAGCCAATAGCTTTACTCAATCAACTTCTTTCAAAGAAAAAGTCATATACAATTCAAACATTCGTAACGGCGATGATGTAGATAACTTTTTCGGCAGAATCATTTTCGGTTCTCCGACTACGATCAGCATAAATTTACCGGCGGTTGATTTTGCGTCGCCCGCCGCATCAATCGATTTAAAAATTCAGGGAGCAACACAACTTCCGCACCAAACCAAAGTTGAGCTTAATGGTGTGGAAATCGGTGTTATTAACGGAAGTGGTCAAACCTTGATGGCAAAACAGTTTGATATTTCAACTTCGGCTCTCCGCGAAGGTGCAAATACCCTGAAATTGACGGCATTGGCGAGTTCCGGTGATGCTTCATATTTCGATACGGTAAAGATAAATTATCCGAAACTGTATAAAGTTCAGCAAAACAACCTTTCATTTTATCAACCGGGTTATAAAGAAATCTCTGTTGGCGGATTTACTTCTTCAAACGTCCGCGTTTTTGATATTTCCAACCCCGACCAACCCAAGCTTGTAAATGCAGCGGTTGAATCGGATAATTCGGGCGGCTTTCGCGCTTTGATAGCTCCTAATCGTGCAAGGTTATTACTCGGTATCGAAGACACTGTCTTTTTATCGGCGGCTTCAATTACGAAAAATTCGCCGTCAACTTTATCGAATACCGCCAACAGCGCGAATATGCTCATCATTTCCTACAAGGATTGGATGTCGCAAGCTAACGATTGGGCGAATTATCGGCGCGGTCAGGGAATGAGCGTCGAAGTCGCCGATGTTGAAGATGTCTATGACGAATTTAGTTTCGGCGCGTTCAGTTCGGACGCAATTGAGGAATATCTGAAATACGCTTACAACAACCGGCAAACAAAACCGGATTACGTTTTATTGATCGGTGATGCTACTTATAATCCGCGGGGATATACGACTGCGGCGACTCCTCCCGTGGAATATAATTTTATTCCGACAAAAATGGTGGAAACAATTTATCTCGAAACGGGCAGCGACGAAGCTTTAGCGGACTTTAATAATAACGGGTTAGCGGCAATTCCGATTGGACGAATTCCGGTTCACGAGGCTCAAGTCGTTACCGATGTTTTAAATAAAGTTACGATTTATGAGCAGAACGTCGCTACGCAAAACCTGAGCAGAGGAGTGCTGTTCGCCAGCGATTTACCGAACGGCTATGATTTTGCAGGTGTGAACACACGCCTTCGCAGTCAACTTCCGGCAAATACGCCAAGCGTTATGGTAAATAAAGGTGATACAAATGGTCGTGCGCGGTTGCTGGAGGAGATGAATACCGGGAAGTTTTTAGTCAATTATTCGGGACACGGCAACACGGCTGCGTGGTCGGCATCACCGACATTTTTCGGTAACGCGGACGTTGCGAATTTGTCTAACGGCAACAATCTGTCAATCTTTACGATGCTGACTTGTTTGAACGGTTATTTTATTCAAACACCGGATTCGTTGGCGGAACTCCTTTTAAGCAAAAAGACCGGCGGCGCGGTAGCGGCTTGGGCTTCTTCAGGTGAAACCACGCCCGACATTCAGGAAATTATGGCGACGCGCTTTTTCAATAAACTCGGCGGCGATAACACGATGCGGCTCGGCGATTTGATAAAAGACGCGAAAACCACAATTCCCGGCGGGCGTGATGTGCGGCTCTCGTGGGCTTTACTTGGCGATCCGGCTTTGAAAGTCAGATAGTATTTTTTGCATTAAATTTTATCAAAACGTGAATTGCTTGTTGAAAATATAGCAATTCACGTTTTTTTGATTTTCGGGTTTAAAACAGCTTCTTGAAAACTGTTTTAAACCTAATTTTGTTACCCACGAAACATACGAAAAAGACTAAATAAAGAAATAAATCTTTACTTTTAACCTGATTTTCGTTTTTTTCGTGTCTTTCGCGGGCAAGTTTTTGTTTTTATCATTTGTTTTTTGAGTTTCAAAACAGCTTCTAGGAAATTCAGGATATTTTCCTGAAGCCAAACGTCCCAATTTCCCGATTACTCCTGCGGAATTTTTATATTATCGGCTAATTCGATGACCCGTCTGATAATTTCGTTTCGTCTTTTTTCGGATGTCGAAATTTTCCGCGCTTCTTGATACAAATTAGGAGTTTCGATTTTTAACTGATGTTACGCAAAGTATCTTCGGTTAATTTTAAAATCTAATTCAAACCCAACATTTCCCTAACATATTTCGCCGGCGGCGAACCGAATGAAAGAATTTCGTCGTGCATTTTTTTCGTATCAACTTTGCCCTTGTGTTTCGCTTCGTAAGCCTTTCGCAAATCGTTGACTTCAACCGAACCGACGTAATATGTCGAAAGTTGAGTTGACGAGAGCTGGGCGCGTTTCCATTTACCCGCGGCTTCGCCTTCTTCCTGAAAGCCTTCGTTCATCATAAAATCTACGGCTTCTTTTTCAGTCATTCCTGCGGTGTGGATTTTCTGGTCAATGATCGCGTTGATAATGACGCGCAGTTTCATTTTCAACTGCTGCATTTCAACTTCCGCGCCGCCGTAACCGTTTTCAGCCATCAATTGTTCGGCATAAACCGCCCAGCCTTCGGTAAAAGTTCCGCTGCGAAAGATCGCGCGAATCATCGTCGGAGCTTTGAATTTGTTCGAGTGCATAATTTGCAGATAATGTCCGGGCATTGCTTCGTGAACGGTCAAATCTCTAAGCATATAATCATTATATTCGCGGAAAAATGAATCTTTTCTAGCTTCCGTCCAATCTTTCGGAGTCGGCGAAATGGCGTAGAAAGTTTCGTTCTTTTTCTCCAAAGGTCCGGCTGAATCGAAATAAGCAACCGCACTTCCGCGTGCAAATTCCGGCATTACAATCACATCAACAGGTTCAGTCGGCACGGTAACCAGATTTTTGGCACGGACAAATTCCGTCGCTTCGTCCGTAATTTTATTTGCCATCGGAACAATCGTGTCGTTCGTCGGACGCGATTCGGCGAGTTTGTCTAAAACGGCTTTGATAACGGCTTTTCTGCTTTGAGGTGGTTTTTCGTTCGGGAAGAACTTTTTATAAAGCGGCAGCGCAACGTCAAACATTTTGTTCTGCGTCGCTTTCAAATCGGCTTCGGCACGTTTCAATAATTCTTCCTTCGACATATCGGACGACAACGCGAATTTCAATTTCCGCCGATATTTCGCGTCGCCCAAACGAAAATCGCCGTTTGAACGCGGCAATAAATCTTTTTCGAGCCAAGTTCCATAATCCGTCAAAGCGGCAATCGCCTTTGCTTGCGCGGGCGCGAGTTCGTCCTTCATTCCGGCTTCGTCGGCAAACATCTGCAATTCGCCTTTGATAAGATTTATCACGCCTTTGTTTTGCGCGATGGCGGTTTCGGTATGAACGCGCGGCGGATTTTTCAAATTCGTTTTGGCGGCGGCAACAACCGTCGGAATCGCTTCGAGCCGACCTTTGACATTCGTTAATCTATCTTTGAGCGGCGCAAAATCACGCGCAATCAAATCGTTTATCGCGCTGCCGACGTTATAAACCATTGGATTCCATTCATATTCGCGCAAAACGTCGGTTTGAAAAAGATTATATTCGAGCCTGTCGCGCATAATCCGCGCGTCAACATTATTGACTTTGCTCAATTTATCAAACGGAATCGCTTTTAACTTTTCGAGATACGCAGCGTTAAATTCGCGCTCTTTTTTCACGCCTGCCAAACTGTAATCGTCCAGGCGATTATCATAAGCGTGTTCGCCCAAACTTGTCGCGCGTTCCGGGTTCATTTTCAGAAGTTCGGCGAGATATTTATTCGCCAACGCTTCAAATTGCTGATCGGGTGTGTCTTTTGCGAAAATTGTTAAAGATTGAAAAAGAAAAAGACCGACGAAAATTGCTATTAACATTTTATTGAACATTTTATTTTCCTTTGTTTAATTTGCAGTTTAATTATAACATTAGGTTCAATTTATCTGATGGCGAAACGGCAAATCAGTTTGCCAAAAGATATGATTTTGCGTTATAAAATCAATTAAAGTTAAGCACAGTAGGAAGAGATATGTTGATAAAAAAAGTTGATGCACATTACCTGAGAAAAGGGAGTAATATTAAGGATATTTCTGAGTTCGTGTGCAAAAAACGTCATAGGAGATTGAAAGATATATATACATGGGGATTTTTAACCAGAGACGTTGTATGTCGTAAGCCCCATGCAGTCATTTATCATGGTTGGTTTGATTTTGAAACCAAAAAAGTATATTTCGATTCTTCCCTAGAAAGAGATTTATGGATAGCCAATACATATCCGAAAGTGGATTTAGATCGATCTATATCAGAAAAACAAATATTATTTTATTTTCTTGTTTTTTGTGGAGTAGTTATTTGGCAAATCTTTAAAGCGTATTAGAATTAACAAAGTAAAATGAAAATTGGTTGTTTTCGGACTAACCCGCAACAAGCTGACGTGGCATTCGCTCGAAAATAGTCGATCAAAGCACCGACTATACTACATTATGAAGACATTTTTATTTCTTGCATTTCGCTATTAATTGTTATACAAAACCAAATGAATTTCGATTCTTCAAAACTATTTTCCTTAGTGAAAACCTTAAAAACATGAAAATAAATAAACAAAACCGTCGAGAATTTTTGCAGATTGGTGCGGCAGGTTTAACCGCGCTGACTTTTTTAAAAAATACAAATGCCCAAATGTCGTCGAAAATGCAAATTGAAGAACTAACCATCAATGAAATACAGGATAAAATGAAATCGGGCGAACTGACCGCGCGAAAACTCACCGAACTTTATCTGCAAAGAATCAAGGAAATTGATCCGAAACTTAATTCCGTTCTTGAAATAAACCCGGACGCGCTGAAAATCGCCGATGAATTGGATAAAGAACGCAAAAACGGCAAAATTCGCTCGCAAATGCACGGCATTCCGATTTTGATAAAAGATAATATTGATACGGCGGACAAAATGAAAACTACCGCCGGAAGTCTTGCACTGCTTGACGCGCCGACACCGAAAGATGATGCTTTTATCGTCCGGCAATTAAGAAAAGCAGGCGCAGTTATTATCGGCAAAACGAATCTGAGCGAATGGGCGAATTTCCGTTCGACAAAATCTTCGAGCGGTTGGTCGGGTCGCGGCGGACAAACTCATAATCCGTATATTTTAGACCGCAATCCGTGCGGCTCAAGCGCGGGAACGGGCGCGGCAATCGCGGCGAATCTTGCGACGGTTGGCATCGGTACGGAGACCGACGGCTCAATCATTTGTCCGTCGGCGACAACCGGAATTGTCGGGTTAAAACCAACATTAGGTTTAGTTTCGCGTTCGGGAATTATTCCGATTGCACATAGTCAGGACACCGCCGGACCGATGACGCGAACCGTGGCGGACGCAGCGATTTTGCTCGGCGTTTTGGTTGGCAGCGATAAAAACGATTCGATCACTTCGCAAGCCGGCAAAGGCGAAACGGATTACACAAAGTTTTTGCAAAAAGACGGCTTAAAAAATATGCGAATCGGTGTCGGACGGCAGACTTTTGGCAGAAATTCCAAAATTGATGCCGTCGTCGAACCACAGCTTCAGGTTTTGAAAGACGGCGGCGCGACCTTGATTGACATAGAATTTGAAAATCTCGACAAGTTCGGAGATGCCGAATATCAGGTTTTGCTTTATGAATTTAAAGAAGATTTGAATAAATATCTGGCGACGCGCGGCGGAAAATATAAAACTTTGGCGGATTTAATAGAATTTAACAAAGCCAACGCCGACAAGGAAATGCCGTATTTCGGTCAGGAAATATTTTTAATGGCGCAGGAAAAAGCCGATTTGAATGATCGCGCTTATCGTTTGGCGTTGTTGCAAAGCAAAATTTACACGCAGGAAAAAGGAATTGACGCGGTGATGGATAAAAATAAACTGGACGCATTCGTCGCACCTTCGGGCGGCGCGGCGTGGATGATTGATCTGGTCAACGGCGATTGCGGCGTGTTTGAAGGCTTGACGAGCCTTGCGGCAGTTTCCGGTTATCCGAGCATTACCGTTCCGGCTGGCTACGTGCAGGAATTACCCGTCGGCGTAACATTTTTCGGACGCGCCTTCGCCGAACCGACGATCATTAAAATCGCTTACGCTTTTGAGCAAGCGACGAAAGCGCGAAAACCGCCGAAATTTTTACCAACTTACTCTTAAACATTGTTAATGCGAATCAAGAGTAGGATTAAATACTTGAAAATACTTGGTTTTACTTTGCGAACTTTGCGCCTTTGCGGGAGAATAATTTCCCGCAGAGGCGCAAATAAAAACCGCCTTTGTTTTAGGCGGTTTTTATTCATCGGGTAACAATTATTTGTTAATGTCATCGGCAGTATTTTTAATCGCGTCGCCGACGGCATCAACCGTGTCGCTGATTCCGCGTTTGGCTTTGCCCCAAGTTTCCTGTGATTTGCCTTCCGCGTTTTGAACTTCGCCTTCGGCTTCGAGTTCCCTGTCGCCGGTTGCTTCGCCGGCTTTATCTTTTACCCAACCTTTTGCCTGTTCAAATTTGCCTTCTACTTCGTCTTTATTTGGTGTTGACATAATGTTTCTCCTTTTTTCGTAAAAATTTCGTGTATCGTTTCAGAACGAATTTTGCACAACAAAAAATTTAAGCAAATTACATACCTTTATAATTCGGACCGCCGCCGCCTTCGGGCGTAACCCAATTAATGATTTGATACGGATCGGCGATGTCGCAGGTTTTGCAGTGAACACAGTTGGAAAAATTGACTTTTAGTTCGCGCCGTTCGGTTTTGTCGCTGTATTCCATTTCATAAACCGCCGCCGGACAAAAACGCTGGCAAGGATTGCCGTATTCTTCGGCGCACGTCGTCGCGCAGATTTCCGTGTCGAGAATATGCAGATGCGACGGCTGATCTTCATCGTGCGAAACTCCGGCGTGAAAAACGTCCGTTATTTTATCGAAAGTCAATTGTTTATCGAATTTCAAATCCGCATAACGCTTGCTGTCGCCTTCGTCCTTGTATTCAAAATTGACGAGCGTATCCATTCTTTCGTGTCCGGCGACATGATGTTCCTTCGGCATAAAACCCCACGCGAGTCCGCCGGTTAAAAATTGCAAACTGCTGTTGACGAGTGCCGACCAGCGACCGCGCTGAAAAGATGCGTGAAAATTTCGGACGGCGAAAAGCTCGTCGTAAATCCAGCTTCCGTTCACTTTTTCGTCGTAATGTCTGAGAGTATTCGTCGTGAAATCGTCGTGATCAAATGCCATTATGATCGTTTCCGCCGCGAGCATGCCGCTTTTCATTGCCGTATGAATTCCTTTGATGCGTTGACCGTTTAGGAACGAAGCCGAATCACCAACCAATAAAACTCCGTCGGCAAAAAGTTTCGGCATCGTGTAATAACCGCCCGCGTTGATGGTTTTCGCGCCGTATTTGAGCATCTTTCCGCCCTTCAAAATCGCCGCGACATCAGGATGAGTTTTGAATTTTTGAAACTCTGAATGCGGATCAATCAATGGATCAATATAATCCAATCCGGTAACATAACCGATACTGACAATGTTGTTCTTCATCCCGTAAATCCAGCCGCCGCCGTAAGTCTGCGCGTCGGACGGAAAACCGAGCGTATGAATGACAAAACCTTCGTCAATATTTCCCGCCGGAACTTCCCAGAGTTCTTTAACGCCGATAGAAAAAACTTGCGGTTCTTTATCTTCGTGCAAATTGAGCCTTTGCATCAATTGTTTGGTCAACGAACCGCGCGAACCTTCGCCCAAAACCGTAACTTTAGCGAGAAGATCAACGCCCGGTTCAAAATTCGGCTTCGGCTTCCCTTCTTTGTCAATTCCCTTGTCGCCCGTGCGAACGCCGATGACGCGCTCGTTTTCGTCGTAAAGCATTTCCGCACCGGGAAATTCAGGGAAAATGTTGATTCCCGCTTCTTCGCATTTTTCGCCGAGCCATTCGCAAATATTGCTTAATGAAGCGATATATTTGCCCTGATTGCGAAGCGGCGGCGGCGTAATCGGCGATTTTATTTTTTTATTTTCCGTCAGATACCAAAAAGCATCTTCCGTAACAACTGAATCAACCGGACAGCCTTGTTCGAGAAAATCCGGCATCAATTCGCGCAATGCAATCGGATCAACTACCGCACCCGACAAAATATGCGCTCCGACGGCTGAACCTTTTTCGATAATGCCGATTTCCAAATCATCAATCTTTTTGCCCGGATGACGACCTGCTTCGACAAGTTCATTGTGTATTTTAATTTGATTTTTTAAGTGCAGAGCCGCCGCTAAATTTGCCGGACCCGCGCCGACAAAAACCACGTCCATTTCCAATTGTTCACGTTCGATCATAATTTTTTTCAGTTAAAATGAATGGTCATTCAGTTGTTTTAAATATAGCAAATCATTAAAGATTCCTCTAGTCGAATTCTTTGAAAGTATTGTATATTCAACAAATCAGTATGTTTGATTTTACACTAAAATCAGTTTTATCAATAAACAAAAGTTACTTTTTGCTAATTTTGTGTCTGTTTTCGCTTTTCAATTATAATTGTCGGCAAAAATCGGAATCTAATTCGACAATAATTAAAGAAATGCCCGGCAAAATTTTCTGGGCGTGGGAACGTCCCGAAGATTTGCGGTTTATTGATACAAACAAAATTGGTGTCGCATTTTTGGCGCAGACGCTTTTTCTGCAGAATAATGAAGTGGTTTTTCGTCCGCGCAGACAATCTTTGAAGGTTGCGCCGAAGACTTATTTGATTGCCGTAACGCGCATCGAAACTGATAAACAAAATGCAAATCGTGCGGAAATGTCTGATGAGCAAAAGGAAAAAGTTGTTTCTTTGATAAAAAAGACGTTAGAATTACCGAATGTTAAGGCGATTCAGATAGATTTTGACGCGCTTGTTTCGGAAAGAGATTTTTATCGTAATCTCGTGATTGAATTGAAAAATAGTTTGCTGGAAAACACGCCTTTGACAATGACGGCGTTGGCTTCGTGGTGCGTCGGCGATGCGTGGTTTGCCGATTTTCCGATTGACGAAGCCGTTCCGATGGCGTTCCAGATGGGAGCGGATTCCCAAACAATTCGTGAATTTTTGGCAAAAGATAATGATTGGCGCGAACCTTTGTGCCGCGCAAGTTACGGCATCGCCGTTGATGAACCGTTAAATATAAATTTCAAATCGAACCGGCGTTTTTTCTACTTCAAATCAAAAGCGTGGGAAAAATCGGATTTGGAAAAACTCGAATAATAAAATTTATGAAAAATCAGGCGCGTTTTTTTGTAACAATCTTTTTGGTTTTCGGCTTTTTATTTAATAATTTGCCGTCGGCGAAGGCGTGCGGACCTTTTACGGTTGACCCGCTTTTCAGTTTTACAAAACACGGTTCATATCCGCTGGAAAGTTTTATAGACGGAAAAGTCGGCGTTGTTCCCAATTCTTACGGACGCATTTCGCTGTTTGTTTTTTACCGGCAGCTTAATAAATTACCATTCAGCGCGGAAGAACAAAAACAGGTTGACGAAGCGATTAAACGCCGTATCGGAATTCACTGGTCGGACAGCGATCCGGCGCAGCCTGTTAATCCGGCGAACCAAACGGGCGATGCTCCAGACGCATTGGCGAAATGGAAAAACGCGAGAAATAAAGTCGTGCCGAAGTCGGTTGAAATTTCCACCGAAAAAAGTGTTCCCGAATATTATTTCTATTACGAAAATTGTCTGAAGGATTCTTTCGATACCGCTGCCGAAACTCTGGAAAAAAGAATTGCCGAATTCGGAATAAATGAAAACACGAAGGAATGGGTGAAAAGTCAGGACGCGGTTTTTTCAAATTGCGACAGCGGCGGAACGATGCCTGAAAAGCCAAACGCAAATTTTCCCGAATGGCTTATTAAAGACCGGCAGTATCAAACCGCTGCCG
Source organism: Pyrinomonadales bacterium (assembly GCA_038200505.1). Classification (GTDB taxonomy): domain Bacteria; phylum Acidobacteriota; class Blastocatellia; order Pyrinomonadales; family Pyrinomonadaceae. The sequence goes on along the minus strand of JBBPXX010000009.1, from coordinate 4,672 downwards.
CGCTCTTTTACGCCTCGCAGCTTCCCGAAGCGCGAAATGATTTTCAACAAATCGCCAATGACAATAATTCGGTTTGGAACAAAACCGCCAAATATGTCGTCGCCCGAACTTATATTCGTCAGGCGAGTTTTATTGAAATTTCGAAAAGTTCCGACGAAAGCGATGAAAAAAAGGCGCAGAATGAACAAAAATTTGCCGAAAAAGCGGAACTTCTGCAAAAAGCCGAAATTCAATTGCGAAGTATTTTAAATGATAATTCGATGAGTGATTTTTATGTTTCCGCGCAAAATCTTCTCAACATCGTCAAATATCGCTCGAATCCGCTTGAAAGACAGAGAGAACTTGCAAAAATTCTCTCCGCTTCAAGCGAAAATTTGAACATATTTAACGATTTGACCGATTATATTTGGCTGCTCGACAAACCGGAAAATGATGCCAGACAAATCGGACCCGAAATTGATCAAAAAGAAGCCGAAGCCGCCGGCAAAAAATATAATTATGATTACAAATTGAAACTTCGTGATCTGCCGCAAAACGTCCGCGAAAACGATTTGTCCGATTGGCTTTACACCTATCAAGCCGCCGATGGTTTCGCCCACGCTCTTGATAAATGGCAGGAAACACAAAGTCCGCACTGGTTCGTCGCCGCAATTTCACACGCCGAGCAAAATTCGCCGCAAATTTCCGAACTTTTAGACCAAGCCGCAAAAATTCCGCGAAACTCCGCCGGATTTACGACTGCACGTTATCATCAAATTCGGTTGTTGCTCGATTCCGGCAAACGCGGCGAAGCCAAGAAATTGCTCGATGAAATTTTGAACACTAATTTTCAAAATTATCCGATTTCGACGCAAAATAAGTTTTTCGCTCAAAAAATGATCTTGGCTGAAAATCCGGCTGAATTTATCAAATACGCCCAACGAAAAGCCGCAACTTTTGTCTGGAGCGACGACGCAAATGAAGAAGGCGACGATTTGAAAGACAACGAAGAGTTATCACCGTGGAAAAACCGCACGATGTTTGACGAAGACGCGACGGCGTTTTTAAACGAGAAAATGCCGTTGTCTTTGCTGCGCGAAGCGGCTTTGAGTCCGCAACTACCCGAACATTTGAAAAAGTTTTTGGTTGAAGACGTTTGGACGCGGGCAATTTTGCTTAAAAATGAAAAAATTGAACGCGAATTTACGCCGTTGATGTCGCGCTATGCCAAAGATTTTTCGCCCTTATTTTCAAAATATGCCGCCGCTGCAAATCCGGCTGACCGCGAAGCCGCCGCTTTGCTGGTAATTTTATATTATCCGGTGATTCAGCCTTATGTTCCGGTCGGTTTCGGACGCGAAAATTCGCCGCCGATTTCGATTGACAGCATACGCGGCAACTGGTGGTGTGCAGAAAGCGAAAATAGTAATGACGACAGCAGTTACGACCATTATAAGTTCGATTATCCGAAGATTTACCCAAACTTTTTAACGCCGGAACAAACAGCCGACGCGGTTCGTGAACAAATTCAAATTCAAAAATCAGGTAATTCGGCGACTTTTCTGGCTCGCCGCGCCGTCGAATTTGCCACACGAAATCCGAATCATCGCCAAACGCCCGAAATTCTGCATCTGGCGGTTCGCTCGACGCGCTACGGTTGCACCGACGATGACACTGAAAAATTTTCAAAAGAAGCCTTTACGATTTTGCACAAGCATTATCCGAAATCGGATTGGACGAGCAAAACACCTTATTGGTTTAAGTAAGTCCAAAGTTGGAGAAAAACCGACCTTGAACTTTAGGCTTTGGACGCGATTATCTCGGAGCTTGATTATCGGGAAAGGTATTTTTTTCGGGTTTAACGTCAATCAGCAGTTTCTCTTTGTAACTTTCGGGAAGCGAACGAACTTTTTTATTTTCGTCCGTAACCAAGTGTAAGGTTTCGCCAACTGCCAGCAATTTTTGATCGGAAGCGCGGAAAACTTCGTAAATAAATTGAATCTTCCGGCTTTTCATTTCGGCAATTTTCGTGCGGATTGTTAAAACGTCTTCGTACAAAGCGGGCGATTTGTAGCGGCAATAACTTTCGGCGACAACCATCAGCGCGTTGTCTTTTTCTTCCATTTCGAGATAGGAAAACCCGCGAGCGCGGCAAAATTCGCTTCTGCCGAATTCAAACCAAATCAAATAATTGGCGTGATGAACGATGCCCATTTTGTCGGTTTCAGCGTAACGGACGCGGATTTCTGTTTCGTGCCAATCGCTCATAAAATTGAACTGGGAGACAGGGATTCGAACCCCGATAGGCAGATCCAGAAACTGCAGTCCTACCATTAGACGATCTCCCAACAAATTCAAACTCTAATTTATTGACACAAAATGCGATTGTCAAATGCCTTAATTCAAATCAAACTTGATTCAGAGTTAAATGACAGGCAAAATAATAGTTTATGTCAGCAAATGAAAAGGACATTGTAAATAATCGCCACGCCTTTTTTGAATATCATATTCTCGACAAATACGAAGCCGGAATCGTTTTGCAGGGAACGGAAGTCAAAAGCGTGATGGAAGGACGCATTCAATTGAAGGAATCTTACGTCGCGGTCAAAGACGGCGAAGTTTGGCTTTTTAATACGCATATTTCGCCGTATTCACACGGCAATAAACAAAATCACGAGCCGCTGCGAACGCGCAAATTACTGCTTCACCGGCGCGAAATCGAAAAACTTCAAAAGGAAACGACGATCAAAGGAATGACTCTGGTCGTAACGAGAGTTTATTGGAACAACGGACGAATAAAATTTGAAATCGGCGTGGCGAAAGGTAAAAAACTTTACGATAAACGCGAAACTTTGAAGGAGCGCACGGTCGAAAGAGAAACTCAGGCGATGATGAAGGAAAGATAAATTGATAAATAAGTTTAGTTAAGTTATAGTCGAATAAATTTTTGCGGTAAAAATTTAATAAATATAATTGAGGTAAAGAATGAAGTTTCAGGCAATTACGGATAATTTTCAAGAAGCAAATGTAGATGCTTTAGCGGTGGCGGTGTTCAAGGACGAAAAAGCGGCAAGCGGGCTTTTGAAAGATTTGGACAATTTGACAGGCGGACTTATCGCGTCGGTTATCAAAACGGAAGAATTTAAGGGCGAAACGGGCGAAACGGCTTATTTGCTTTTTGAACCGAATGGAAAAGTTAAGGCAAACCGACTTTTACTGGTCGGAGTCGGCGAGAAAACCGATTATAAAGCGTCCGACGTTTCGACGCTTTCCGGCACGGCGACACGCTATTTCAAAAAACGAAATGTTAAAGGTTTCGCTCTTTTGCCGCGCTCGGACGGCGATGCTGTCGAAGTGGCGACAAATGCGGCGCAGGGCGTTGTTTCCAGCCAATTTGAACTCGACAAATACAAAACAAAGGACAGAAACGATAAATCGGTTGACAATTTTGTTTTGTGTATCGAAGGCGCGAAGGAAAAAGACATTAAAAACGGATTGGAACGCGGCGAAGTTATCGGCGAATCAATGAATTTCACACGCGATCTGGCAAATGAACCGCCGAATATTCTGCATCCGACCGAAATGGCGAAACGCGCGGAAAAAATGGCGAAGGAAACCGGCTTGAAGTGCGAAATTCTCGACGAAGCCAAGATGAAGAAACTCGGAATGGGTTCACTTCTCAGCGTTACTTACGGTTCGGAACAACCGGCAAAAATGATTATTTTGAAATACGAGCCGAAAAAATCAACCGCCAAAAAAGGTGAACTTCTCGCGCTCGTCGGCAAAGGCATCACGTTCGATACGGGCGGAATTTCGTTGAAAGGGGGCGAGAATATGGGCGCGATGAAATACGATATGTCGGGCGGCGCAACGGTTTTGGGAGCGATGCGGGCGATTGCGATGTTAAAGCCGAGCGTTCCGGTTCTCGGAATCGTCGCGGCGGTTGAAAATATGCCGGACGGCAATGCTTCGCGTCCGAGCGATGTCGTTACTGCTTACAACGGCAAAACCGTCGAGATATTAAATACCGATGCCGAAGGTCGTCTGGTTTTGGCTGACGCGGTGGCTTACGCCGAAGAACAGGGCGCAACGACGATTGTTGATATGGCGACATTGACAGGCGCGGTGATTGTCGCGCTCGGCAGTATAAACACCGGAATTTTAGGCAACGATCAGGATTTGGTTGATGAAATTATCGCCTGCGGAAAAGAAACCGGTGAAAATTTCTGGCAACTGCCTGTCGGCAAAGAATACAGCAAGGGCATTAAATCGGACATTGCCGACATCAAAAATATCGGACCGCCGTCTAAAGCCGGAACAATCATCGGTGCGGTGTTTATTCAGGAATTTATTGACAAAGCAAAATGGGCGCATCTCGACATTGCGGGGACGGCGTGGTCTGACGATGCGAAAGGACATCAATCGAAAGGTCCAACCGGCGTGGCAGTGCGGACTTTGGTAAAATTTGTGGAAAATTCACAATAAAGCAAATTTCAAACTTATAAAATACGAAAAAAATTTACAGGGATTAACGGAAATAAATAGAATTTTCAAACTAAACCACTCTGCACTGGAAGTGCAGAGGTTTTAAGAGTTGAACGCAAATAAAATTTGCTTGATTTGTTCTTTTCAGATCAAGAAAAGAAATCATAATTAATTCTTGCAATAAAATTGCATAGTTTTAGACTAACGG
>JBBPXX010000008.1:0-36469 GCA_038200505.1 Pyrinomonadales bacterium | reverse complement strand
GCGACTATTCGACATCTCGGCTTGAATCTACTCAAGCAAGAAAAGAGTTGCAAAAGGGGAATTGAAGGCAAACGCAAGAAAGCAGGCTGGAATGAAAGCTACCTACTTAAAGTTCTCAACTTTTAATGCGTTTGCCCTAAGGGAAATGATGTGAGCCGCACAATCAAGTTCGGCTCTTTCCAGTAGTTTTCCAACAGTTGTTTTATCTTTTCCTCGATTTCTCTGATAGTTTCAAACACCTGATTGGCTAACCCGCGTCTTAACTCCTGAAAAAATCGCTCTGCCGGATTCAGTTCGGGACACGCCGCCGGCAGTTTTTCCAATACCGAAGTTGAACCGGCTTTGATCAAATCGGTTTGATGACAACCCGCTCCATCGAGAATCAGCAAGGTTTCGCCGTTCCCCTTCGTGTGAAGTTTAAACTCGTCAATGAATATCTGAAAGCATTCCTTCTTCATATTCGGCAGCAGCAAACAGAACAAATCTCCCGCACGCGGACAAATCGCACAATACAAATAACCGAACTCATAGCCGATCTTGACCGGACACTTCAGACGATGCCCCGCAGGTGTCCACCGTCTTTTCAACGCCGTGCGTGTCCCGTGGCGCATCTCGTCTTCCCAGTAAATGCGTCTGCCGTAGCGGTGCGCTAAGAGCGGATATTTTTTTTGGCAAACTCTTCTCTCTGCTCGGTGTCTTGTTTGACATTGCCCGGTCTGCCCGTTTTGAGTTTAACTTTTATTCGCTGAAACACGCGCACTGACTCCGCCGACGGTGTAATCTACTACAAATTCTTCTTTCAGACACACTCTTGCTTGCTCTAACGTGCCGATGTCATCGCCGCGCAATCGCACCCGTAGTTGTTTCCTGTGCGGCTTGGCTTGAGTTTTAGCCTGCCTGCCGACGAATTGTTTTGACACAGTTTACTCAACCCTTCCGTCCGATATTGTTTCCACAATCTTTGCGATTGCCGCACCTTTAAGCCGACGGGCGTTCCGGCTTGTTCCTGCGTCGTCGCTTTTCCGATTTTCAGAAAACGAATAAAGCGCACGCGATCACGGGCTTTCAAATCTTTGGCAGCGCGTTCCAAGTTGCGAAGATAATCACCACTTTCAGCAATTTCCACTTGATAATTCATTCAATTATTATACGCCATTTCTAGTTTGAATTGGTATTATACCAAAACCATTATGTTGGGTTTGTTAAAGCTGGTCAGAACCGTCTGCGGTAGCGGACGGTTTAACGTCGTGTTTCGAGAGTTTACCGAACTTTCAAAAGTTAAGTCAGAACCGTCCGCTACCGCGGACGGTTCTGACTTAACACACCAAGTAAAGTGGTTTTGGTATGAGCTAAACGGAAAAATAAAAGCAAGATAAAAAAGGCTTCGTTCAAATTTGAACGAAGCCTTTCGCTATTGAATTGCTGTCATTTCAATGTTATCGAACAAAAGCGTTCGGAGTAGGAATGTCCGTCGGTGCGCCGAATTGAATGCCCGTGAATCCTGCCGTCGAACGGTTCAGATACCACACGCCGCTTCGATACACTGCCACATCCGCTTTTCCGTCGCCGTCGTAATCCGCCGCCACCGGCAAATCCGTCGGTGCGCCAAACTGTATCCCGAAAAGTCCGGCTTGGCTTCTCTGCACATACCACACGCCGTTTGACGGGCGATAAACCGCCTCGTCCGTTTTCCCGTCGCCGTCATAATCCGCCGGAACGGGTTTGTCGCCCGATTGTCCCAACTGCACCGAATCAAAGTTTTGCGCCGGTGTGCCGGTCGGTTTGGCAATATACCAGAATCCGTTTGACGGGCGGAACACCGCAAAATCTGCCTTGCCGTCGCCGTTGTAATCGCCGACGACGGGTAAATCAGTCGAAGCACCGAACTGAGCGAAGGTAAATTGATTATTGACGAGATTGAAGACATACCAAGTTCCGTTTGACGGACGATAAACAGCCAGATCAGCCTTGCCGTCGCCGTCAAAATCGGCGGGTTGCGGAATATCATCGGGCGCACCAAAGGCGAAGCCGGTGAATCCGGCAGTAGAACGATTCAGATACCAAGTTCCGTTGCGATAAACAGCCAAGTCGGTTTTGCCGTCGCCATCATAATCGGCGGGAACGATTCTATCGGTGGAAATGCCGAACTGCGCTCCTGTAAAACCGTTTTGTGATTGGAGAATATACCAATTGCCGCCGTCGGGACGATAAACGGAAATATCGGCTTTGCCGTCGCCGTCATAATCGAATTTTGTGCGTGCCGCCGTTGGAGTGTTCGGTCCCGTCAAAGTCAAGGTGTATGCGCCGACTGCGAAGGCGTTAAACGATGTCGCTTCAATTGTATAAGTTCCGGTTTCCGGTAAAGTGTAAGTTCCGGTCGCAGGAATACGGGCATTGTCAGTGCCGCCGCCGTCGTCGTCAAAAACGCTGTTTGCACCGCTCGGCGTATCCAGAATCAAATAAGAATCCACGATAGTTGAATTCATCGCAATCGAAATTTGCTGTCCGGCGACACCGCTGAATGTGTAAAGGTCTGTGTAATAAATATCACCGTCAAAATTAACCGCACAATCAGTCGTGGTCAGCGTTCCGTTGACAGTTTGATTATAGTTGAGATTGGTTGCCGCACAACCGGCATCACGGGCGTTCAAAGTAACGGAATATGCTCCGGTGGCAACATCATACGAGTTTGCGCCGATAATGTATCGTCCGGTAACAGGTAAAATAATCACGCCGCTCTCAATCGGAATCCGCGAGTTGCTGCCGCTGCCGCTGTCGTCGTTTTGTTCGAGCGGTTCTCCGTCCGTGCCGATCAAAAACAAATAAGTATCAAAGGCTGACGAATTCAACGAAAGTGAAACCGGCTGTCCGGCTGTTCCGTTAAAGCTGTAAAAATCAATAAAAGTGCCGTCATTAAGCGCACAATCGCCGGCGGCTAATGTGCCGTTAATTGTTTGACCGAGCGCAATCGGCACAGTCATCGTGCAGGGATCGCCTTCCAAAGAAGCGGCATCCGTTGCAGAGGCTATTTTGCGTCCGATTCTCTGAACGCCGGTTAATTTTTCAGCCGACGGAATCTTTCCGTTTTGTTGAACTTCCGGTGAAGCCGTTCTGTCGCCCCGCGTTTGGGCGTTCGCATTAGTTAAGAATCCGCTTCCGAATATTACTAAACTGAGGCAGACGAGTAAAAACAACAACTGTCTTTTCATTCTGATTTATTTCTCCTATTAAATATTATTAACAATCAGCAAAGAATTTTGCCGTATTTAACCATTCTCTCAAACGACGTTCAATAAAGCAACACCTTTAGAAACTCGTTGCCGCAGATAGGTTTTATTTTTGATAAATCAGCATTTTAATATGCCGAAAATCATATCACGCCTTGCCTTCGACAATTTCGATTTCTTCGTCGGTCAAATCGTAGAGTTGATAAACCGTTTCATCAATCTGCGCGTCGAGCGAATCGCATAATCGCTGGTAAATTCGGCTGCCTTTTTAACTAATGGAAACTTTGAGTTCGGCATTTATTTGTTCTTCGATAGTTTTGCCTTCTTCTTTTTCAGCCATACTTTTATAAAAGTCGTATGTTTCTTCATCGAGATGCAAAATTACGGTTTTGTTTTCCCGCTTCAAAATTTTATCGGGATCGCGGCGGCGAAAAGTATGTCTGCCCGGCTTGAAAAGAGTTTCCTCATCAAAGCCTTTAGCTTTTGTCTGTTCGTATTGCTCCTCGCTGACATCGAGATGCCATTCCTTTTTATTCGCCGAAATCTTCGCTTCTTCGTTTTTCGTAGAGTTCTCGTTCATATTTTTCCGCCTTTCTTGCTGAAATAATGCGGAAATTTTCGCCCCGCATTGTATAGACTACAACTAAAATTTTTTCACCTGCCATCGCCAACATCTTAAATCTCGATTCGTCCGCCGTAGAATGTTCGACATCAAATTCTTCTATCGCAAAAACGTCTTCAAAAGCTAATTCGGCATCTTTGAAACCGACATCGTGTTTTTTCAGATTCATTTCGGATTTTTCGATGTTCCACTCAAATATCAAGTTTGTTTTACCTCAATGCCAAAATCATATCACGCTTTGCCTTCGACAATTTCGATTTCTGCGGCATTCAAATCGTATAAATTATAAACCGTTTCATCAATCTGAGCGTCGAGCGAATCGCACAATCTTTGATAAATTCGTTTGTTCGTGTCGGTTTTTTCCGCCGCAAGTTTCCGCTTTGCTTCGAGCATATTTGCAGCCAATTTCACAACGCGGTCGTGCGCTTCTTTCTCTTTCGGATTGTCGAAATCTATTGTGCGGATTGGAAGTTGAACGAGATACATCGGTTTATATTCGTAATATCCGCCTTGTTTTGTCGAAGCAATTGAGTGCATAAAAAAATCAACGACTTTTGAACTTATCAAACCTAAAAAATATAAATCGCTTGTTTGTATAATCGTCGTTTTATCATTTGAATAATTTTGATTTGTGTCGAAAGCATAAGAAGCGTTTTTAACAATTGCGGGAACAATAATTTTCGGCTTTTCAAATTCATCATAATAATCACAAGCGCGAAGTTCCCACCAAAATTCGCCTTTGTCGTAGCGTTTTTCGGCTTGTTTTTTGAAAGGCAAAAGATGTTTGGCAATCGCGGGAAATTCTTTGGAAAGAAAATCGAAGGCATTTTTGACGTTTGACGATTTCATTTGCTTGTTTGTCCAACCTTTCGGCATTAAAATCAAAAACTTTTCCGCGTTCGGTTTTTCGTATCTTTTTATGTCGCGTCCAGCCAAAAAAGGTTTTATCAATTCCGCGCTTTTCGCGTCTTCGGCGATCAATTTGTCTTTTGTTTCCGCGTCAATGACAAACGCTTCATTTAATCCTGTTAATACGCCGCGATAAATTTTGCCGTCAACATATTCGCCGAGCGGAACGCCTTTTTCGCGCAGTTTGTTCAAAAGATTCTGAACCGTTTCGTCGGTCAAAGACCAACCGTTATCGGCGAGAAAATTTTTGTTGACTTCAAATTTTGTTTCATCAACGACATCGGACAAAGATTTCTGCGCGAATTCGAGCGATTCGATTTCCGCCGCGCTGAAATTTTCGTCCGATTCGTTTTTGCGAACGACGACGATGCACGGATAAGTCGTCGCGCCTTGAAAAACGGGCAAATCGCCGAAATCGGTAATTTCCAAAATCTCGAATTTCTTCAGCCATTTCCGCAAAGGCTCGCCGTAATTTGCGCGAAGCCACTTGTTCGCCACGATAATTCCGAATTCGCCGCCCGTTTTCAGCAAATTGATATAACGCTCGAAAAAATAAACGTATAAATCGGCAACGCCGTGATAAGTTTTGTATTCCTTTTGAAAATACCATTTCTTTTCGGAAAAAAGTTCCTGTCGAACATACGGCGGATTTCCGACAATCGCATCAAAACCGCCTTTTCTAAAAACTTCGGGAAACGTCATTTCAAAATTCAAAGGTTTGATACTTTTCAATTGTTCAAAATCAAAAAGCATCCGTTTGTCGTCAATCAAAGAATTCCCAAAAACGATATTTTTATCGAGCGACGGCAAAAGCTGTTCGCGCAAACCCGTTAAAAGTTGCGCGGTGCTTGTCGTTTCTTCTTCGAGCAGTTTCAGATAAAGCGATAACTGCGCGACTTCGACGGCTTGCGCGTCCAGATCAACGCCGTAAATATTGTTGAGCAGAATTTCCTTTTTAAATGGAATCGTCAACTGCAAAACACCGTCCGCATTTTCGCGGGCGATTCCTTCCTTCAACGCTTTGTCACGCCGCGTTTTGTTTTCACTGAAATATTTGACGTGATACGTGATTAGAAAATCAAACACGCCGAGCAAAAAACTGCCCGAACCGCAAGCGATGTCGGCAAAACGCATTTCGGCGATTTCTTCCGGCTTTTTGTTTTCGATGAGTTTTCCAATCGTCTTTTCGACAATATAGCGGACAATATATTCGGGCGTGTAATAAACTCCGCCCGCTTTTCGGACTTCGGGTTTTTCCTCGATTCGGGCGCGTTTGTCGGTGGCGACAATCGTTTTGCCCAAAAAGCGTTCGTAAATACTGCCGAGAATGTGAATCGGAATCGTATTAAAATCGTAAGCCGAATTTCGCGCCGAAATCCAATCGCGTGTTTCTTCAAAAGCACGTTCGTCGGGCGCAAAATTCGGATTATCAAGAATCGAATGCGGCTTGAAAATTATGCCGTTGTAAATTTTGTTAAGCCTGACCGATTCGTTTGTAAAATCCTGCCAAGCCGAATTTTTTCCCGCACCGAAATTGTTGATGAGTTCGTTTGCTTCAACGAGTTTGTCTTCGAGAAAGCGTATAAACACAAGCCGATCAAGCGTCCTTTGCGTGATTTCAGTCAACTCTTCGCCGTCCAAATTCGCGTTGCGATTCTTAAACGATTTCGCAAGTTTTTCGCGCTGTTCGTCGAGTTCCTTCAAAAAAACTTCATCAACCGGCTGAACTTGCGTGGAAACAATCTGCTTACCTTTTTTCTTCGCGCCTTTCAGAAAATCGGCGACATATTTTTCAATCGAATCGCCAAAAACAGCTTCACGCGAAAAAAGATAATAAATTTCACGAAACTTTTCCTCGTCCGCAAAATCCGTGTAGCGAAAACGCTTATGAATCCGTGAAATCGCCGTTTCAATCGAAGGTTTATAACGCGAATCCAAAATAAAAAGCCGATCAAAATCCGTCAAAATCGCCAGCGGCGTGTTCGAGTTCCAACCGTAACGCAAAGCCTGAAAACAGAAATCCGCATTTTCCAGATTATGAATCGGCTTTTTCGCTTCGGCAATAAACCGCGTCTGCTGAAAATTCGGCGCAACAAAAAACGCATAATCGGCACGTTTCCCGCGACCTTCGACTTGGATGCTTTTCTCGATGCGAACCTCGCGCTGATAAGGATTCGTCTGCCGTTCGTGATAAACGTCCCAACCGAGCGCGACAAAAAATTTATCGAGAAATTCCTGCCGCACATTAGCCTCCTGATATTCCGCCGAAAGATAATCCTTCTCGTTGGCGTTAAAGCGTCGGACGAGATTTTTAACCTGTGCGAAAGCGTCTGTGAAATTATCGGGAATCATATATATTTGCAAGAAAGATATATTTTTACACAATAAAATTCAAATAAAAAGGCTTCGCCAAAAATTAGACGAAGCCATCTACTTTGAAATAACAGTCATTTCAAACGGTTAAAAGATTTACCTTAACCGTTACGGCATTTTTGGCAGCTTGATTGATAAATCCTCTGTCAAACGTAACGATTTCGGTGTCGTAGGTTTTAGCAAGTTCTTCGGCAAGCGCGATGTAAAGCCCATCTGATGAACGACTGCATCCGTAACCATCTCTGATTTCAACGGCGCGTTTAAGAAGTGATGCTTCACCGTTCGGCGTTAAGGTAATGCCTTTCAGATAATCGGCGAAAACGTCAATCGCTTCGTCATATTCGAGTTGAGATAACAAACCGCCAGTCAGTTTCTGACATAAAATAAAAATCACTTCCGCTACTAAAACACTTGGCGCAAAGAAATTATAACCCTGATTGGTATAATTATCGAAAGCGTTTTCGGCGGTTTGGAGTTTATCGGTTTCTTTTGCACACAGCGCAATCAAAACATTGGCATCGGGAATAACCGCAAACAAATTACTCATCTAATTCACCGTCGAACATTCCACCACTGCGGGCGGCGCGGAGCATTTCCTGCGTTTTCGAGCCGTCGGTGAAACGCATATTTTTTTGTTTCTCCTTAACCAGTTTCATAATCTCCCGCATTTTTTGATTCGGTTCCGGTTTTTGCTCTTCATCAATCACGGTAACGCGCAAACGCCGCCCGTTAAACTCCTTCTCGTGTTTGGCTATTTCTTCCCAAGTTCCTTCCAAAACAAGTGTTTCCATATTTTTATTTCCTCTGGACGGACTGATTATAACGTAAAATTTGATGCGGCGAAAATATTTCGCGTTACCCACAAAGAAAAGACTCCGCTCAAAACCGAACGGAGTCTTTTCTTTAATCTGGAATTTGAAATCCATAGTCTGAAACTTCAGACTACATTCCCATTCCCATTCCGCCCATACCGCCCGGCATTCCGCCGCCGTGTGCGCCTTCATTTTCGTCAGGTGAATCGGCGATCATTGCTTCGGTGGTCAGCATTAAACCGGCGATTGAAGCCGCGTTTTGCAATGCTGTGCGCGTAACTTTCGCGGGGTCAATGACTCCGGCTGCAACGAGGTCTTCAAATTTTTCGCTCGAAGCGTTGAAGCCGTAATTTTCGCTGTCGTTGTCGTTGATTTTGCCGACGATCACCGCGCCTTCTTTGCCGGCGTTGTTGGCGATTTGTCGAAGCGGTTCTTCGAGTGCGCGTTTGACAATCGAAACACCGATTTGTTCGTCGGAATCTTCGGCATCGGTTTCAAAATTGTCAAGAACTTTGGAAGCGCGAACCAATGCGACACCGCCGCCCGGAACGATTCCTTCTTCGACAGCCGCGCGGGTTGCGTGCATCGCGTCTTCAACGCGGGCTTTCTTTTCCTTCATTTCGGTTTCGGTTGCCGCGCCGACTTTGATAATCGCCACGCCGCCGACTAATTTTGCGAGACGTTCCTGCAATTTTTCGCGGTCGTAATCCGAAGATGTTTCTTCGATTTGGTTGCGAATCAATTTAACGCGTCCCTGCATTTCAGCGTCCGCGCCGTTGCCGTCAACAACCGTCGTGTTGTCTTTGTCAATCGTGATTTTCGCGGCTTGTCCGAGATCGTCAACCGTGATTGATTCCAGTTTCACGCCCATATCTTCGCTGATAACTTTTCCGCCGGTCATCACCGCAATATCTTCGAGCATCGCTTTGCGGCGATCTCCGAATCCCGGTGCTTTAACCGCCGCAACATTCAAAGTTCCGCGCAATTTGTTGACAACCAAAGTTGCAAGTGCTTCGCCTTCAACATCTTCGGCGATAATCAAAAGCGGTTTGCCGAGTTTGGCAACCTGTTCGAGAATCGGCAGAAGGTCTTTCATCGAAGAAACTTTCTTTTCGTTGATCAGAATATACGGATTTTCGAGAACCGCTTCCATTCTTTCAGGATCGGTAACGAAATAAGGCGAAAGATAGCCGCGATCAAACTGCATTCCTTCGACAACTTCGAGCGAAGTGTCCATCGTTTTCGATTCTTCAACAGTGATCACGCCGTCTTTACCGACTTTTTCCATCGCGTCTGCAATGTGCTGTCCGATATTCGTGTCGCCGTTCGCCGAAACCGTGCCGACCTGTTTAATGTCGTTGCCCGAAACAGGTTTTGCCATCCGGTGAATTTCTTCGACAACTTTTTCAACCGCTTTTTCGATGCCGCGTTTGAGAGCCATCGGATTTGCGCCCGCAGCAACCGTGCGAACGCCTTCTTTGAAAATCGCCTGCGCCAAAACCGTCGCCGTCGTTGTTCCGTCGCCGGCAACATCCGAAGTCTTGGAAGCAACTTCACGCACCATCTGTGCGCCCATATTTTCTAACGGGTCTTTTAATTCAATTTCTTTCGCAACCGTTACACCGTCTTTCGTGATTGTCGGCGAACCGAATTTTTTGTCAATAACAACATTGCGTCCCTTCGGACCTAACGTAACTTTTACCGCGTCGGCGAGTTGATTAACGCCGCGCAAAATTGCCGCTCTCGACTCTTCTCCGTGTACTACTTGTTTAGCCATAATTTTTTTATAATCTCCTTGTTAAAAATTTCAGGTTTCAGGTTCAAGGTTCAATATTGAAAATTAAACCTTGGACCTTGAACCTGAAACCTGAAACCTATTTAGCCTTTGCTCCGGCGCGTTCGATAATTCCGAGAATTTCGTCTTCGCGCATCATCAATAATTCTTCATTGTCAATTTTGATTTCCGAACCGCTGTATTTGCCGAACAAAACGCGGTCGCCTTTTTTAACGTCGAGTTTTTGGCGCGTTCCGTCTTCTTTATATTTTCCTTCGCCGACGGCGATTACTTCGCCTTCCTGCGGTTTTTCCTTCGCCGTATCGGGAATGTAAAGTCCACCGGCGGTTTTGTCCGTGCTGTCTTCTATGCGACGCACGATTACGCGGTCGTGTAATGGTTTAATTGTTGTAGCCATATAATTTATCTCTCCTTCTTTATAAGATATATTCTAATATATTTACTTTATTCAAAATGAGTTCTTGGCACTCATCAGTTATGAGTGCTAGAATACAAATTTTTAAGGCGGATGTCAAGTTCACACTAAATCATTTTTGTTAGAAAATATGATGATGTTATTGTCAAGTTTATTGTTGGTTTCGGTTGATTTATTGAGAATTTTTAAAAATAAAAAAAAGGAGTTTAAAGATAATTGATTATCTTTAAACTCCTTCAAAAAGAAATATTAAATTAGATTAACGCGGACTTCTGATGCCTGTCGAAATTCGCCCTCCGCCAAAACCGGTAGAAATTCTGACACCGTTTGTGTTAATGCGAACTCCGCCGCGCGGCGGGAAAACCGTTCCCGGAGTTATCGAATTATAAAAACTTCCGCCGCGTCCGAATCTGCCGAATTTTCCAAAATTTCCGAATCTGCCGAATTTTCCAAAATTTCCGAATCTGCCGAATTTTCCAAAATTTCCGAATCTGCCGAATTTTCCGTAACCGTTGTAATATCCGTTAGAAACTCCGTAACCGACAAAGCCGCCCGAATAAAACGGTGAATAAAAGCCGTTGCCGTAATCTGCGCCCTGATTATATTGGACAATACGCAAAATATCCTGTTCGCGTCGGTATTGTTCCTCACGCTGTATCTGTTCACGTGCGTAATTTTCCCTTTCTATCCGTGCGGAAAGTTCGGAAAGGTCTTTGCGGTCTTGCTCGTTTCTCGCTTCCAATTCTTCCGGCGAAGGAAAACCGAGTCTTTCATAATTTTCACGATAGCTTCTTTCATTCGCCAAACGCTTTTGCCGAAACTTTTCCAAATCGGTGTTGGTAACGGTTCTTTTCGCCGTCTGCGCCGACACAAATCCAACCATAATGAAAATCGAACATATGATAAATAACAATCTTTTTTTCATAGTCTTTATACCTCTTTTATTTTTTTCCAGATTATAACACAACTTTTCGACATCAAAGCCATTAAAGAATCTTAAAAAGTTAATATTAAAAAAAACTTTCTAAAATCCGAAGCTCAAGCCGACTCTGCCGTTGCGTCCGACGGTTCGGAAACCATTTTCGTAATAATCGTAATTAAATAAATTCTCAATAGTGCCGAAAATCCGCAAATTTAATTTTTCATTGTTAAGCGGAAAAGTATAACCGGCGGTTAAATCTGCACGGCGATTGCCGTTAAAGCGATAAACATAAGTTGAAAAAGACGTATTGCTGAAGATCGGTGCGAGATAATCGCTTGTGGCAAGAAAATCGAAATTCACCCAGGCGCGTTTGAATCTTTGCGTGGCGACGAGTGTAAATTGGTGTTTCGGAATTCCTAAGGTAGAAATATTCGGATTTCCCGGAACTTGCGGCACGCGCTGATCGCTGTTTGTAAAAGTGTATGACGCGAAAATATCGGCTGAACTCGTGGCTCTGATTTTTCCGCTGAATTCCGCGCCGCGGGCGATGCCGCCTTTGGTATTGAGATAACCGCCGCCCGATGCAAAATTGTCGCGTCCGAACGGATCGGGCTGCGGCAGACTTCCGAAACTGATGATGTCAATTAATCTCGTGTAAAAATATGTTGCGGAAAGACGTGCGCGATTTTTGAAAATTGATTGTTCGATTCCTGCGTCAAAGGCAATCGAGCGTTCCGGTTTCAAATCCGGTGCGCCGAGCGCGACAAACTGGTTCGGTGTTAAATATGTAGCGTAAAATGTGCCGAATCTTTCAAAAAGCGACGGAACGCGATAACCGTTGCCGACGTGAGCGCGGATTTTTGTTCCGGTTTTGAAAAAGTACGAAGCTGCGCCGTCAAAAGTGTAAGCAGTCGGCGGATTTTCGAGCGTCAAATTTGTATAAGGCGCATTGTTCACACTGAATTCCGGCGTTTTTAAATTAAAGAACTGCGCCCGAACGCCGCCCGCGATTTGCAGTTTGTTTTTGTATAACTTGATTAAATCCTGCACGTAAAAAGTGTTGCTCGACTGAAAAGCGCGGGTGAAAAAATTTCCCGCGCCGGACGGCGTGAAACCGTCGTTGCCGTATTTTTCGTGTTCAAATTCATAACCGGCGGTGATTTCGTTAAAACGGTTTGGTGTCCAGTTAAAATGTCCGTTGACTGTGTTTATCAATCCTTCAAAAAGGGAGGTCGAAGCACTTTGAAAGCCTGCACCCAAAACGCCGTTGTCGTTTTTGCGCGATGTTTTTAAACCGGAATAATAACCTTGCAAAACTAATTTATCGTTAAAAACCTGCGTCAAAACGAGTTGACCGTTAAAAAATTTCGATTTCTGAAAATTGTCGGGATCGTTTTGGTCGAAAACGAAATTTACGCCTTGTTTCGCATCAATAATCGCCGCGTTTGAACTTGGCGGAGTGCCAAATGTGTCGGGACTCGAATTGAGCCGCACATACGCATCGGAAACGAAAAACCGCGCCGAAATATTTGTTTTTTCAAATGGATTGTATTCGATGCGCGATTGAAAATTCGTATTGTGTGCGTCGTCTTCGCTGTCAATTCCTTTTGTATAGACGGTGCGCGACACGCCGAGATTAAAGCCGAATTTGCCGTCTTTCGTGCCGTCGGACACATTGCCGCGAAAACGTCCCAAACCCAAACCGCCGACCGCGCCGCCGATTTGTCCGTGAAAACCTGATTGCGGTTTCGGCGTTTGAAAATCAATCGTGCCGCCAATCGCATTCGTGCCGTAAAGCGATGAACCCGAACCGCGTAAAACTTCGATTTTTGATACGCTCGTCAGAGTAAAATCCGACAAAAACGGCGAAGCGTCGCCCGTAATCGCCGAAGCATCACGAAAACGAATGCCGTCAATCAAAACCGCCGTGTCCTGATTTCGCAAACCGCGCGTTTTTATCGAAGCCGTGCGTCCGAAACCGCCCAATTGCTGAACGCGAAAACCGGGAATTGTTCGTAAAGTTTCCACCAGCGCAAAATCCGCGCGGTCGCGTAATTCTTGTGAATCAATTATGTTGACGGTTTTGGAAACTTCGTCAAGCGTTTGCGTTGTTCCCGCAGAAATATTGACATCAACCTTTTCCTGAATTGTCGTATCGTTATAAATTACGCCGTCAATGTCGTGTCTGATTGGTTTTCCATTGACGGAAAATGTCGGTGATGTACTGCTTTTCAAAGAAGAATTATCGTTATATTCGACTTTTATTTCATAGTCGCCATTTTCAATATCCGAAAAAAGATATTCGCCTTTTTCATTTGTCGTTGTCGTTTTGTAAATACTGTTGTCGCTGTGCAAAAGTGTTACAAAAGCATTTGAAACAAGTTTTCCACCATTTCTTACCGTTCCTGAGATTGTTGCGCCTGTTTGCGCCCAAATACTAATTGTCAAAAAACAAATCAAACTTAAAATTTTTATAATTCTCATATTTCTCCTTGTCCGCCCAGCGCGGAACGTGGTTTTTATTTCTCAACAAACGGGCAAAGTTCCAGACTTTGAAAGGATAAAGGATGATGGATAAAGGCTAAAATTAAAACTTTCGCCTTTATCCTTTCGCCTTTATCCTTTCAATCACTGTTGCGTGGGCAGTCGCGGATTTGCACCGCGTTCCTTTGCGCCTTTTGTTTTCAACTTTTTGCCGCGAATTACACAAATAACACGAATTATTTTTTATGATTTTATTGGTGTTATTCGTGCAATTCGTGGCTAACTTCTTTTCAATAGAGTGTCGTTACTCTAACATTTGCGCTCGCCGGATTTTTGTCCAGCAAGACTTTTACGCCGAAGATTTCGTGTAAATTTTCTTCGGTAAAGACCTTTTCGGGCGCACCTTTTGCCGTGATTTTGCCGTTTTTCAGCAAAATAATTTCATCGGCAAATTCCGCCGCGAGATTCAAATCGTGCGTGATGACAATCGCCGCGCCGCATTCGGTTTCGCATTTATTTTTTATCAAGCGAAACATCAACGCCTGATGCGCCAAATCGAGATTCGCCGTCGGTTCGTCGAGCAGCAGAATTTCGGCTTCGGTTGCCAAAGCTCGCGCTAAAACAACGCGCTGACGTTCGCCGCCGGAAAGTTGGTTCATCGTTCGGTTTGCGTAAGTTTGTAAATCGCATTTTTCCAAGCAATCGAGCGCGATTTGCAAATCTTTTTTCGTTTCCCAACCGAACGCCGCGCCGTGTGCGAATCTGCCGGACAAAACAAATTCCAGAACCGACACGGGAAATTTCGTTTCGTTTTCCTGCGCGATGACGGCGATTTTCTGCGCGATTTCACGCCGTGAATAATTTTTTATTGCTTTGTTATTCAATAAAATCTCGCCGTCTGCAATTGGCAAACCTCCGTTCAAAGATTTCAAAAGCGTCGTTTTTCCCGCGCCGTTTGCACCAAGCAGCACAATGATTTTTCCCGCTTCGAGCAAAAATGAAATATCCTGCACGACAGCGCAAACGCCGTAATTTATTGAAATGTTTTGAACATCTAACATTTTTTTGAGCCGCGAATTACACAAATAACACGAACAATTATTTTAAAAAACATTCGTGTTATTTGTGTAATTCGTGGCTAGTTTCTCCGCAACAGATAGATAAACATCGGCGCGCCGATCAAAGCAGTAATCGCGCCGACGGGTAATTCACGCGGCGCAATCGCCACACGCGCAACCGTGTCAGCCAAAATTACAAAAATCGCGCCTGCAAGTGCCGAAAAGGGAATTACCAGACGATTATCGCTGCCAATTGCCAGCCGAACTAAATGCGGCACGATTAAACCGACGTAACCGACTGAACCGCTCGCCGCAACCGCCGTCCCGACCAATAAACTTGAGGAAGCAAAAACAGCAAGCCGTGTTTTGTTGACCTCCACGCCGAAATCGAAAGCGTCGCGTTCGCCGATCATCATTAAATTCAACGCCCGCGCATTTTTCATTAAAATTATCGCGCCGATGATGACGGCGGCAGAACTCAAATAAAAACCGTTTATGGTTGACTGCGACAAATCCCCCAAAAGCCAAAATGTAAAGCTGCGAAGTTTCGCCGCGTCCAAAAGGGAAGTCAGCAAAACAATGATTGACGATAAGAAAGTCGTTACAATCACGCCGGATAAAACGAGTCTTTCGACATTCATTCCGGCGCGGCTTTTCGCCATTTGATAAACAACAAAAGTTGCCAGACTCGCGCCGGCAAATGCAAAAACCGGGCGTGCCAATTCAAATTGTGCAAAAAATACAAAAGCAAGCATCGTGCCGAGTGCCGCGCCGTTTGAAACGCCCAACAGATAAGGTTCGGCAAGCGGATTTCTAAGCAGCGACTGCAAACTCGCGCCCGCCAATGCCAGACTCGCGCCGACACTCGCGCCGAGCAGAATGCGCGGCAGACGAATATCAAACAAAATCGTTTTCTGCTGTTCGTTTAATTCAAAGAACGAAAGTTTTTCGCTACCCAAAAGCGCGGCGATAAAAATTGTCAGCCCAAGCGCGAAAATCAAAACCAAGCCAAAACGAAAACTTTGAACTTTGGACTTTGGACTTTGAACTTCCTGCTTTGCGCTTTTCATTGAAAACTTTCCGGGTGCAAATCACGCGCGATTTGTTCGAGTGCGTCAACGATTCGCGGCGATGGACGCGAAATAATATCGGCGTTTACGCGAAAAACTTTATTGTTTTTCATCGCCGGAGAATTTTTGAAAACTTCATTCGGTTCTTTGTTATCCGCGCTGTCCGATAAAATTATCGCTTCGGGATTTAACGCCAAAGCCGTTTCCTTACTCAATTTCGGATAAGCCGTCGCCACATTTTCCGTTACCGAAACTCCGCCCGCACGATTTATCAAATCATTTAAAAACGATTCTTTGCCGATTGTGAAAAGCGGTTCTTTCGAGATTTGCAAAAACACTTTTACATCTTTGACATCAGCAGTTCGCGCTTCGACATCGGCGACGCGCTGTTTTAAATTGTCAACAATTTCACGCGCTTTTGCAGCTTTATTAAAAATTTCGCCGATTTGATAAATGCTTTTATAAATATCGTCCAAGCTATTCGGATTCGTAACGAAAACCGCAATTTTTTGCTCTTCGAGCTGTTTGGTGAAAGTTTCGATTTGCGAAGCGGTTGAAACCAAAACGATTTGCGGTTTGAGAGCGATAATGTTTTCGATGTTCGGATTTAAAGTGTCGCCGACGGTTTGGATTTTTTGTGCTTCAAGCGGAAAGTTGTCGTAACTCGTTCTGCCGACGAGTTTATCGCCCGCTTCGACGGCGAAGACGGTTTCCGTCAGATTCGGCGCAAGCGAAACGGCGCGTTCAATTGTTTCGGGAAGTTTTACCGTATGACCCAAATCATCGGTAATCTCGCGTGTCGGCGTAATGATTTGCAGTTTAGCCGGTTCGGTTCGGCAGTTGGTGAAAAGAAAAACAAATGCTAAAAAAAGAAAAATCTTCCCGCGAAGACGCGAAGATGAATGAAAAACTTGGCTGTGTGTGAAATTTCTCAAAATAAAAAGCCCTGTCAAAACTTGCCTCAAAACATAAAAAGCAAGGACGACAGGACTCTTTACCAATCAAAAAGAGAAAAAAAGAAATTCTACCTGTTCAGCCAAACGTCTTGACGCGAGATCGTTTAAGCTAAAAAACTCTGAAAAAGGTTACCAGACTTCTTAAAGGCGAAAGGCGAAAGGCAAAGGGCGAAAGTTAAATCTTAACTTTGTCCTTTATCCTTTATCCTTTATTCTTTAACTCACTGTGGCGCGACCGTGCGGGATTTTCGCCCGCTTTCCCTCTCAACTTTCAAATAGAAAGTGTTTTCCAAAGAATTTTAGACTGAAAAAGAACAACTTTTACCAATATATTACATAAGCAACATCAATGGTATTGATGAAATTAACACGCTCAAAAAGAAATGTCAAAGAGCTGACGATTTATGATTGTCGGGCTTGAAATAATTCATTGAATACGGCTATTCTGGAAGCGGAAAAATCAGATAAAATTTTTACATTATGGAACAATACGAAAACGTTGTAGCGGTAATTTTGGGCGGCGGCGCGGGAACGCGGCTTTTTCCCTTGACGAAAGAACGGGCAAAACCCGCTGTTCCGCTTGGTGGAAAATACAGGTTGGTTGATGTGCCGATTTCAAACTGCATCAATTCCGACATCACGCAGATTTTTATTTTAACGCAGTTTAATTCAGCGTCGTTAAACCGGCATATTTCGCGCACTTATCGTTTTTCCAGTTTTTCAACCGGCTTTGTCGAAGTTCTCGCCGCCGAACAACGGCACGATTCGCCGCAGTGGTTTCAGGGAACGGCAGACGCGGTGCGGCAGATGATTCCGCACATCCGCGATTGGCGCGTCAATACGGTTTTGATTCTCTCCGGCGATCATCTTTACCGTATGGATTATCGCAAATTCCTCAAGCGTCATTTTGAAACAAACGCCGATTTGACCGTTTCCGTCATTCCGTCAACCCCCGAAGATGCCACCGGATTCGGTTTGCTCAAAACCGATGACGACGGGCGCATTATCGAATTTAAGGAAAAGCCGAAAGGCGACGCTTTGGAATCAATGCGCGTGAACACGACCCGTTTCGGTTTGACCGAAGAAGAATCGGCAAAACGCCCGTTTCTCGCTTCGATGGGCATTTATGTTTTCGATTATAAAAAACTTGTCGAACTGCTTGACGAAGACGAGGCGCGTTATGATTTCGGCGGCGAAATAATTCCTTCGGCGATTAAAAAACTGAATGTGCAGGCGCATCTTTTTAAACATTATTGGGAAGACATCGGGACGATTCGCTCCTTTTACGAAGCCAATCTCGATCTCTCTGCGCCATTGCCGAAATTTGACTTTTTCAACACCGACGCGCCGATTTACACACGCAGCCGTTATCTTCCGCCGTCAAAACTCCACGATTGCGACATCACCAACACGATGGTTAGCGAAGGATGTATCTTAAACGGTGTGTCTGCCAAAAATTCGATTCTCGGCTTGCGAAGCCGGATTGACGACGGTGTGAAAATCGAAGATTCGATAATAATGGGCGCGGATTTTTACGAATCCTTTGACGAGATAAACGCCAAAGCAACTCAAAAGATTCCGCACATCGGCATCGGTTCAAATTCCGTCGTCCGCCGCGCTATCATTGATAAAAATGCCCGCATCGGCAGCAATGTGCAGTTAATAAACAAAGACAACGTCGAAAATCTCGACGGCGAAAACGGCTCATATTTCATCCGCGAAGGAATTATTATCGTCCCGAAAGATTCGATTATCAGCGACGAAACGGTGATTTGATGGTAAAAACTAAAAGTGAAACAATTTCGGTTAGGATTTGAACAAAATGTTTGTATCATTACCAATGTTCATCAAACCAAAAAATGTGTCCGGGTAAAAACATTTTAACTTCTGCGCTGTTTATTCCAACCCCGCGAAAACCATTTTCGCCTTCAAGCGAATATTCATCTTCTTCGTTTTGCGGCAAAGCGGCATTGAGAAGCAACTCTGCAAACAAAACCATTCCCGTATCTCTGCCGAATATTTTCACAGTATCGCGCTTATTCCATTCTTCATCGGTATTAAGAAAACCTTCCATATAAGACAAACTGAAACAAGGTAAATTTTCCGGGTTGACGCATTTGTCAAAAGGATGTTTCCAAGAAATCATCGGATAATATTTAAACGCAAAAGGTTTTGTGTGATAACCGGAAGGCAAATTTGGAAAGACCGAATGAGGAAATTCAATTGCCAAATTGGTGATGTCAGATTCGGGATGATTCAATTTCACTAAAACATTTGAAGACTGCGGATGAAAAACCGCCGATAAAATTAGAAGTCCTAAAAATCGGTAAGTTTCTTTATGTGCGTTTAAATGCACTGAATCATATCTGCACGAATCGTTATAAGTACATTGTGATCTTTTGATATATAGATTTTGCGTTTCAAGCACTGAAGGCAATACCGGAAGATTTTCAATTGTGAAAGTAAAACTTTCGTTCCCATTCGTAGCAAGTGGAAGTTGTTCGGCTAAACCACCAAAAATTTTCTCCAAATCGCAATTACTCATAATATTTAACTTTTCGCCGCCGCACTTTTCGTTTCAAAATCTTTCGCTTTTTGAAAAACGAGTTGCGCGAGCGCGTCAATAAATTTTTCCGAATAATTCAAACCTTCCGTAACTTCAAACTGTTCAACGCCTTTTGTTTTCGCCAGATGTTTAAATTCGATGCCGACTTCAAAAAGCGTTTCGAGATGGTCGGAAGCAAAGGCAATCGGAACGGTGAGCATCAGTTTTTCGCCTTTTTTCGCCAAATCTTCAATCGTCGCGGGCGTGGACGGCGTGAGCCATTTTTGCGGTCCGACTTTTGATTGATAGCAAAGGCTCGAATTTTGTTTGAAACCGCCTTGTTCAATGACCGCTTCGACGGTTTTTTTGATGTGCGCCGAATACGGATCGCCTTCGCGGACGAGTTTCATCGGCGTTCCGTGTGCCGAAAATAATATGTGAACGTCAGCACGTTTTTCGGCGGGAAATTTTTCCAAACCTTGATTGATGCGCTCGACAAAAGCATCAATATAAGGCGGAAAATCGTAATAATATTCGATTAAACTCCATTCAATATCGGTGTTTCCGCGCTTTTCAAGCTGTTTTTTCCATTCCTTAACGCTCGATTCGGTTGTCGCTTTGGAATATTGCGGATAAAGCGGCAGCAAAATTACCTTTGTAATTTTTTCCTTTTCGAGTTCGTCCAAAGTTTCTTCGGTGAACGGATGCCAGTAACGCATTGCGGCATAAACCTTTGCGGGAAATTTCTCGTTCAACTTTTCTTCCAAAAGTTTCGCCTGTCCGAGCGTAAAATCCTTGAGCGGAGATTTGCCGCCGATTTGTTTATACTGCTCCTGAATCTTCGGATGTCTTTTACTAGAAATCAGTTTCGCCAGCCATTCACGAAACAAAAAACTGCCCGGAAAATTGATAATATCCGGGTCAACAAACAAATTATAAAGAAACGGCTCAACCGCTTCGAGCGAATCAGGTCCGCCGAGATTTAATAAAACTACGCCAATTTTTTCTTGCATTTTAAATCCATTTTTTAACCACGGATTTTCACAGATGAATTCGGATAAAAACCAAAACCGATAAAAACAATTGTCAAAAAATCTTTCTTGAATCCGTGTCTATCTGTGAAAATCTGTGGCTAAATTTCTTTCTCAAGCTGCCAATTCAATGTCTTCCGTTTTCTCAATTTTCTTGCGCGAATTTAATCTTTTCTTCATCAGATCGGATGCGGATTTTGAATCTAATTCTTTTCGCAAACCTTGTCCGATGAAAAACTTGAGAACCGATTCGACCGACATATCTTTTTTGTCGGCGATTTCCTGCAAAGTTTCCAAAACGTCTTTCGGGATATTGAGCTTCACTTCGGCGGATTCGCGCTCGTAAAATTTGAGTTCAAAACCTTCGGGCGTGATTATTTTTTTATTTTTTTCTCGCATAATATTTTTCTTCTTCAGCGGTTGCCTGACGCGCTGAGATTATTCTGAATCGCTCGCCGCATTCGACAAAACGGTGAACAAAAGATTGAAATCAAAAGTAAAACCGACGATAAATTCTCTCAATTCTTCCGCAACCGACACATCACCGAATTGACATAATTCATCAAAGAAAACTTCGGCGGCTTTTTCAAATTTTACGTTATGCTTGCGAAGATTGATAGCATATTTTTCCTCATCCCATTCAAATTCGATACCTTGTGATTCAAAAATGACGCTCATAAAATTCTTTACTAAACCGTTTTCGAGAATACAGGTTTTTCCTTCATCATTTTTTCCAGATAAGCGTCGAAACACATCGCTACATTGCGGATAATCAAAATTCCCGCGCCGATGATTTTGATTTTATCTTTATCATTTACCAGCAAATTTTCGTCAATAAAAGTCTGCAATTTCGGAACATCCCAAGCGAAATATTCTTCGAAATTGATGTCGAATTTATCTTCGATGCCGCGTTTGTTAATTTCGAGATGACACAT
Organism: Pyrinomonadales bacterium; assembly: GCA_038200505.1. Classification (GTDB taxonomy): domain Bacteria; phylum Acidobacteriota; class Blastocatellia; order Pyrinomonadales; family Pyrinomonadaceae. The sequence continues at coordinate 15,315 of JBBPXX010000008.1, read as the reverse complement.
CAACTGCATAATCGTTTCTTTACGAACGTGGTCGTCGAAAGTCATTCGATAGCCGACATTTGTGGCGGGCAAATTTTCATCAACCCGCGTGTAATAATCTTTGATATTTTTCAAATTCTGCGCGTAAATGTTTTGAAACTGCGAGATCGCCGACAGACCGAAGGCGTAAACATCCGCGCCGGCTTTGGTCGAATAGCCTTGAAAATTGCGATACAAAGTATTATTTTTCTGCGCTATCGCCAAATCGTCGGTCGGCTTGGCAAAATGATCCATTCCGATATATTCGTAACCCGACGCGACGAGTTTTTCAATCGTCATTTTCAAAATCTGCAAGCGTTCATCCGGCGACGGTAAATCTTCGGTTTTAATAATATTCTGATGTTTTTTGAGCCACGGAACGTGCGCGTAATTAAAAACGGCGATGCGGTCGGGCGAAATGTCAATCACTTTTTCAACCGATTCGGCAAAATTCGACAAAGTTTGATGCGGCAGACCGTAAATCAGATCAATATTGACGCTTTTATAACCGAGTTCACGCGCCCAAATCACGGTTTGCCGCGTAATTTCCTCGCTTTGCACGCGATTGATCGCTTCCTGCACCTGCAAATTAAAATCCTGCACACCGAAGCTCGTGCGGTTAAAACCTATTTCGCGGAACGCTTCGAGATGTTCGCGCGTCAAATTTCGCGGATCAATTTCGACACTCGCTTCCAGATCGTTGCAAAAAGCGAATTTCGATTTGATAAACGCGCCGATGTTTCGGATTTCATCAGGCGTTAAATAAGAAGGCGTTCCGCCGCCGAAGTGCATCTGCTCGACGCGGCGATTTTTGGAAATCAACGGCGCGATCAATTCGATTTCGCGTTTCAAATAATCGTTATAACCGCTGATCGCCGTCCGATCTTTTGTTACCAGCATATTGCAGCCGCAGAAATAACAGAGTTTTTCGCAAAAAGGAAAGTGAAAATAAAGCGAAATATCGCCCGTGTTTTCGCCTTCGTTCGTGTCAATTATCTCACGCTCAAAATCCGCCGCCGTAAATTCCTGCGAAAACAATGGCGCGGTCGGATACGAAGTGTAACGCGGTCCCGGCTGATTAAATCTTTTCAGCAATTCAATATCAATTTCGCCAAAATTTTTCATAAAACTGTTTTTTTGCCACGAACAAGCACGAAATTTTTAAAGAAAATTAACCGCAGATTTTCGCAGATGAACGCAGATAAATTCGATGATTAATTAAAATGAATCGCGCAAAGTGATTTCAGTAACACATCGAATCTTGTATTTCTTCCAATTCATTTAACCATTTTATCATTCGCCCAAAACCGTCTTCGCTAAATCCTGTCAAACCTGAAATTTTTTGCTCAATCAATGTTTTGGCAATCGCTACGCTGAATGAATATGGAACAATAAACCAATCTGTTTCACCACCCATAACATTTGTTAAATTGACCAATTCGTCTTCTTTATTTCGATAATTTTGCGGTTGTAAATACCTTATTTGGATGTTGAATAAACTTCTCTCAGCCGCTTTTTCATTTTTTGAGAAAAGTGCAACTGAAATTACTCCGTCTTCATAAATTAAATGTTCAACTTTCTTTCCGTCTTCCATCTGCGTTCATCTGCGAAAATCTGCGGTTAAATTAAAAATCATTCGTGTCTTTTTCGTGTTTGTTCGTGGCTAATCTCCTCTTAAATATCGCCAATCCAAAGCAGATGTTTCTTTAGTTTAGTCGGCTCTAAAGCCTTATAAAATTTCTCGTCGGCAGTTACAAATTCGCAGGAAAGAGCAATGGCAAGAGCAAGATATGTCCAATCATAAACGGTTCGATTAGTCATTATCGCGCCCGTATATGCTGATTTGATGACGCTTTTGTGCGAATGGATTTGTAAATTTCTTTTCGCAAAAGCATCAACTATCTTGTTTCCTTCTTTGTCCGTGATTTCTCCGCGCCTAACTTTTTTCCAAATAATGTTGGAAAATTCCGGCAAAATAAGCTCCGGCGCGTGCAAAATATCTCCGCCGGATTGCAACCGATTCGCTTCCTGTTCGTAAATCTCAGGAACATACCACTTGACCGCGACGCTCGCGTCAACGACCTTTATCACCGCGCTCTGTCCTCGCGTAAAAGTTCCGCGCTGTCGCTGTGATTTCTGTCGCGCAGGGAGTTTTTTATTTTCCGCGCCACTTCAACATCAGATAAAGGCTCGCTCTCAACAAAATAACTGATGATAAAATGAACCTCACTTTGCAGCGAACGCCCGTTTTCGGCAGCTCTTTTTTTTAATTTTTCCAAAACCGTCGTTTCTAAATCTCTCACTAAAACATTAGGCATAACTAAACCTCCAAGATGCTATCGTTATGATAGCATAATTGCCGCCACGCTAATCATCCGAGTGATATTTCGCGCTCAATTCCTTCACGCATTCGACAAAATACTGCGTGTTTTCAACCGGAGTTTTCGGCGTGATGCCGTGTCCGAGATTGAAAATATGTCCGTTGTGTTTGCCGTAACTTTGCAAAACCCGTTCGGTTTCTTCGCGGATTTTACCGCGCGGCGCGAACAAAACCGTCGGGTCGAGATTTCCCTGCAAACCTTTCGCGCCGCCGATTTCCTCGCGCACGTCGCCGATGTTGCGTGACCAATCAACGCCCAAAACATCGCATTTTAATTCCGCTAAACCTTTATACGAACTAACGCCTTTGGCAAAAACGATGACGGGTTTCCCGTTTGTTTCGAGATTTTCGCAAATATAACGCATATATTTCAGCGAATATTTTTCAAAATCGTGCGGCGTAAGTATCGAAGCCCAAGTATCGAAAATCTGCACGGCATCGCATCCGGCGCGGATTTTCGCGTTCAGATATTCGACAACCGAATCTGCCAAAATCTGTAAAAGTTTGTGCGCCGCTTCGGGTTCGTTGTAAACAAAACTCTTGATAATATCGAAGTTTTTCGAGCCTTTTCCTTCGACCATATACGCCGCAAGCGTCCACGGCGAACCGGAAAAACCGATCAGCGGAACGCGCCCGTTGAGTTTTTCCTTTGTCATTTTGACGGCTTGCATCACATAATCGAGCCGTTCGACGACGTTTTCCGTGTCCAATTTCTCTAAATCCGAAGCTGCGCGAATCGGATTGTCAAAGACCGGACCTTTCGATTCGACCATTTCGAGGTGCATTCCCATCGCTTCGGGAATCACGAGAATGTCCGAAAACAAAATCGCCGCGTCCGTCTTGATAATATCAATCGGCTGAATCGTAATTTCCGAAGCCAATTCCGGCGTTTTGCAGGTCGTCAAAAAATCGTATTTCTCACGAATCGCGCGGTATTCCGGCAAATAACGTCCGGCTTGACGCATAATCCAAACCGGCGTTCGCTCTGTTTTTTCGCCTTTGCAGGCTTTTATAAATAGTGAATTTTCCAAAATAGTAAAATTACTTTGCCCACGAAACACACTAAAAACACGAAATGAAAACAAAGAAAAATTAATTTTCTTTTTTCGCACTTTTCGTGTGTTTCGTGGGCAAATTCTCTTTCAAATAATCAATCAATTCAACAGCAAAATCTTCTGCCATCGCTTTCGGCGAAACAAAATCAACATTCAAGTTCCGCTGCTTAAAAAAATCGGCGGTTGTTTTTCCAATAGTTGCAATCTTTGTTTGATGCAGTATTTCCGCGCCGAATTGCTCTAAAAAACTTTCCGCGCCGCTCGGACTGAAAAAACACGCGGCGGAAATTTCGCTTTTTTCAAATTGTTTACGAATTTCGTTTAGCTTATCAACTTCAACCGCGATTTTGCGCGTTTTGTAAACGATAACTTCATCAACTTTTGCCACATCAGCCAAAAAATCCGGCACGACGCGCAGAGATTTTTCGCCGCGCACGAACAGCAGTCTTTTGTCTTTTAATTCTTCCGGTGTGATTTCCGAAAGCATTTCTTCTGCCGTATTCGCCGTTTCATCAAAAACCAAATCTAGATTTGCATCCTTCAAAATTTCAAAACCGCGCTTTCCCAAAACATAAACTTTGCCGCCGTAATTGATATTTTGTTCGCGCAACTTGTCAGCCAAAATACGCGCCGCGTTTCTACTTGTTAAAAAAATGCCGTCGCAATCCGTAATATTTTTGAGTTTCGCTTCAAATTCGCGCAAATCTTCGAGCGGTTTTGTTTCAATCAGCGGCAAATTGATGATGTCAAAACCGTTTTCCGACAAAATTTCGCTGAATTTATCAAACTCTCTAACGACTAAAATCTTTTTCATCAAATAACTTCTTCCTCAGTGTTTTCGACCTTTTCGCGTGTTTGCTCCAAGATTTCGTTCGCGCCTTTTTCGATTAAACTTTGCGCCAATTTAATTCCCAAATTCGCGGCTTGGCTTTTTGCGCCCGAAATTTTTTCGCGCAAATTTACGTTGCCGTTTAAGTTGCCGACCATTCCTTCAAGTTGAATCGTATCATCTTCAATCACGGCATTTGCGCCAATCGGAACTTGACAGCCGCCTTCCAAAGTTCGCAAAAATGCGCGTTCTGCCGTGATGCAAATGTGCGTTTTCTCATCATTTAAAATCTTCAAAAACTTTTTCAATTCTGTGTCATCTTCACGGATTTCAATCGCCATCGCGCCTTGTCCGACTGCCGGAAGCATTATGTTAAACGGAATAATTTCGGCGATATGTTCGTCCAATTCAAGACGGTGAACGCCAGCATAAGCCAAGATCATCGCGTCCAAATCCGATTCGGCAAACTTTTCAAGGCGCGTCGGCACGTTGCCGCGAATCTCGAAAATTTCCAAATCATTGCGATAATGCAAAATCTGACTTTTGCGCCGCAAACTGCCCGTCGCCACTTTCGCGTTTTTTGGCAATTCGTCAATCGAAGAATATTTTCTGGAAATCAAGACATCATTCGGCTTTTCGCGCTTTGACACCGCGCCGATGCAAAGTCCTTCGGGCTGTGTAGTTTGCAAATCCTTTAAACTGTGAACCGCCAAATCAATTTCGCCGTTCAAAAGCGCGGTTTCGATTTGTTTTGTAAATAAACCTTTGTCGCCGATTTTCGCCAGCGCGACATCGAGCAGTTTGTCGCCCGTCGTTTTGATAATTTTTACTTCGAGATTTATTGCGGGAAAGTGTTTTTCGAGCGCGGCTTTGACGTGATTTGTCTGCCAGAGAGCGAGTTCAGAGCCGCGTGAACCGATAACGAATTTATTTTTCAACGCTTGCCTCACTTAGCGTGGAATGTTTCATTGCAAAAAGTTGTTTGACTAGATTTTTATGGTCGTCCAGTTCGTTTCTGACATCTTTTTGACGCGCCATTTTGTGAAACCAAGAAGCGTTTGCCGCCAGAAACTCTTTGATCTTTTTGATCTCTTCAATTGATTTATAATCGGGTTTTTGACCGGATTTGAATGAAGCCGGAAGCAAAGGCTGCGAATAATACCAAACAAGGAAATCGCCCATTTCACGGTAAATTATCTTTTTGACTTTTGCCATTTCCGCCATTCGTTTTTTGAAATTCGCGTCAACAACCGAATGCAAATCGTCTATGTTTTTGAGCGTTACGAATTCATTTTCAACGACTTCGGGCGCAATGTCGCGCGGCAGAGCAATGTCAATCAGAAAAATCTTTTTAACTTGTTTTTCAAAATCCTTCTCAAACAAAATGTATTCGGGCGAACTCGTCGAACTTATGACAATATCGGTTTCGTTCAAATTATCGCGGAAATTTTCAAAGTCAATTACTTCGCTTTCAAAATCGAAAGATTGATGCAATCCTTTCAAGAAATCTTCGGCGTTTTCCTTTGTTCTGTTCGTAACCGAAATTTTGCCGATTTTTAATTTCAAAAGACATTCGGCGGTCAAACGCGCCGTTTCGCCCGCGCCGATGATCAGGATATTTTTGTCGTGCAATGCTCCGTAAGTTTTCAGCGCAAGATCAACCGCCGCCAAACTGATCGAAACCGCGCCTTTGTGAATCGCCGTCTGCGTGTAAGTTTGTTTGCCGATTTTCAAAGACCTCTGCAAAAGCTGGTCGAGAATTTTACTCGTATAATCGCCGTCTTTTGCCGTCAAATAAGAACGTCTAAGTTGCTGCAAAATCTGCGTATCGCCGATAATTTTTGAATCCACGCTCGTCGCAACGTGAAAAAGCTGCTGACACGCCGCGCAGGAAATAAATGAGAAAAAATCATTCTCACCAACAATAACGGAGGCATTTTTAAAGTCAATCAAAAGGTTTTTGTAGAAATCGAAATCAACCTCGCCCGTCGGATGTACGCCGTAAATCTCCGTCCGATTGCAGGTTGATAAAATCATACATTCGGAGAGCGTTTCCTTGAGTTTGCCGAGCAACTCAAGAACTTCGTCGTCGTGAACGTAGATTTTTTCCCTAACCTCAATCGAAGCAGTTTTATGATTTACTCCGAAGGCAAATAAAATGGGTTGTGAACCCGTTTCTGTTATTTCGATTTGCAAAACCTTTTAATAATTCCCTGAATATAAAAACTTATAGAACAAATAACGTATTTTTTTGAAAAAGTTTATCTTGTCGTTATTTTATGAAATTGTTTGTAACAAATCCATCGCGCAAATAATAAATACGTCTAATCATTTTGATAGAAATGCTAATTTTCAACCGAATTAACTTAATCCAAAGCGTCAATATATCAATAAAGCAGTAGAAAAGTTAAATGTCCAACTCGATTTCACCACACATTTTTACGATTTTCATATTTTCGCGCACTTTTGTCCGGCAAGCCAAAACAGGTTTATCTTTAGCTGTGTTTTCCAACCAAACCCGGCAGTTTGCACATTCGCCGTTCCAGCAAAAATCGCCGTAAGAAACGGTTTCCATCGAAAGATATTGCAAACATCGAAGCAGCGAATTGTTTTCGGGAACTTCGCGCTTTTCACCGATAATTTCGATTTCGACAAGTTTTTCAAACGGTTCAAAAATATCGCTCATCACTCATCAGTTATCAGTTATCGGTTATCATAAGTCAAACATTGCCGGCAAAATGATAACTGCTGATTGTTGACTGATAACTGATGAGTGATAAACTTATTGGGAATAAGGAGAATTATTTTAATTTATGTCATTAGTAATTTATACGAAGCCGGGCTGTCCGTATTGCGACAAAGCCCGCGATTATTATAACGAAAACAATATCGAATTCACTGAATACGACGCGCAGAACGATAAGGCACGAAAAAAGGAAATGCTCGAATTTTCGGGCGGCGATTTAGTCGTGCCGTGTATCGTCGAAAACGGCGAATATGTCGTGTCAGGTTGGGGCGATCCGCCGCGCGGCTGAACGATTACACTTGATTAATCGGCAGTTTGCCGATTTTTATTTGAAGAGAGCGTTAATTTTTTGAGAAAATTGACATTTGGAAACTTATCATTGAAAATAGTCCATTGATTTTACAGTGGATTATTTTTTTTGATTGATTTTCGGCAATTTAAGATTTGCCTTTTTTAAATTTGTCGCTCAAACTTAAATTAGATTCAGACTTCCAACCAATTAATAAAGAAAACAATCAAAACAACGTATGGTTGGCGAAAATATTAACCAATACAAAATTTTAGAAAAAATCGGCGCGGGCGGACAGGGAACTGTTTATAAAGCGCAGGATACGAAACTTGACCGTACGGTCGTCATCAAAGTTCTGCCGCCGGAACTTACTGCCAAAACAGCCAATTTCAGACGCTTTGAACGCGAAGCGCAGCTTTGCTCCCAACTCGACCATCCGAATATCTGCACGATTTTCGATTTTCACGAAGACAACGGCGTTTTTTATATTGCGATGCAGCACGTCGAAGGGAAAACCGTCCGGCAACTCGTCGGCGGTCGTCCGCTCGATATGAAAAGTGCGCTTTCGATTACAATTCAGGTTTGCGACGCGCTCGCTTATACGCATTCGCGCGGCATTATTCACCGCGACATCAAAGCCGGAAATATAATGGTTTCGGAAACCGGACAAGCGAAAATTCTCGATTTCGGTCTGGCGAAACTTCTTCAGGAAGAACCTTCCGAACACATTAAAGGTTTAGACCGCGCAGATATTACCGAACTCGGAATTCCTTACGGAACAGCTACTTACGCCGCGCCCGAACAAGCCAAAGGCGAAAAAACCGACCATCGCGCAGATATTTTTTCAACCGGCGTTCTGCTTTACGAAATGCTGACCGGAATTTGGGCGTTTCAAGGTAAAACCGTTCACGACGTGCGCCATCAAGTTCTTTACGGAACGCCGAAACCGCTTGCCGAAATGCGGAATGAACCGTTTCCGCCGCGACTTCAGGCAATTATTAATAAAGCGTTAGCCAAAGCTCCGATTGATCGTTATCAAAAAATTTCAGAAATGCGTGACGACTTACGCGGCGTTTTACAAGAAGTTTCGGGTGTTCCGGCGATGCAGAGCGAAATTTTCGCACCGCGCCATTTGGAAGATAATCCGGTCAAACGTGCGTGGAATTGGATAACCGGCAAATCCAGTTCGGACAGTTCGACGCAGCATTCGTCCGTAATTTCGCTGACACCGACATATTCGCCGGAAATGACGCTGACCGCCACCGGACAGGATAAAAAAAGCGTCGCAATCCTGCCGTTTAAGAATTTGAGTCAAGATGCGGCATCGAATTTTTACGAATTTGCGCTCGCCGATTCGGTCATTACGGAACTTGCACAGCTTCGTTCGCTGATCGTGCGTCCGAGTTCGGTCATCGCCAAATATCAGGGCAAAGAATTCGATCCGCGCGAAGTCGGCAGGGAATTGCGCGTCCACGCCGTTTTGTCGGCAAGTTTTCTGCGTTCCGGCGATAAACTCCGCGTTACGGCGCAGCTTCTCGATGTTTTGACGGGCGATATTTTGTGGAGCGACAGAATTGACGCGGAAGGCGAAGATATTTTGGCTTTGCAGGACAACATTGCGCTGCGGATTCTCGAAGGTTTGCGGCTCGAACTTTCGCCCGTCGAACAAGAAAAACTCGGTCGCCGCGCTACCGAAAGTCCTAAAGCGTATGAAGAATACTTACGCGGACGCGATAATTTCGGCAAATTTATTTTCCGCACTCTCGCAATGGAAGACTGCGAAGCGGCGATTGCGAACTTCAAACACGCCATCGAACTCGATCCGCACTTTGCGCTGGCGCACAGCGGCTTGGGTGCGTGTTACGCTAATCGCGTTTTCAAAGGAATGGGAACCGCCGAAGATTACACTTATGCCGAAGCCGCTTTCAGCAAAGCGTTTATCTATGATCCGAATGTCATCGAAGCCAGAGTTTTGATGGTTTTGATTTATCTCTCACGCGGCGAAAAGAAAAAGGCGCGGGCGGAAATCAAACTTCTGCACGAACAATTTCCCAATGAAGCTCCGCTTTATTTTGTCAAAGGAATTATGCACCGGCTCGACGGCGAATATAAAGAATCGTTAAAAGCGTTTGAAAAACTGGCGCGGCTCGATCCAGCAGCGCGTGTCGTTGCTTCTTACAATCGTTCGCGCATTTTTCTTTATGAAAAACTTTACGATGAAGCGATGCGCGAATTGGACAAGGGCGCGAAAATCGAACCGAATCATCCGATGATTAGAATTTTCCGTTCAAGCGTCCTTTTTTATCGCGGCGACACCGACGAAGCGATAAAAATAATTGAAAAAGTTTTACAGGAAAATGAAGAAATGGACGGCATTCGTTCGCTTTACGCAATTTATCTGGGCAATGTCGGAAGAGTAGAAGAGGCAAGAGCGCAATTGACGGACAAAGCACGCGGTTTGGCAAAAGCCGATCACGATATGGCTTACTGGATGACTTCCGCCTGCACCCAAATCGGCGAAATTGACGAAGCATTTTACTGGATGGAACGCGCTATCAAACTCGGCAACGAAAACAAACCTTGGTATGAAAACGACAAACTCCTTGCAAAACTTCGTGAAGACCCGCGATTTGATCAAATACTCGACAAAATAGAAAAAAGAAATTAAGGAAAGTTTAAGGTTCAAAGCTGAAGATAAACTAATCTTAAGCCTTGAACCTTGAATTTTGAACCTTGAGCTTTATTTTTCCAACGCATTAAAAATAAACGGAAAAGTTCCGAACGGCTGCCCGCGGTGTTGCGGACGGAAGGCGAAAAGCACGATTTTACCTTTGCCGTAATCGGCTTCGGCGAGCGCGGTTTTGCCGTTCATATATTTTTCGCCGAGCGTCCAGCCCGACAAAAGCGAATCTCTTTCCGCGTAGATCGCCACCCTTTTTACTTTGCTTTCGTCCGAGATTTCAAACGCCGAACTATTGGTAAAATAAGCGGGCGTTTCTTCTTTCAAACCTTTGCCCAACGGATTTCCCGTATCAACGCGAAGTTTGACAATCGAACCGGGATTATAAAATTCGCTTCTTTTCAAACCGTTCAAAACATTTTTCATCGGCAGATTAAATCGTTTGATAATCATTTCGCACGAATCGTCAAAACAAATTAACTTGCCGCCGCTTTCGACATATTTTTTCAAATTCTCAACGCCCTGTTCGCCGATTCCGCCCGTAAATTCAGCCGGATAACGCTCCGCGCTCAAACCTTTGACGATTGAATTTTCGCTGTCGGCGGGCAAAATTATCGCGTCGTAATTTAGGTTTCCATTACGAAAATCTTTGTCGGAAACCGACGAAAACGGAATTTGAAAAGTATCGAAAACAAGCCGCGTCCAGCCTTCATCCATCGAACCTGTAAAACCTTTATAAAGTCCGATCTTCGGATTTGTTTTGAGCGGATTCGGCAATTTTGCAAAAGATTCTTTGTTCGGTTTGAGATTTAAAATGCTTCGCGCCTGATTGATATTTTCCAACGGTTTTAAAGTATTTTGATATTTCGGCAAATCCTTGATCGTTAAAACTTCGTCGTAATCAATTCCCATCTGCAAAGGCAGCGTCCAGCCGGCGACATCATACGGAACTTCGGCTTCGCCTTTGGCATTCAGCCTTTCGGGATAAAATTGTTTTTCAAACAGACTTAAAACATTATTTTTTTGCGGTTGATTGACGAAAACCAGAAAACTTCCCAAGGGGACTTCGTGAAATTCCTTTTGATTTTTGATGTGCGTAACTTCGAGTTCGCGCGTCATTTGCTGAACTTCCATTCCCTGCTGCATCAGAATTTCGAGAAAACGCGAAACCGTTTCGGCATTCGGCTGTCCGGCATAAATAATAAATGCCTGCGGTTCGTCTTTTTTCGGCTGAAGATTTGCTTTTCCCAATTCATAAAAATTCTGCAAATATCTCTCGCGGAATTTCGCCGCCATTTCTAAAAGTCCATACGAAGCAATCATTTCGATTCGCGCAATGTCGGCAGGTCGCCAAACGCCGCCTTCCCACGGATCGGGAAAATTCGTCGCCGATTCAGAAAGCGACGGCAAACCGCGTGCAGGGCGATTTTTTTGCAATTGTTCTTTTGTAACCGTAATCGGCGACATCAAATCCGTGCTTGCCGCTTCGGTTAAAATGCCGATTGAGTTGTGATAATAAGGCGCACTCCGAAAACCGCCGTGCCACCAAGTATCATAAGTCGAATTAGTCGCCACGCCCGCGACGTTTGCCGCTTGCAAATCCGCCGCCATTTTGTAGCCGATCAAACCGACTTCGCGCAAAATCGAAGGCGCGACACGCGGATTCGGCGGATCGAAAAACGGCGGTGTGATAAATCTTGACGCGGTTTGACCTTGCTGATGAACGTCATAAACAATTTGCGGAAACCATTCCTGCCAAAAAAACTTCGTAATCGCCTGTGTTTCCTTCAAATTCATCATAAACCAATCGCGGTTGTCGTCGTGTCCGGCGTAATGATGATAAAGTTCGGGCGGCGATGTGCCTTCGTATTTCGTGCCGAGAGTTTTGCGATACCAATCGGCGACAATATCAATTCCGTCGGGATTTGATGAAGGAATCAACAGCAAAATCGTGTTGTCGAGAATTTGTTTTGTGTTGTCGTCGTTCTCCGTCGCAAGTCCATAAGCAAGATTCATTGACATTTGCGACGCGACAATTTCCGTCGAATGAATCGAACACGAAATTGAAACAATTGTTTTGCCGTTTTGAAGTAGATTGTAGAGTTCCGAGTCGCCTTTTACAGTGCGCGGATCGGCAAGTTTTTGATTGATTTGCTTATACTTTTCGAGATTTTTGATGTTGTCCGCCGAAGAAATAAAGGCGACAATCAAAGGTTTACCGAGCGTCGTTTTGCCGATTTCCTGAACTTTGATTTTATCGCTCGCCGCGTCTAATTTTTGAAAATAATTCACAATCTGTGTCCAATCGGCAATTGTTTTGTCGTCCGTTGGATGAAAACCGAGAACCGATTTCGGTGTCGGAACTGTTTGCGCTCCGACGGCAAGCGACAAAATAAAAACAACAAATAATAGTGAAAAAACGGCACGAAAACTTTGTTTTAATTTATAATCAAAAAGTAAAACAGAGTTATAAAACGCTGAAAACCGATAAAATTTATATCTGAACATAAGCAAAATATTTCCTTTGCGGTCAAGAACAATAAAAAACTGAAATTTCCTTTCAGAGATTCTAACAAACCAAGCGTAATTGGCAAACTGCGCCATTGGTGGAGTTTAACGGCTGCCGGAGTTTTTCTTTTGTTTATTGCGCTGCATTTGCTGAGTTTTGTGAATTATCAATCATCAAACAGTGCTTTATCCGAAACAAAAAAGGATAACGAAAAATCGGGAATTTCTTCCAAACATTTTCCGTTATCCATTTTTCATTATTTACGGTTTTTTCGGTGTCGGAGCCGGTTCGTTTTCTATCGTGTCTTCGATAATTTTCACGTCCGTTCTTCCTTTCGTAAAATCTTTATAGTTCACACGAATTTTCATTCTGACGGCTTGTCCGCTGTCAAAAACGAGTTCGTCGTCGGAAGAAGAATATGACGGAAACCAATATTTTCCTTCGACATTTTCGCGCCACGTTTCAATCACCGGATAACGGCTGGTTTTTGTTTCGGGAACGGCTTTTCCTTTCGATTTAACGATTTGCAAATCGCGGTCGTCAACCCAAATTCTGCCCGAAAAAAGTCTTATTTTCGATTTCGGATCGGGCATCACTTTCGGCGCAACATCAAAAACATACAAATTGAGTTCGTCAATTTTTTGTTTGCCGACAAAAGTAAAATTATAAAAATCAACTTTTGAAGGTTCGAGAGCAAAAGGATTAACGCCGCCTAAATCCTCGATGTCTTCGGGCGTAATGGTGATTTCTTTGATTGTAGGAATTGGAAAATAGACGATTTTTTCCATTCGCTTGCCTTTTTCGTCAAGCGTCATATAGGAATCGCGGCGATAAACCCCGCTGACTTGTCCACCCATTCCGATGGTTTGAATGTTCGCGTTGCGGTAAAAAACATAATCTCCCAGTGCTTCCCGAAATTCGGCTTCTTTGGTCGTGAAATTTTTAACAATGCGGTCAATTTCCGCCTGACTCATTTCGGTTTTCACAATCGGCGATTCCTGTGCGAAAATACCGATAGCCGAAAAACATAAAACTAACAGCCCAAATATAATTATTCTCGTTTTATACATTTTGTATTTTTTCCTTATTGCTTAAAAACTTAATTGATAGATGCGCGAACTCGGAAAAAAGTTTAATAAAAAAGATGAGCAAAATAATCGAATTAAGCGAAGAAACCGAACAATTCCGCGACCGCAAATGGCGGCGCGAAGAGATTTTAAAGATCGAAACTGCACCGGAAGTCGAAGCGTTAGTTGAAGATTTAGGATTTTGTCTGGCGTTGACCGATGCACGAACAAATTTGCCGTCGGTTTATATCGCCGTTTGCGGCAGACGCGACGCACATTCGCCGCGCAATGTGCAGAAAGATTACGAAATGAGTTTGGCGTGGACGCTCAAAGACGAAGTGTTGCGGCGCGAAAAAGTTTATTACGGCAAACTCTGCAAAGCCCGCGCAATGTTCGTCGCGCCGCGTCTGATTCCATATTTCAATGCGGTTTGGGGCGTTCCAAAAAATCGTGAAAAGCAAATGTTATCGGAAGACGCGAACAAGGTTTTAAAGGTTTTGCGAAAAGAATGGGAAATGGGAACGGCGGATTTACGCGCCGAAGCCAAAATCGAAAATCGCCAAAAACTGACCAAAGCTCTGGACGAATTACAGCGAAAGATGAAAGTCGTGCCGCAGGAAGTTCTTTATCAGCCGAAGTTTACATACATTTGGACGCTCGCCGAAGCGCGTTTTCCAAAGCAAATGTCAAAAAAAGTTTCACGCGAAAAAGGTTTAATCGAAATCGCCCGCGTCTTTCTGCAAATGGGCGAAACGACTCTGCGCGGCGAACTGGCAAAAGCGTTGGGAATTTCGCGCAAAGAAGCAGGTTTGGCAAATCGCGCTCTAGTTGAAGAAGGTTTTGCGGAAAGATTGTCGGTGGGCGTTTATCGGATTTTATAGAATTTAAAATCAAACGTCTGCGCTTCATTTTTCCTTAGAAGCTGTTTGGTAATTACTTTTGAAAATTTACCATTGTTGATTTCAAAAGACTTACGCGATTTGGTTAATATAAAAGGTGATAACAAATGCTGTGGAAACAACTTTATTCTGAATTACCAAACAGCTTCTTAGATGAGATGGATTATGTTTTTGATGAATAACTTTTTTGCATTCGTAATGTGAATGATTTATATTGATTCTGCATAACCCCCGAAATATAAATTCTAAACAGAATGAATTGGCATAGTCATAAGTTGGGTAGCTATCTTTTGAAAATGGAACGACTAATCTCATACAAGAAAAATAATAATCAACATGGTGTCATGGCAAAAGCTGAAGTTCCAGATGATTGTCCGGTTTGTGGACGACTCATCATTTTTCCGCTTGTTAAAGCTCAATATAATGAAGGCAAATCTGAACTACAATTAGTTTTTGAGTGTACGAACGAAAAATGCAAAACTTTCATATTAGCTTGGTATAATACAGCTTTGTCAGCCGTTACTTTAATTAAGATCGAACCGCCAAATCTAACCGTTGCAATTGTGCCTGAAACAATCAGCCAAATTTCACCGGAATTTGCTTCAATCTACAGATAAGCGTATGAAGCAAAAGAACGCAGATTGTTACAAATTGCTGGCGCGGGTTTTCGTAAATCATTCGAGTTTCTTATCAAAGATTATGCTAATACGGAATGGACTTGAAGAATATGCAATAAATCTTTAAGCTAAGGAAATGAATAAAGCCTTACCCAAGATAAAAGAAAGCGTAGAAGATTTGCGACAGAAAATCAAAGCCGAAAAGGACAAGCAAAAGAACAGTCGT
>JBBPXX010000007.1:0-2484 GCA_038200505.1 Pyrinomonadales bacterium | reverse complement strand
GACGAAAGAGAATATCTCGGACGTAATAATGGAGATTGCCTGTGGATTGCACAATCTGCGAGTTACATTTCGCCAGCCAATGCAAACGATTGATCTTACAAATGTTGAGGAATTATCTTATTTCAAATAATGTCTAATGAAAATTTGTAAGCTGTCAGATCCGCCTGCGTGAGCGGGCGGTTCTGACTTTTTTACCTGACATAAATCGGGTTTGAAATTATCCAGGGCATTTTATCGAACGGACTGTCGAGCGCGTCGAGATAAACTTCGACGCGGTAAGTTCCTTTTTCTCCCGTCTGAAAATTGATTTCGGATTTCCCATCCGTTTCAAATATTTTTTCGCCGTTTTTGAAAATAACAAACCGCGCATTTTGCGGCGCGGCGGCTTTTAAATTTACACTTTGAATCAAAGAAATTTCATCGCCTTGAATTTTATTTTCCGCGCTGTTTTCCGCCGAAAATGAAAAGCCGCGCGTATTGCTCAAAGCGTCAAAACCAATAAATGTATGACCGTCTTTAATTGCGTCAAGCAGATTTTCCCGATTTAACTGCTTATCTTTTTCAAGCAAAATATGCGTTCGCACGAGTTGGAAAATTGTTTCGTAGCTGTCAATTTTCAAGTTTATAATTTTACTTCCGGTATCGCTGCCGAAAAGATGAAAGCCAATATTTGAATGCGCGTCGCTTCCGGCGAAAAGCGTTGTTTTATGTTGTTTTGTAATTTCGTCAAATTTTTGCAGATTTTCGTTCGGGCGTTTAAAATAGACGGCTAAAACGAGTTCGGGATAACTCCAATAAGACCAAATCGTGTCCAAAATCGCTGAAACCGGATTCATCTTTTTAGAGTTGGTGTGCAGGCTGAAAATCTCGATGCCGTCAAAATCCGAATTCCACGCATTGAATTTTTCGGGATAAGTAACGAGCGCGAGTTTGCCGAGCGCGTGATTTTTTTGCAGAAAATCATTTGTTTGGAGTTGGTTTGCTTGCGCGGCTTCCGTGCTTCCGGGCAGCAACAAAAATCTGTCGGTCGCCGTATTCACTTCCTGACCGTTCACAAACAAAACGCCGCCGTGAATTCCCTGCAAAGTCTGCGCCGAAGTGTCGTAAAGTTCCGCCGTATGTTCGGTCATCACGACAAAATCGAGATTATTTTTTCGTGCGCCTTCAATTAGTTCATCAAAATTGCCGGTGCTGTGTCCGCCTAAAAATGTGTGGACGTGAATGATTCCTTGATAATCGTTGTAATTTTGATTTGCACGTTCTATTTTCCGAGTTTCGAGAGATGAAATTTTACCGGCGAGTTGACCTATTTCATAGCGATGATAAATGAAAGGAATCTGCGCCAAAAGCACGACGCAAAGTAAGATTATAATTATCTTTTTCCAAAGTTTCATAAATCGGTTTTCAGTTAAACATCAACTGAAAAAGTCAACGGAAACGACTTTTTCGGCAATTTCTTTGCCCATTTTTGCAACTTCCTGATGAGTTTCGTGGTCGGTGTAAAAATCGAGAGCTTCGCGGTCGGGATAAACGGCGACTAAACCTAAATCGAACGAGCGTTCAAGATGCAAAACGTCGAAACCGACGTTGAAACTTTCGATATTCGGAATTACATTCGGCAGATTTTTGAGTTTTGCAATGTGTTCGGCGCGTTGTTCCTGCGTCGTTTCAGCTTTATATTTCCAACAAACAATGTGTGTCAGCATAAATTTTACCAAATCTTTTTCACTTTTAGAGGAAAGTTTTCGAGCAAAGGTTTATTGTTTATTTTTGTGAATTTTTATTTTTGATCTTCGCACCATTTTCGCGTAACTTCGTGGCGGTATGCAAACATTTTCTCAAGTTTCGGCACAATTGCCAATGGTGCGGCGATTTGTCCGAAAATCCAAAACGGCGGTTCGTATTCGATTTCATCTCTCAAAACCGCGCCTTGCTCGTGCGGTTTTATAATATGTTGATGCCGCCAACCCGCAAAAGGACCGGAAATTTGCACGTCTTCAAACATTTTCGGCGGTTCGTATTTCGTGTGTTCGGCAACCCAGCGCGACGGAATCAAGCCGAAAATCTTTTGTTCGATAATCGCTTGCGAACCGATTTTTGAGATGTCGGCTTTTTGAATAATTTTCGCGTTTTCCCAAGGCGGAATTAAACGCTCGATGGCATCGGGAAGTTCGTGAAAGGCGAAAACCCTTTCGGGCGCGGCTTTTATAATGGATTCTTTAATAAATTTCATTTTAAGAGAAGTTTCCCGCAAAGTCGCAAAGTTCGCTAAGTAAGAATTAAGAAAAATTAATTAAATCTTCTTTGGGTTTCCTTTGCGACTTTGCGGGAAATAATTTTATAAATTAGACATTATTTGAAATAAGATAATTCCTCAACATTTGTAAGATCAATCGTTTGCATTGGCTGGCGAAATGTAACTCGCAGATTGTGCAATCCACAGGCAATCTCCATTATTACGTCCGAGATATTCTCTTTCGTCAG
>JBBPXX010000006.1:0-22720 GCA_038200505.1 Pyrinomonadales bacterium | reverse complement strand
TGCACTGGAAGTGCAGAGGTTTTAAGAGTTGAACGCAAATAAAATTTGCTTGATTTGTTCTTCTCAGACCAAGAAAAGAAATTACAATAAATTCTTGCAATGAAATTGCATAGTTTTAGACTAACGGCTGTGACCAATAAATTCTTGCAATGAAATTGCATAGTTTTAGACTAACGGCTGTGACCAATAAAATTTGGAAAGAAAACCTGTTTGCACTTTTCTTTAAATAATGGCTTTTCCCGCCGACATATCATCTCAAACAACAATGAAAAAAAGATGTCCTAAATGCCAAATGGTGAATTTTTCACACTCGAAAGAATGTGTGCGCTGCCGTTCGTGTCTGATCGAAGTTTCGACTTTTGAAAATGACGCGAAGAAATCCGGTTCAAAAATTTTTCAACGGGCGATTATCTGCGTCGCCGTTATTTTTCTTACTTTGCTCGGTTTTTACCTGTCGTTGCTTTTCACTTCAAAATCTCTCAGCTATGACGAAAAACAAACCGTTCAAAGAGCAATTTCGATTCTCGATGAAAAAGGCTTCTCCAAAGAAGTGTTTCTGCTCAATTATCTGACGAGTTTTCGCGGCAACGACAATTGGCTCAACGCTTCGACCAAATTTGAAAATGCTTACGCGGCGACAAATTTCCCGATTGAGATAATCACAATTTACCCCGAATTTTTCACCGATACATTTGACGACACCGAACGCGCCGCTATTTTATTGCACGAAGCACAACATTTAAAAGGCGCGGAAGAAAAAGAAGCATATCAATTTGTCTGGCAAAACCGCAAAACATTAGGCTGGACAAAAGAAACTCACGACCAATCATTCGTTTGGAGAAATGTCAGAATGCAAACCAAAGAAGTTGCGCCGAATTTATTTGTCTGCAATTGGAATGAAATGGCTGATTGCACGGAATAATATAAAGGCGAAAGGATAAAGGCGAAAGGATAAAGGGTAAGAAATAGATTTTACTTTATCCTTTCGCTTTTCGTCCGCGCGGTTTTCGCCGGATTTTCCAAAAGATTCCGAAATTCTCTTTCATCATCAAAAATCATTTCGCTTTCAACCACGAAACACGGTAAATTAAATTCTAAATCCTTTAATTTAACCGCATCTTTCGCGGTTGTCAGCAGAATTTCCGCGCCGCTATTTCGTGCTTTTTTTTCAATTTTATTTACATCGTTCTGCGTATAAAAATGATGATCGGGAAATATTTGCGTTTCGATTAAATCAAAATTTTCCCGACGTAACTGCTCAAAAAAATTATTCGGATTTCCCAACGCGCAAAAAGCTGATGAATTTGTCCTTTGTCCTTTGTCCTTTGCACTTTGTTTTTCTTCAAAACTTTGCGCCTTTGCGGGAAATTTTTCTAAACTTATCAATTCCGAAACTTTATTTTCCGTAATAAAGATCGGACACATCGGATTATATTTTTTGATTTGAAGTTTCAAATTTGAAATATCTTCGCTTAAATTTGCCCGCGTGATAACGATTGCATCGGCACGTTTCAGATTTTTTAAAGGTTCGCGCAAAATTCCCGACGGAAGCATTTTTTTATTGCCAAACGGATTTGTTGCATCAACGGTTACAACATCCAAATCACGTTTAACTTTGCGGTGCTGAAACGCATCATCAAGCACAAATTTTGTAATTCCGAATTTTTCACGCGCCCAATTTCCTGCCGAAACGCGGTTTGCATCGGCAACAACAATCGCTTTTCCTAAAAGTTTTTGCGCCAGTTCAAATGGTTCATCACCCGATTGTTCAGCATCTGTCAAAATCTTTTCTCCGTCGGAAACAAGAACACGGCTTTTCGGATTTTCACGTCCGTAACCGCGCGAAATCACGCAAACCTTTTCACCGCTTCCAGCTAAAACTGCCGCAGCAAAAGCAACCAGCGGAGTTTTCCCCGTTCCGCCAACTGTAATGTTTCCAATGCTTATAACCGGAACACCGAGCGAAAAAGATTTGAAAACGCCTTTTGCATAAAGCGAATTTCGCGTTTCGACAATTGTTCCGTAAAGCCGACTGAACATATTTTTCGTAAATCATGAATTGTAAATCGTAAATAGACTTATGATGTAGAATTTGAACGTAAATTACAGACTAAAATGATTATTGGGTAACATTTCGGTAAATTCTCATTACGATTTACGATTCACGATTCACGATTTACGATTAGTGGTTTGAATCAAGCGTTCCAATTTTACCTGCGCCGAATGGCTGTCAATGCTTTGTTCGGCAAGACGGGCGGCGTGCATCGGTCCTTTGGCGATTCCGCCGATGACGAGCGCGGCGGCGGCGTTCATCACGACCAGCGAACGAGCTTCGTCGCGGCGTTGGCTGGCTAAAACTTCTTTGATAATATTCGCGCTCTGATCAGGCGTTTTGGCTTTCAAATGCTTGATTTCACCGCGCTGCAAACCGAAATCTTCGGGCGAAATACCGAAAGTTTTAAATTTGCCGTTCGACACTTCGGCGACAAAAGTTTCGCCCGTCAAGGTTATCTCGTCCAAACCGTCCGAACCGTGAACAACCCAAGCATTTTCAGTGCCGAGCTGCGCGAGTGCTTGTGCCATCGGCTCGATTAAAGAAGGATGCCAAACACCGACAAGCTGTTTCGGCGCACCTGCCGGATTTGATAAAATGCCTAAAAGATTCAAACAAGTGCGAATGCCGAGACTGCGGCGCACGTCGCCGACGCGCCGTAACGCCGGATGAAATTTCGGCGCAAACATAAAACAAATTCCCGCGCCGTTCAGACAGGCTTGCGCGATTTCCGGTTCGCCCGGAACTTTTAAGCCTAACTTGCTCAACACATCCGCGCTTCCGGTTTTGCTCATTCCGGCGCGGCTGGCGTGTTTGGCAACCGTCAAACCCGCGCCGGCGACGACAAATGCCGCCGCCGTCGAAACATTAAAAGTTTTTGCCGAACTCAAACCCGTTCCGGCTAAGTCAATAAAATTTTTCTGCCGCGTGGTAATTTTCACTGCTTTTTCACGCATCACACCAGCCATTCCCGCCAATTCTTCAAAAGTTTCCCCTTTGGCGGTCAGCGCAGACAAAGCACCCGCAATTTGCGCCGGATTAGCGTTTCGGGCGGTCAAAACACGGAAAAAATCCGCAGATTCCTCTAAAGACAAATCTTCACCGCGAATCAGTCGGGCAAGATACGGATAAAGCGGCGTATCGGCTTTGCTGTTGGTAGCGGACATCGGCGCGGCAAGCAGCCAGTGTGTTTTCGGCATAGTTACATTATATGTTTCACGAAGTATGAAGCAAAGTTTGCCGACAAAAGTTTAATTTGTAAAGTTCAGGGTATCTTGAATCGTTGAATTTCTTTAATTGATCAACAATCGCTTTTCTATCAGAATCTAAATTCATAGTTTTTCTCCCTTGTTCGTATTTTTTCCAGTTTATTTTATTTGATTAAACTGCAAAAATAAAGTTTGCGGCAAAATCCTGAACGGATTTAAATTTTTCCCGACGAATTTCTAAAAATAATGTTTCTGATTACCGAACCGAACGAAAAATCAATCGCGCAGTTCATCG
This sequence comes from Pyrinomonadales bacterium, assembly GCA_038200505.1. GTDB lineage: Bacteria > Acidobacteriota > Blastocatellia > Pyrinomonadales > Pyrinomonadaceae. The sequence goes on along the minus strand of JBBPXX010000006.1, from coordinate 19,164 downwards.
AACGACAGCGTAAAGAACCGTTTTCATATTCTGAAATCGGAGTTTCACGCGGCGGCAATGCGCCCGAAGGTTACAATATTGACTACAATCGAATAGAAATCGGCGCAGGCGAAAATGATTTTCGGCAAGCCGTTAAAGCCGTTCAAAATTGGAAAATGTTTGATTTGGATTGGGTGAAATTGCATCCGAACACAACGCCGATTGAGGTTGGAGAAACCGTTGCGATTGTTATCAAACATTTTGGTTTTTGGTCGTTAAACGCCGCGCGAATCGTTTATGTTTTTGAAGAAAATGATGCTGATATGGAAAGATACGGTTTCGCTTATGGAACACTAACCGAACACGGCGAACGCGGCGAAGAGCGTTTCAGCGTCGAGTTTCACAAAAAGGATGAATCGGTTTGGTATGATTTATACGCTTTTTCGCAACCGAAACATCTTCTCGCAAAACTCGGTTATCCGTTTAGCCGAATGCTCCAAAAACAATTTGCGGTGGAATCGAAACAAGCAATGAAAAGCGTAATAAAGAAATTTACAGGGATAACAGGATAAATGGGATTTCAAAACAAATTGATTTATCCCTGTTTATCCTGTCTTCCCGGTAAATTTCTTCCCGTATTCAACTTAAAAAACCTTTGAATTTGCCTGTGTTCGCCGTGTAACCCGGAAAAACTTTATCGAGATTTTTATTGCCGAGATGTTTGTATGCAACTTCGCCGAAAACATCGCGGAAATCAGTCGTTACGGCTAAGTCGCGTCCTTCATTGAGTTGGTCGGATTTCAAACCTTTCCAATCGCCGTAAATTTTGCCGCCTTTGACGGAATTTCCCAAGATAAACATTGCGTTGCCGTGTCCGTGATCCGTGCCGCCCGTGCCGTTTTGTCTGGCGGTTCTGCCGAATTCCGACATTGTTAATATGACGACATCATCCATTTGCTTGCCCAAATCAGCGGCGAGCGCGGCGATTGATTGTCCGAAATCGCGCAGATTATTGGCTAATTGTCCGCGCGAACTTCCCTGATTGGAATGCGTGTCCCATCCGCCGATTTCAGCGAAAGCGACTTCCAAACCGACACCGGCTTTTATCAACTGCGCGATTTGCAAAAGTGAACGCCCGAATTGGCTGTTCGGATATTGTGCGCCGTTTGCCGCCTTGTATTGCGCGGGATTGGCTTTTTTCAAAAAGTTGACGGCTTCAAAAGTTTCCTTGCCCGTATCGCCCAACCCGTCATTCGCTTTTTGCTGCCAGATGCCTTCAAAACCGCCCTGCACATTATTAGTATATTCGCCCGCGTTGATGGCGAAATCTGCAAGATTTGACATCGCAATTGTCGGTGCGCGTCCCATCAAACTGCGCGGAATTTGCTGATTCAAGGCGACGGCGCGAAACGGCGAAGCGTCCTTTTCGACTTTCGTTTGCAGAACGCGATTAAGCCATCCGTCTTTTGTTGATTTTACGCCCGGCGTGGCTGATTCCATATAATCCTGCGCGTCGAAATGCGAGCGCGTATTGTCGGGCGAACCCGCCGAATGAACGATGGCAAGCTGTTTATTTTTCCAGAAACTTTCAAACGGTTTGAGCGACGGATGAAGTCCGAAATATCCATCAAGATTAACCGCGCCGTCCGTTTGGTTCGGTTTCGGAATCGCAATCGAACTGCGATAATCGTAATATTCACTTTCGCCGAAAGGCACGACCATATTCAAACCGTCAACCGCGCCGCGCTGGAAAATAGTGATTAAAATTTTCTTTCTGCCATAACCGTCGATTGTCGGCAAAGCCGCCGCGTTTGCAAATTGATGTAAAAAATTCGGCGCAACGCTCATCAAACCGAAACTCGCCAAACCGATTCCGCTCGCTTTTAGAAAATATCTTCTGTCCATAATTGCTTTACCTCTGGAAATTACAAAAAATCACTGCTGTTTTTTAGACGCGCAAATTCTTCGTTTGGTCGTTTTTTATTTTCACTTTTGTCCTTTGAAATTTAACCCTTGTCAATTAAAATCCAAATATGCGAGAAGAAATTGTAAAACTCATTGTCGAACGGCTCGAAAGCGATGCCGAAGAAATTCGTCGGGATTTTTTAACCGATAAAGGAACAAGAACCCGTTTTGCGGCGATTGATAATCTTTTGCCCGAAGATATTGCGCGAAAATTTTTCGACGTATTTCCGCCGTTGGAAGAAATGCGTCTGATGAACAGTTTCCGCGAAAAAAAATATACGTCGAAAACTCTCGACAAATTTGATTCGCTGATTTCCGATATAACTTTTGCTTTTCAAGATGAAAGAGTTATCGAAACCGTGTCGAAAATCACCGGATTTGAAGATGTCGAAGGCGATCCGAACCTTTACGCAGGCGGCATCAGCGCGATGTCGAAAGGACATTTTCTCAATCCGCATCTCGACAATTCGCACGATTACGAGCAGAAAAACTATCGCGTGCTGAATTTGCTTTATTATATTACGCCCGAATGGAAAGCGGAAAACGGCGGAAATCTCGAACTTTGGGACGATGACGTAAAAAAAAGCGTCGAAATTCCGAGCCTTTTTAATCGCCTCGTTTTAATGTCAACCAACGACAAATCGTGGCATTCGGTCAACGAAGTAAAAGCCGACGGTGTGCGTTGCTGCGTTTCCAATTACTATTTTTCCGAACATTCTCCGAACGATTACGAAACAACTCACGTTACTTTTTTCAAAGCGCGTCCCGAACAAAAACTGCGTCGCATCGTAACTGCCGTTGACAGCAATATGCGAACCGCTCTGCGAAAAGTCGTCAAACAAGGTTTGGGCAAAAAGGATATTTACGAAGGCGAAGGGAATGAAAGTAAAAAGTAAAAAGTAAAAATTCGGATTTCACTTCCTAACTTTTTACTTTTGCCTTTTTACTTTTTACTTTCTTACTATTGTCGTTGAAAATCCGGCGAACCGAGAATCAAACCGACGACTTTGAAAACTTCGGCGTTGCCGCTCGGCGGAAGCAATTGAGATTGTCTGCCTTGTCCGCGTCTGCCGCCTTGTCCGGCTTGCATTGAAGTATTTTCCATCATTGCATCATCCGCATCGTCCAATTTCGGCTCAATCAATGGTTTTTCAATCTGCTTTAAAAGTATCGCTTTCGTGTTTGCTGAAACTTCATTATCAAGCAAGCCGGCGATTGACTTATTGAGAATTTCCTGTTTATTTGCGGCTTGATATGGCGACAAATTAACTTTTGTGCCGCGAATTCGGTTGCTTGCCAGAGCGACGGCAAAGTTCATTCTTTCGAGCAACGCGCCTGTATTTACCCAATCTTCCGCCATATCGGGATAACCCGTCGGCGCAATGTAACCGTAAAGTGGTTCGCCCATTTTCGCCAGCAACGCCTGAACTTGTCCGCCGTTTGTGTCCGCGCCGACGGTGCGAATTGCGCTCACGACCAGTTCAAACGGAGTTTTAATTTTAACGCGGTAATTTTCCGCCGCGTAAAATTCCTTATCGGTAAAAAGTGCGCGAAGCGTCGTTTTGATGTCGCCTTTTGAATTGTGAAACGCATCGGCAACGCGATTAACAAGCGCGTCGCTCGGATTATCGCTGACAAATTTAACCGCTAATTTGCGGGCAATAAATTTCGCCGTCGCCGGACTGTTGACCAAAACATCAAGCACTTTTAAACCGTCCTTCATTCCGCCTTCGTTGATTTTTTGACCGAGAACGATTTTTTCGCCTGTGTCGTGAGCGCGTTCGTTAAAATAAAAAGTTCCGCTTTCCGCATCTTCCGGCAAACCCATCGCTTTTGCCAGACGATTAGCGCGTCTGTCGCCCGTGCCGTTAATCATATTTGCCGCAATTGTGCGATAACCGCGCGGATTAACGATTGTCCAGCCTGTAAAAGCGCGGGCGACTTCCCCGACATCCTTTTGCGTATAACCGCCGTCAACGCCTAAAGTGTGAAGTTCCATCAATTCGCGGGCGTAATTTTCGTTAATACCGCGTTTTTGTTTGCTTGCCTGATTTTGCCGCTGTTGCTGCTGTTTCAAACGAGCATCGAGTTCCGCGTCATTCAAACCGAAACGCTCTTTTGCTCTTTCACGTTGTCGCGGATTCATCTGACCGTTTCGCGCTTGTCTGTTTCGTGCGGCATTATTCGCCTGCATATTCGGCGAAACCGATTGGAAGTTGTCCAAGTAGAACAACATCGCCGGACTTTTCGCCGTTGCCAGCAGTAAATCTTTGAAATTTCCGAGAGCGTTCGGGCGAATCACATCGCGGTCATATTCGGGTAAAAACCAGCGAACCGCCGCTTTATTGGCATAGACGTTAAAATGATTTGACCAGAAATCAACCATTTGTTCCTGAAGCTGCCGTTCCGAATAAACCGCCCGCAAAATACGCGAAGCATTTAATTGCTGAGAAATCTGCTGCGGACGACCGTAATTGTTTTCTTTGTAAATTTCGGCAACTTCCTGCAAAACTTTTTGGCGTTCATCTTCATTCATCTGCGCGACATTTTTACTGCCGTTTTTATCGTCAGCCGTCATCGCGTCGGCGTTATTTTTATTTTTATTTTTTAACTGCGCCGCTTCGCTTTTATTTAATCCGTTTTCTTTGGCAACAGCCTGCAAAACTGCCGCCGGTGTCGGATATTTGGCGAAAATTTCTTCATTGGACAAATTCAAAACGTCAATATTTTTAACCTTCGCTTCGGCGAGAACGTCGCTGATCGAAAAAGGATTAAGCTGTTGTTCGATATACTTGTTCAAACCCGACGCTTTAACTTTGGCAACATCGCCCGGACGCGCACCGAAACCCAAACGATTTAAGACGTGCAAGATTTTTTGGTCTTCGGTCAAAGATTTCGCGCTCGTTTTCTGCATCATTTGTGCATTCACATTGATTAAGGAAATCGGCGCGAGCATTGCCAAAAACACAAAAACCGCCGTAAATTTGTGAATTAAAGAAAATTTATTTGTCATTAGTTTTACCTCGAAAATATTGATTGCTTTGGAATTTATCAAAAATCATCTGCCAAGTTAGACGTTCGAGAATCGGAAATGGACGAAAAAAAAATATCACGAAACAAACTCAACTTAGAAATTCAAAGCGCGAAAAACAAAGAACAAAGGACAACTGATAAAAGACAAACCGGCATCTAAAATTTGGTAAATTCCCAGTAATAATTTAAAATAAATCAATAATTATCTAAACAGGTAAAGGAAAAATTTTATGAAATTAACAAAACTCTCCTTCTTTTTTTCAATGTTCGTCGGTCTTTTGCTGTGCGCTTCGGCGTTTGCCCAAAGTCAGACTTTTAACGATACGGATGTCGAATACACATTTGAATTGCCGGAAGCGGCGTGGAAAATGACCGTTACGCCTTCAAAAACGAGTCCGAATGTCGAATATGTCTATGGCGACAGAAGAGACGGACATCTCGAAATTCGCAAATTGACGCTTAATCCGAATCAGACGCTTTCGGAATTGATGCGCGATGAAGAAACAAAACTTCAATTTAATCTCGGTTTTGTCGCCGGCAAAGAGGAAAATTTCAAAGGTTCGTTAAGCGGCAAAGTTTATAATTACGAATTCGTCCGTTCGGGACGAAATATGAGCGGCAGATTTTATTTTCTCCAAGCCGGAAACGGCGATGTTTACGTTCTGCGTTTCGACGGCTTGCGCGACAAACTGCGCTCGGTTCGCAACCAAACTGATTCGATTGCGCGGACTTTTTCCCTGAAGAAAACAGGTTGAGATTTTAGCGTAATAGAGATATTCGTTTTTAACAAATTGGATTCGGTCTTTGCCCTTTTGATTCCTGCCGACTATTGAATTTGTCCTTTCCATATAAAGTTTTCAACCGAATTTAAGTCGGTTGAATATAAAGTTATATTGCTTTACTTGTGCGCGGCGGCTACTTTGTTTAGAGTTTGAAAGATGATTAGAACTGTCGAAAATCGCACTGGCAAAATTATTTACGGCACACTTCAAGTTGCCGTGCTTGTTCTTGCGCTTTACACTTTCAAATCCGACAGTCCCGATATACCCGATGATTTAAGAACTATCGGATTTTTCTTTTTGATGAGTTTGCTGTCGTTTCCCGTCAGCATTATTGCCGCGCCGCTTGCCTTCGCGTTGAGTTTCGCTGTTGTCGCAATGTTATGCCTCGTTATCGGATCATTTACAGACATTAAAAACTTGTCGCCGTTTCCAGCGTCCATATTTGTTTTCTTAGCTTGGCTCGGTGTGTTCTACGCTGGCTATTTGCAATGGTTTTGGTTTCCGCGTTGGTCAGACAAGCATTTAGGAATAAAGAGAAAATCGCACATTTAATTTGAGCAGTCTTTAGCGCGGAAAGCGTTTTGCAATGAACGGGCAATATAACGACTGAGAATGCCGCCGCTTGCTTGATAATCCCGTCTTTTGCTTGACCTTTGACCGGAATTTCGTTCAAATACTTTTTATTTGCTTCGGTTGATTTTAGATATTATTTTTCATAAATCCAAATAAATGAAACCCGTCAGCAATTAAAAATCGTTATATTGATAGAAATTTTGTTATGAAAAACCGCGCATCAACCCACATTTTTATATTGTTTTTAATCGTCGTATTGACGGCAATCGCGCATTATTCGGTTCATTACGGCGCACTGATTCGCGGTTATGAAACTTCCTTTTTGACGGCGGGCAGAAATATCGTTCTGCTTTTTATTCTCGCCGTTTTGCCGATTTTTCTCACCCGTTTTACAAAATTTCAAGGCAATTGGACACTTTATACTTCCGCCGTTTTGCTTTTTTCCATCGGTTTGACCGTTCAGTATCGTTTATTTTCCGATCCCGAATATACATCGCGCAAAGACAAAGCCGAAGCCCGCCAAGCGAAACTTAAAACGCTGCAAATGCATTACATACAGGAAAATTATTCGGCGGAAAAGAAGCAAATGATGGGACTTCCGGCAACGCCGCCGTCGCCGGTTGATTTGTCCAAAGAAACGCCGCGTCCGGCAAATGAAGATTTGAGCGATGTTTTCTTGTCGGGCAAAACGATGATTCCGCTGTTTGCATTTGCCTGTTTTATCGGCGTATTTATTTTGTTCAGGCGCGACGATGTGCTGGAAATTCTGCAGAAGAACGGATTTTTAATAGTTTTGCTGACACTTTTGCCGTTGCTACTGGCGGCGATTACGTCTAAAGCGGGAAAATCAATCGGCAATATGACACCTTGGGAGCCTTCAAAAATCCCGTTTTTAATTGGTTTCGCAGCGATTTTGTCGGTTTTGTATAAAAATCTGGCACGAACTTACTGGGGCGTTCCGCGTGCGAAGGACGTTATTCCGCTTGTCTTTATGGCGATTCTGCCGTTTGTGCCGTTCTTTGTTTTGAAAGATTTCGGGCAGATGATGGTTTTCAGTTCGGTTTATGCAACACTTTATCTGATTGCCGTGCGCCGTCTGCCTCAGAGAATCGTGCTTGTCGGAAGTGTCGCAATACTTATCAGTATTTTGGTTGTCGGCGCACTGCCCGAAAAGACGCAGGAAAAAATTCCGCTGCTGCCGACGCTTGCCGCGCCGGTCAAAAAAGTTTTGCCTGACAGAATTCAGCAGCGATTTCATCTGTGGCTTGACGGCTTTAATCCGCCATCGCCGGAAACAGATTGGTGGAAGGATGATTATAATGATTATTACGCCGATTTGGTTAAACGCGATCCGAATCTGCCGCAAATGTTGGAAGATGAACCGAGTCTGCAAAGATCAATCAATATTGATGCTTGGTTTGATATTTTGGCGTATCAACCTTCGCAGGCGACATTCGGCGTAGTTTCGGGCGGCACGACCGGGCGCGGTTTGGGTTTGGGTTATGTAGAACTGATTCCCGTTTCCGATTCCGATTATATTTACGCCGCAATCGCCGAAGAACTTGGACTTTTCGGCGGTTTATTGTTAATCTTTGCGCTAATAACTTTTGTCAGCGCAGGCGTTCGCACGGCTTTAGATGCGCGGGATATGTTCAGCAAACTGTGCGCCGTCGGATTAACGGCATTTATCGGTTTTCAAGCCTTGGTCAATATGGGCGGCATCACACGGGCATTGCCGATGACCGGAATCACGCTGCCGTTTGTCAGCCACGGCGGTTTTAGTTTGATAACGAGTTTTGTAATGCTCGGAATGCTGATGGCGTTTTCGCATCGCAACGCGGTTGACCGGCAGCAAATTTTAATCTCAGACAGCTAATCGGTTTCTTCATTATTATAGCTAATACTTTATCTTGCTTTTTTGTATTTGAATTTTCACTCTGTTTTCCCGAATTTTTAAGACAAGCCGGGAATACATCATTAAATTTATTGCCGCCGCATCAACCTCCAACACCAGATACGGCACATCAGCATATCGCTTGATAAGTGTTGCTTGATACGGAATAAGGCGGCGCAAAATTTCGTCCTGTACCAGCGAAATGGCTTCACGTTGTGCGGCACGTTGCGTCGGAGTCAAATAACCTTCCGGTGCAAAGCCGGTATTTAAACCAACAATTACCCGCACTTCTCCATTTGCCGTCGCCCGAGCGATCAATCTTTGAAAATACGCGAGTTCTTCAGGCGAACGCACAGGCGGCAGAGTCGGAAAAGCCAAGCCGTTTTCCTGAATGCCCGTGACCAAATTAGAATCGCGCATATAAATAAAAGCTGCCGCATTCGCCTCTAACCCCACGTGCGGATAGAGTTCAAACAGCGCGATAACGCGCACTTGAAACGGAGCAAGCTGCCGCAACAGTTCTTCACGGTCAGCAAAATTACGCGTAACGGTAATAGCTTGCGCCGTGCCATTTGCTGTAGCTCGCTCAATCAACTTCTGAAACACTGCGGCTTGTTGAGGTGAACGCGGCGGCGGTTCTGTCTGTATGTAACCTCTCCGATTAGGACGAATAGTTACAACATCATCGGCAAAATCTCTTAAATAAATAAGAGCCGCGACATCTAAATCCAAAGTTAAATAATTGCCGTAATTTGAAACCAGAGTTACATTAAACGGTTCGAGCTGTTTAAGAAATTCTGTAGTGACTACATACATTCTTAATCCAACAGTTGCGCGAACTTTACCGATTGGACTGTTTTGCGCTTGTTCGATTAGCTGTTGAAAGTAAGCGACTTCTTCCGGCGGACGAACAGGCGGAGTCGTCTGTTTTTGATTGTTATTCATTTGCCGTCCTTTTTTATCGGTTTTCACTTGATTGTCAAAAGGTTTTTGCTGTGCGGCGGCGTTTATCGAAAGAAAACTACCGATAAAACCAAAACTCAAACAAAATACCAAAAGTGATGTTACTTTTTTCATTTGTGTCTCCTTATAATTTGTGCATTTTTACACTTGGAAAAGATGCGGTGAATGACACTAATTCTATCCAAACAAATATCGAAAAAATTAATGAAATGTCCTTACTTTATCATTATTTTACTGAAAAGGCAAACATTTTCGATTGGTATACCAAGTTGCGTAAATATACTCAAAAAGATTTAGTCGCAGGTGAACCTGAATAACGCAGATAAAATTAAAAACCCTGCGTTTATCTACGTTCATCTGCGTTCATCTGCGGCAAATTAATTCTTCTTTTTCACGAACTTAGTAGTCAATGGCTCAGATTATGTAAAATATCGTTTATGTATTATTCTGCAAATACAATTTTCCGGCTTTTATGGAAATTAGAGAAAAGTGGTTTTGTAAGTTGGAACTTTCGTTTATAATTTAATTCAAAACAGAGAAGCAGCAATGGAAAATAACTTTCAGATTGATTCGGCAGTCGTTTCGGACAGAGGTTTGAGCAAAAAACGTCCGCAGAATGAAGATTCGTTTTTGGAAATGAATTCGCGCGGACTTTTTGCGGTTGCCGACGGCGTTGGCGGAGCGCAAGCCGGCGATGTCGCGTCGCAGATGGCGATGGAAATTCTCGGTGAAGCCTTTGTCAATTTGCCGGAAAACGGCGATGCCGAAGAATTGATGAAGATTGCGATTGCCCGCGCCAACGAAGCGATTTATCAGATGTCGCACGATTTATCGCAGCTTTCGACGATGGCGACGACGGTTGTCGCGGTTCATATCGCTGGAAACATTGCAACCATCGGTCACGTCGGCGATTCGCGGCTTTACAGGCTTGATCCGAACGGAAATCTTTACCGCGAAACGCAGGATCATTCGGTTGTCGAAGAAGAGGTTCGCGCCGGAAGAATGTCTGCCGCGCAAGCCGCGACGCATCCGAGCCGCAACGTCATCAGCCGTGCGCTCGGCGCGGATTATGCGGTTGAAGTTGATATGAAAACGATTATGTTCGAGCCGCACACGATATTTTTTCTCTGCTCGGACGGCATTACGCGCCACATTGACGATTTTGAACTGCGCGATCTTTTACTTTCCAGCGACAAACCCGCCAATATCGTGGAAAAAATGAAGGAAATTTGTTATCAACGCGGTGCGGAAGACAATTTAACTGCTGTTATTGCCAAAGTTACTAATGCTATTGCGGAAAAATCCAACGGCGCAGGAAAAGAAATTTCCTCCGATTACGAGGAAGCGACCGTTACGGCGGCGCGTCCGCCTTTAGTTGTTAACGACGCGGTTTTTTCAGAGGAATCTTTGCCCGATGAGGAAATACCGACTCAAAAACTTCAATTGCCGATTTCCGAAGAATTACAAGCGAGGGAAGTTGTTCATACCAACAAAATTGAAAAGTCCGAACCGGAAAGCAATCGGGATTCATTTTCTTTTCCTGCTGAAAATGCGGCTAATCAGAACGAGATTGTCAAAGAAGACAAAACCTATTTTGCAGAAGAAAAAGCCGAGAGCAGCATTCTCGGCAAAATAATAACGCCGTTGCTGACGTTACTTTTAGGAATCTTGATCGGCGCAGGAATTTATCATTGGTGGGCGCAAAACAATGTCGAACCGGAAGTTCCGCAATTGGTTCAGCAATCGCCCGACATTCCGTTCAAGGCTTTTGAAGATAACCGGCGCAATGTTGACGGCAATCCGCGCCAATATATCGCAACTAATATGACTGCGCCGCTCGAAGATGCCGAAGATTTTTATTTAATGGGACGCGCTTATCTGCTGATCGGCAAGTTTCCCGAAGCAAAGGATATGTTTTTACAGGCAAAAGATAGTCTTTCACAAGCGAGCGAAGTTAATAATAAAGTCTTGGCAAATGATATTGAAGTTGGTTTAATAATCGTAACGATCCCTTTTGCCCAAGAGGAGTTTACAAAAGTAATGAACTTAAATACATCAAATACAAATACGCAAATGAATTCTAATAAAAGTGCGAATTCATTTCGCGGAACCGGGAATTTTAACAGCAGATAGGTTTAATGTAAGCACGAATTCAATAACACAGATGCTCTGAAAGATTCAGAGAAAGCGACAACGCGAAAAAGACTCAAGATTAGTTTATCTTGAATCTTGAATCTTGAATCTTATTATCGTCGCGGCATATTTTCGCCGATTGTCCAGACGACAATCGAACTTGAAAGCCCGAGACCCGAAAGCCGACCAGCCATCATCACCAGCGTTTCGCCTTTCTCCACTACTTTCGCATTGAGCAAGGTTTTCTCGCCGTCTTTGAGCATCGCTTCGGTTGTTTCCGCGATTTTATGACAAAGCGGTTCAACGCCCCAAATTAAAGCCAATTGATTGCGAACATCATTTGTCGAAGTCAACGCGAACGTTCGCAAACCCGAACGAACGCTCGAAAGGCGACGCGCCATAACGCCTGATTCGGTGAAAACTGCAATTTTATCGGTCAATATTTCGCGGGCGCAAATGGCGGCGGCTTTGCAAAGTGCCTGTGAAGTTCTGCCCGTCGGTTCTTCGCTGAACTTAACCGGACGTTTTAATTTCATCGTCTTGACCGTTTCCGCTGAATCAATAATTCGTTTCATCGTCGCCACCGATTCGACCGGATATTTTCCCGCCGCCGTTTCCTCCGAAAGCATTACGGCATCCGTTCCGTCCCAAACGGCGTTGGCAACGTCGGATGCTTCGGCGCGTGTCGGGCGTGGGCTGTTAACCATTGATTGAAGCATCTGCGTTGCGGTAATCACGAATTTGTCGTTCATTACCGATTTTTCGATAATTTGTTTTTGATAAACCGGAACGAGTTCGGGGCTGGTTTCCACACCCAAATCTCCGCGGGCGACCATCAAACCGTCGGTTGCTTTGATTATTTCGTCCAGATTTTCAATCGCTTCCGCCTTTTCGATTTTGGCGACGAGAAGCGGTCTGCCCATTTCGCGTTTGTTCAGCTTTTTGATGATTTCTTTAACTTCTTCACAATCTTCGGCGCGTCTGACAAAAGAAAGCGCGATATAATCAACGTCCTGAGTCATTGCCCATTCCAAATCCACGCGGTCTTTTTTCGTCAAAGACGGAATCGGCAGTTTTGTATTCGGCAAATTGATACCTTTGCGTTCCGACAAAATGCCGCCATTGACGACGGTTGTAATGACATCCGTTTTTGTAACTTTTTTAACTTCAAGTTCAATCGCGCCGTCGTCGAGAAGAATTCTCGCGCCTTTTTCGACGAGTTTCGGCAATTCCTTAAAATTTGTCGAAACTTCATTCATATTTCCGCTGATGTCGCGGGAAGTTATAATAAATTCCGCATCGGTTTCAAGCACGACAGGCACGGCATTTTGCAGAAAACCCGTGCGGATTTTCGGACCTGACAAATCAACCAGAATGGAAAGCGGTTTGTCGAGTTTTTTCGAAACCTTCCGCACCGTTTCAATTGTTGCGGCGTGTTCTTCTTGTGTGCCGTGCGACATATTTATCCGCACGGCGTTCAATCCGGCGTTGATAAGTTGTTCGATTATTTCAGATGTGTTTGAAGCAGGTCCGAGTGTGGCTAAAATTTTGGCTCTTCGCATTCTGTAAAATTTATCATTTTTTGATAGTAATACAAATTGCGGATTTCATTAGTTCGGAAAACTTTTGATTTAATCTGTTCTTGATTTCAAATCTTTGTCCTATAATTATTTGTCGGACTTCAGAAAATGTTAAAAATCACAAGCCGCGACAATCAAAGATTAAAATTTGCCCGAAAGGTCGGCGGCGGGCGCGTCAAAGATGCGATTTTCGTAGAAGGTGTGCGTCTTGCCGAAGAAGTTTTACGCGCTGAACTAGAGATTTTTGATGTTTTATTTACCGAAAATTTTCGGCAAACCGAACGCGGACAAAAGTTTCTCCAAAAAATCGAGTATAAAGCGGACAATTTCGCCGAAGTTTCTGAAAATATTTTCCATTCACTTTCTGACACTAAAAATTCGCAAGGAATAATCATTGTTGCCGAAAAACCTGCGACGGGAAAAAATATAATAGATGCGGATTTGCAGAAAAATAACTGGCTACTGCCACTTTATGTTTTGCTTCATCAGATAAATAATCCGTTGAATTTGGGCGCGATTCTGCGCTCTTGCGAAGCCGTCAATGTTTCCGGCGTAATTTTAACCGAAAATTCGACGGACGTTTTTTCGCCGAAAGCCCTGCGCGGCGCGATGGGCGCGTCTTTCAGACTTCCGATTTGGATAAACGCCGACTTTTTTGAAGTTTTAAGCTGGTCGAAAGAGAAAAATCTGATTTCGGTCTGCGCCGATGTCAATGCGGAAAAAAGCTATTTGGAAATTGACTGGAAAAAACCGCATCTTCTGATTTTCGGTTCGGAAGCGCACGGTTTGAGCCTGAAGGAACGTGAAAAAATTGATGAAAGTTTGATTATTCCAATGGAAAATAATGTCGAAAGTTTGAATTTAGCAGTTTCGTGCGGCGTGATTTTGTTTGAAGCAAAAAAGTTTTTTAGGCACGACGAACATTAATCTTTCTTCTCATCAGTGTATATTTAAGTTATACCGAGTTATCTAAAAAAGCCCCGCTTAAAAAACGGGGCTTTTCGTTTATTTGTCTTAACAATTAAACCGAAGCGGATTTCGCATCATCTTTCTTGGTGCGTTTCAGACCGCCGATCTGCACAAGGCTTTCACCTTTGATTTCGTTTTTCTCTAAAACCATTTGTTGATAGAGTTTACGCATCATCTGCATTTCTTCAGCAGCAGTTTTCGGTCCGTCCATATCAGGTTTGTTCGGACGTTCCAGATCAACCTGATTCAACTTCAAACCGTGATCGGTATTGTCGAGTTCAACTTCCTTGCCGCGTGCGAAAATTTCGTGGCGACCGTTGTCTTTATACCATTGTGCAACCGTCGCATTTTGGTGCATATGTTCGATAATATTTCTCCAGCCAATTCCCGTGTTGTAAGCGCAGAAGGAAATTTCGCCTTCCTGTGTTCCGTAAGGAATAATACACATTTCGGTGCGTCGGAAATCGTAGTTGAACAAATCCTGAAACCACATTCCCGCAATAAACAGGAAGTTCCACGGGTCTTGACGACGTCTTTCGATATCTTCAATTGTGCGCGTTCCGTCAACTTTTCCGTAATCCTTTCCGCTTAAACCGAAAGACTTATCAAATTTCTTCAAAATGCCACCTAAAGTCAAACTTTTCGGTGCGCCATACGGATTATAATTTTTGAGCAATGCCATTCCCATCATAAAGTTGGAAAACCACTTGCCGCGAGCCGTGTCGGTGATGTGTTTCATATCTTCGACAAGACCCGGAATGCTTAAAAACTGCGGCACAGGAGCCATTTCCTTGGTTTCTTTGTTAATCATCATCGCAGTTCCGACACCGCAGTTCGGGTGGCAACCGCAGGAAACTTGTCCCCAATCGGCTTCCGGTCCGTGAACTAAATCAGCAAAATCGGCAAACGCGCCCATCAGCGAAAGCGGAAACCAATCGCGCAGCGGCTCAGTAATGCCAACCTGTTTTTGAACGTCCTGCGCCAAATGCGAAAGTGTATAGCGTTGTTGCAAACGTCTTTGTTCGGTAATGTGTTCGTCGCGTCCTGTGAACGAAACGGGTTGAAATGACACAAATGATACTTTTTTGGGATTTTCCAAAGCAAATCGGACAATCGAACCGACTTGATCATTATTGACACCGTTGACAAGAGTTGTAACGAGAACAATGTCCACTCCGGCTTCGTGCAAGTTGTTGATCGCGCGTAATTTAACGTCAAAAAGATTACCGACTTGTCTGTGCGAATTGGCATCGTTGCCAACTCCGTCAAATTGCAGATAAACAAATCTCAAACCGGCTTCGGCGGCTTCGCGGCAAAATTCCTTCGATTTTGCAAATTCGATTCCGTTGGTCGCCGCCTGCACGGAGTTATAACCAACTTCACGCGAATAACGAACGGCTTCGAGAAAATAAGGCGAAAGCGTCGGTTCGCCGCCCGAAAACTGCACCGACATTTGACGGCGCGGCTTGATCGAAATTGCATTGTCCAGGATTTCCTTGACATCTTCCATCGAAAGTTCGTGAACGAATCCGACTTGGTTTGCGTCCATAAAACACGGGTCGCACATCATATTGCAGCGATTGGTCAAATCAACCGTCAAAACTGCGCCGCGTCCGTATTTAATAGTTGATGATCCGTGATTATGCAGTTTTTCATCATTGTGTGATTGAATATCACGCCCCGGAAAATTCGCTTCGATGTGAGCTAAAAACTTGGAATCAATCGCCATCAAATCTTCAAAATGTCCGTGATCGGGACAATCTTTAATCATCCAGATTTCACCGTCACGTTCGATGATTTGCGCTTTAATTTCCCCAATCTTGTCATTGACAAGCGTCGAAACATCGCGTTTTCCGCCCAAAATGTCTTCGCGGGCTTCGATTACGCAATTCGGACAGAGCGAATCGGTTGTGCGCGGAAACCCGAGCGTCGGTTTTGTTTTCTGCCAGGATTTAAGCAATGGCTTATCCGACCACTTCGGCGTAAAAGACGGATTCGGTTTGTATTTATTAACGGCTTTGACCGCATTAAAAACTCCGCTGGCAATGTATGTCAAGCCTTTTTCAAAATGTTTTACAGGTTTCATAATTTTTCTTCTCCAAAAGAAACTCCAAATTAGTTTATTTTAGAGTCATTTTCCGCTTGCAGATACGCAACAAAAAGCTTAAATGTTATATATAGTTAGAATAGCTTTAACAAAAATTTTGTATCAATTGGCGGAAATTAGACTCATATCTTACTAATATTAAAGTAAGCAATAGTCGTGCCTTTGCAAATTCAAGATATAATTCATTTATTTTCAATGGTTTAAATTTCAAAATTCGATTTTAATTAAAAATCACATTTGTAGCAAAGTGATACAAAGCTAGGAATAGCTATACTAAAGTTGCATTGTGATACAAGTTTATAATTTTTTTCGGCTCTATAATTGATTCAAAATTTTATAGATTTACGATTTTAAACCTGTGTTTAAGAAATCTCTCCGAAATTGTTAAAATCAATTCAAAATTTTGCTTTCCACCTTAGTAAATCATTGCCTAAAAATAAATATATTTTAATTCGTGGATTTTCGTTCACCATTTGTTCACCTTTAAGTACTTAGTTTAACGATTACTTGAAGTAAGACTTGTAAGCCATTGTTAATAAAGGGTTTTCAATTATACAAATAATTCTTTACATCCATTTTTCTTTATGTTAAATTTGCACTCACCTTAAGAGAGAAGTTCTGGACGGAAAACTTTTATTCTCTCGTTTCAAGAATTATAAAAGGACAATTCATTTTTGGGAAGTTAGGTAGTAGTAAAAGCTACTTCTAAATGATTTTATGGCTATACGCTTCGGAACATCGGGTTGGAGGGCAATAATTGCCGATGATTTTACATTTACAAATGTGAAACTCGTAACCGAATCAATTTGCAGATATTTGACAGAAAATTCGAGTGAAAGTCAGAAAACTTTAATAATCGGACACGATTCGCGCTTTATGGGTGAAAAGTTTTCGGAAGTTGCGGCTGACATTGCGAAACGCAAGGGTTTTCGGGTTTTGCTTTGCAATCATCCGACACCGACACCGACGATCTCGTTTGCTATCAGAAGTGAAAAAGCGGTTGGCGCAATGAATTTTACGGCTTCGCATAATCCGCCGGAATATCAAGGAATAAAGTTTTCGACAGCGGACGGCGCACCGGCTTTGCCTGAAATTACGAAGCAGATTGAAGAAAATATCAAAAATGCTGTGCAAACCGAAGATAAAGACGGCGGCACGATAGAAACTTACGATGCGCGTCCCGCTTATTTGGAAGATTTGAAAACAAAAGTTCGCTTTGACCAAATCGCTGCTGCCAAAGGCAAATATGCTTACGACGCACTTTGGGGAACTGGGCGCGGATATTTAGATAAGATATTGCGCGACTACGGTTTGGAAGTTGAAACAATTCACGACTGGCGCGACGTTACGTTCGGCGGAAAATCGCCTGAGCCGAGCCAAAAACAAGTCGGCGAATTGATTGAAAAGGTCAAGTCGAATAATTTGACGCTTGGACTTGCCACGGACGGCGACGGCGACAGATTCGGAGTAATTGACGGCAATGGCAAATTTATTACCCCAAACGAGTTAATTCCGCTTTTATCGGATTATCTGGCGGAAAGTCGAGGTTGGACAGAAGGTTTGGCAAGAAGTGTCGCAACGACACACTTAGTTGACAGAGTTGCCGAAAATCGCGGATTGAAATTATACGAAACGCCGGTCGGATTCAAATATATCGGCGAATTGATAAACGAAGACAAAATTATTTTGGGCGGAGAAGAATCCGCGGGTCTTTCAATCAAAGGACATTATCCCGAAAAAGACGGCATTCTCGCTTGTCTGTTAGCGGCTGAAGCGGTTGCCGTGCGCGGAAAAAGTTTGACCGAACAATTAAACGAACTTTACAGCCGCATCGGAAAGCTCGAATCAGGCAGAATCGGAGTAAAATTGACCGATGAAATTGCCAAGAGTTTGAAGGAAAAATTGTCGCAGGAGCCGTCGGAAATCGGCGGCAAAAAGGTTGAAAAGATAAACAGAATGGACGGCGTGAAATTTATTTTCACAGACGGAAGCTGGATGCTGATGCGTCCGTCGGGGACGGAGCCGTTAGTCAGAATTTACGCCGAAACTGAAAACTTACAAGATTTGGAGGTGTTACTTGAACAAGGTCGTAACTACTTATTGGGATAATAATTCGGTGGTTTTAATGCCCGCCAAAACTCGCGCAAAATCTGCGGAGCGCACCGATGCGACAACGCCGCAGTGGTTTGTTTTCGCCGTCATTACTTCGATTACTTTTATGCTCTGTTTAGCGATAAACTTACGAGCCTATTCGGTGATGGACGCAGAAATGCAGCAAAATCAGCTTTTAAGCGTTCAACTTGAACAGTTAAGCAATGAAAACCTGTTAATTCAGGAAGAAACTCATAATTTGAAAACCGACTCGCGCACGATTGAACGTGAAGCCCGAAAAATCGGGATGAGTCGTCCGAATGAAAAGATTTTAGTGCCGGTTAATTAACTTACGGAGAGTTTTTTTATCAGCACATTATGCCTGCCCGTTAATTATCTGCCTTTTGCCTATCAACTCCGTATTTGCCTACAGAGAAAACCATCCGAAAATCGCGGCTTATGTTTCCCGAACGTAAGCCGCACTTCCTTTTTAACTATGCGTTTTATAAGAGCGGAGCTTTCCCGTTTTAATTTTTTTGCATTTTATATTTGCTCTATTCATTCAAACGAGCCACAACTTTTCCCTTAATGTATTCTCTTGAAACTGCTCCGAAATGACGGCTGTCGTTGCTGTCTTCCAGATTATCGCCGACCAAATAATAATTCCCCTGTTCAGTAATGCGCTCGACTCTTTTAACCAGTTCGCTGTATTGTTCAACCGGATGTTTAGCAACTACGATGTCGCCGACGTTGATTTCGGCATTTCGATCAATCAAAACCACTTCACCGTCTTTTAAGGTCGGATTCATTGATTTGCCTTCGCAAATATATTTGTGCCGGGAGCCTACAAACATTAAGGCAATGTCGTAAAAATTAGCTTCGGGTAAGTCTTTCATTCTGTTCTTTGGAGCAAGACTTTTTTTCAATCAAGAGATTATAAAAATATTCGTAACTATTCAGGTTCTCAAAAAGACAAACTGAATTGTCGAAATGAGTTCAACTTGGTATCTTAAATTATTGACTGAATCAGATCACATTGCAATTTTAGAAGCTGAAAATGCCGAACTTCGCCGGCGGATTAGCTCGTTGGAGGAG
>JBBPXX010000005.1:0-75783 GCA_038200505.1 Pyrinomonadales bacterium | reverse complement strand
CTGAGAGCGGCGAAGGCACGAACTCGTCAAGCGTTAGAGCAAGCACTCAAGGAAGCCTTACTCTTGGTTACGGAAAAAGACGCTCAAGGTTGGTTTGCCAGTTGCGGTTATCCCGTATATTGACCCCACAACCGCTCTAGTGAGTTTCACGCAGATTCAAAGCGGCGAGGCTTCACAGGGAATTTTCTCGATTGCCTTTGACGATGCGGCGCAAAACAGCATTATTGTCGGCGGCGATTATCAAAAACCGAATGAACCCGAAAGAACTCTTGCGCTTTCAAAAGACGGAAAATCGTGGCTTAATGCTGCGGGTTTGAACGGTTATCGCTCCGGCGTAACTTTTGTTGATAAAAAAACACTGATTGCCGTCGGTTCGAGCGGTTCTGATATTTCACGCGACGGCGGAAAAACGTGGAAAAACCTTGACAAGGAAAACTATAATTCGGTTCAATCGAAAGGCAGAAATGCGGTTTGGGCAGTCGGCGCGAACGGTTTAGTCGCTAAATTTGCGGTTTTAAGTTCGACAAAATTACAGCCGTCAAAATAAATTTAACAAAACTGCCGAATAATTAATTGTCCGACGGTTTATGTTTTCAAAATTAACCGAAAATATTTCTCACTTTATCCATGAAAGATTCGTCCTGAAAATCAATATCTTCTATTTCGGCAAGTTGTTCGAGCAGTTTGCGCTGTTCTTTATTTAAAGATTTTGGTGTTATCAAAGTTACGGCGACAAATAAATCGCCTTTACCGCGACCGCCGAGCGCGGGCATTCCTCTTGATTTAAGACGGAAAACCGTTCCGGTTTGCGTTCCCGCCGGAATTTTTAAGTTCTCTTCGCCGTCCAAAGTTTTCACTTCGATTTCCGCCCCGAGCGCGGCTTGCGCGAAGGAAACCGGCGCGGCGGAATAAAGATTTGCACCTTGGCGTTCAAATATTTCGTGTTCGGCGACGTGAATGACGACGAACAAATCTCCCGAAGGTCCGCCTTGCGTCCCCGCTTCGCCTTCGCCGTTGACGCGCAGCCGTGAGCCGGTTTCGACACCTGCCGGAATTTTTACTTCCAAAGTTTTTTCTTTCTCGACGCGCCCCGCGCCGTGACATTTTTTGCACGGGTTTTTGATGATTTGTCCGCGTCCTGAGCAAGTCGGGCAAGTTCGCATCACGCTGAAAAACCCTTGCTGATAGCGCGTTTGCCCGCTGCCGTTACAGGTCGTGCAGGTTTCCGGCTCGGTTCCGCTTTCCGTGCCTTTGCCGTCGCATTCATCGCATTTTTCAAGTCGCGGAATGCGGAGTTTTTCTTCTTTGCCGAGCGCGGCTTCTTCTAATGTAATTTCCAAATCGTAGCGCAAATCCGCGCCGCGCTGTGCCGCCGTTCGTGATGAACCGCCGCCGCGCTGTCCGCCGCCGAATATGTCGCCGAAATTGAACAAATCAAAGATGTCTTCGATGTTCGTAAATCCGGGATTAAAACCCGCGCCGCCCGCGCCCGCGCCGACTCCTTGATGTCCGAAGCGGTCATACGCCGCGCGTTTTTGCGCGTCTGACAAAACCGAATAGGCTTCCGCCGCTTCTTTAAATTTCTCTTCCGCCGTGTGGTCGCCCGGATTTTTGTCAGGATGATGTTTGATCGCCAATTTGCGATAAGCCGCTTTAATTTCCACTTCGGTTGCGGTTTTAGTGATTTCTAAAATTTCGTAATAATCGCGTTTGCTCATAAATGACTTTCTATTCGATAATTTAAAAGTTAAAATCCAAGTTTTGCATACAAACTTGGACAATTTTTTATTATAACTTTTTATTAGTAAAAAACCTAAAAGTGAATTATTGTTCCTTTCAGCCTTAGTTTTTCAATAAAAATATGCTTCTCGTTATAGATAATTACGATTCTTTTACCTACAATCTCGTGCAGTATTTAGGTGAACTCGGCGCGGAAATGGTTGTGCGGCGTAATGATGAAGTTACGATTGACGAAATCGAAAACGACATCAAACCGGAAAAGATTTTAATCTCGCCCGGACCGGGAACGCCCGATGACGCGGGCATTTCACTTGAAATTTTAGAAAAGTTTGGCGACAAAATCCCGATTTTGGGCGTGTGTTTGGGACATCAATCAATCGGTCAGATATTCGGCGGCAAAGTCGTCCGCGCACCCGAACCCGTTCACGGCAAACCCGTTGAAATTATTCACGACGGAAAAACAATTTTTACCGGAATGAACAATAATTTTCAAGCCGGACGTTATCATTCGTTGATCGTCGAGCGCGAAACTTTGCCCGATTGTCTGGAAATTTCTGCCGTGTCGCCCGACAATTTGATAATGGGTTTGCGGCATAAAACTTACAAAATCGAAGGCGTACAGTTTCATCCCGAATCAATTTTAACGCCCGAAGGCAAAAAACTTTTGCAAAACTTTCTTGATAATTGAATTTGGTAATTTTTACGACAAGAATTAGCAGCGATTTTGCAAGCCGAAATCCGGCGTGATATATTCAAACCTTTCAACTTAAATCAACAAAACAAAGGAAAATTATAAAATGTCAGGACATTCCAAATGGCACACTATTAAACATAAAAAAGGCGCGTTAGATGCCAAACGCGGCAAGGTTTTTACAAAATTAATCAAAGAAATCACGGTGGCGGCGCGAACCGGCGGCGGCGATGAAGCGGCGAACGCGCGGCTTCGCAAAGCGGTTTCGGACGCAAAAGGGCAGAATATGCCGAACGACACGATTGATCGCGCCGTCAAACGCGGCACGGGCGAACTCGAAGGCGTAAATTACGAGGAAATTACATACGAAGGTTACGGCATCGGCGGCGTGGCGATGCTTGTCGAAACGATGACCGACAACCGCAATCGAACGGTTGCCGAACTGCGGCATCTGTTTTCCAAAAACGGCGGAAATTTGGGTGAAGCCGGTTCGGTCGCATGGTTATTTGATAAAAAAGGCTTGATAATCGTTGACAAAGAAGCGAAAAGCGAAGAAGAACTTTTTGAAATCGTCCTCGAAGCCGGCGCGGAAGATTTGCAGGACGAAGGCGACGTTTTTGAAATTCATACGTCGCCGGAAACTTACGATGCGGTTGACGAAGCGATTAAAAAAGCCGGAATCGAGCCGCAAGTTTCGGAACTTTCGATGATTCCGCAAAACTTTATCAAACTCGAAGGCGACGAAGCGAAAAAAATGCTCAAACTGTATGAAGCCATCGAAGAAAACGACGACGTGCAAAACCTTTACGCGAATTTCGATATTGACGAAAGCGAAATGGAATAGTCGGGGTTCAAGGTTTCAGGTTCAAGGTTTCAGGTTCAAGGTTCAAGGTTTCAGGTTCAAGGTTCAAAGTTTCTGATTTTAACTTTGAACCTTGAACTTTGAACCTTGAACCTGAAAGAATTTATGGGAAGATTCCGAGTTCGCCGTAACATACCGCAATTTTGTTTATCGCGTTGATAAAAGCGGCGGTTCGCAAAGTTCCGGCTTCTTTTTTCTGATTTAATATTTCACGAATTTCTTGATAAGCGACGACCATCGTTTCTTCCAAACCGGAATAGACGAGTTCGGCTTCGTCCGCGCCGTGCGCGACCATATTTCGCTCTTCTTTTGACAAAGTTCTGCCCGTTTCTTTTTCGACGAGCTGTAAAATCCGGTCAAAAGCGTTTTGCTCAAAGCGTTTTTCGATTCTGCCGAAACGAACGTGCGACAAGTTTTTGAGCCATTCAAAATACGAAACCGTTACGCCGCCTGCGTTTAGATAAAGATCGGGAACAACTAAAATTCCTTTTTCCTGCAGAATTTCCTCGGCGGCGGCGGTGATCGGACCGTTTGCGCCTTCGCCGATAATTTTGGCTTTGACGCGCGGCGCGTTGTCACTGGTGATGACGTTTTCAAGCGCGGCTGGAATCAAAATATCGCATTCGAGTTCGAGCGCGTCCTCGCGCCGTTCTAAATTTTTTGCGTTTGGAAAGTCTAAAATCGAACCCGTCTGTTTGCGATGGCGCATTAAATCTTCCAAATCAATGCCGTCGGCGTTGTAAATCGCGCCTTCGTATTCGGAAAAGCCGACGATTCTCGCGCCGCCTTCCGAACAAAATTTTGCCGCGTGATAACCGACATTTCCCAAACCCTGCACGACGACGGATTTGTTTTTAATTCCTTGTTCCAAGCCGAGTTTTTTCATATCTTCGGCATTGTCGCAGGCTTCGCGCAAGCCGTAATAAACGCCCAAGCCGGTAGCTTCGTTACGCCCGCGAATTCCGCCCTGCGAAACGGATTTGCCGGTTACACACCCCAAAGCGTCAATTTGTTCGGGATGAAACGCCAAATATGTATCGGCAATCCACGCCATTTCACGCGCTCCCGTGCCGTAATCGGGCGCGGGAACGTCAACCGCCGGACCGATAAAGTTTTTCTTTATCAATTCCGCCGTGTAACGCCGCGTAACTTGTTCGAGTTCGTCGCGTGAATAATTTTTCGGATTGATTTTTACCGCGCCTTTCGCGCCGCCGAACGGCACATCAACAATCGCGCATTTGTAAGTCATTAACGAAGCCAGCGCGACGACTTCATCTTCGCTGGCTTCTTCCGAATAGCGAATTCCGCCTTTGACCGGCAGTTTATGATGGCTGTGTTCGGCACGCCACGCCGTCATCGTTTCGTAGCCGCTGCCTTTTCTGATTGGAAACTTAAACGAATAAATGCTGTTGCACATTTTTATTTGTTTCAGCAAACTTTCGTGATGTCCGGTCAAAGCGGCGGCTTTATCAAAATAATGCGCCACGCTCGCCAAAAATTTTTTCCCCTGCTCTTCAGCACTCATAATTTTTCTCCCTTCATAATTAAAATATTTAAAGCAAAATCACTTTAAACTACCACTTTATGATTTACAGGCAAAGTTTCATTATTCAATCATTTACCACGACAAAAATCTTGTATCACTTTTCGGCGGAAAATGTTAATCTTGGAATGACTTTAGAATAACGGAGGATTTTTTTTAATAATGTCTTTAATAATTTGCCCGGAATGCGCGCACGAGGTTTCGACTTCCGCTGCCGCTTGTCCCAATTGCGGTCATCAATTTTTGCCGCCGGTCGTTCATCCGCCGGTTCAGAGAAACGTCGTCGTCAGCGAAATTCCGCGCGACCGCGAAGGCTTTCCGCCGTGGGCTTTTATTCCGCTCGGTGTTTTGGGTTTGGGTCTTGTGCTTTTGCTTTTTTATATGTTTAAGAGCAATGATCAGGGAACTAATGTCAATGTAAATCTCGCGTCGAGAACATCGCCCGTCGAAACAACGCGCGAAACGACTGTTCGAAGCGATACACAGCCGAATCAGGTCATCGTTCCGCCGTCATCCGAACCGAATCAGGTGATGCTGCCGCCCGCCGCGCCGCCTTCGTCGGACACGAGCATTACGTCAGTTCCGCCCGAAACAGTTGCGCCGGACAAAGGAACGGTCAACATCGAAGCAAAAATTGCCACCAAATCGGGAGATATTCAGCCTGTTCAAAAAGAAAAATTTTATCTGCTCGATAAAGATTTGCAGACTATTTTGAGTGAGGCAAATATCAACGACGAAACCGGACAAGGTTTAAATACGGCTTTCGGCTTGTCGGTTGTTTATCCAGACAAGTATAAAGAAACTAATAAAAAGGCTTTGGACGCAATCAATAAACACGTTAAATACGACGTTTTGACCGACGCGACCGGCAAAGCGCAGATGAAAGGTGTCAAACCCGACGCTTATTATCTGTTCGGCATCACGAAAACGCGCAACGGCTACGCCATTTGGAGTTCACCCGTTTCGATTCAGCCGGGCGACAACAAACTCGTCCTCGATCCGGTGCGGATGACGGAAATTTCGCAGTAATTTGGTTTTACAATTTACAAATCAAGCGAAAAGCGCAGATGAATGATCTGCGCTTTTTTTAGTCAGAACCGTTTTCGGTAGCGGACGGTTTAACTTCGTGTTTCGATAGATTTTTCTTACATTTCAAAGATTATCTTCAACCGTCCGCTACCACAGACGGTTCTGATTTAACAAAACAATAACCAATTAAATCACGCTGAAATTTCAATAGCTTCTTGCTTCACGGAAAAGAAAAAAGCTAGACTATAAAAAAGATTTTATAAATTTTAAGTAAATTAACGAACAAGGGATTAAAAATGAACATAAAATTGAAGCCGATTTCCGTGCAGGTCGCCGTAATTTTCGGCGCATCCAGCGGCATCGGAAGATTGACGGCACTTGAAATGGCAAAGCGCGGCGCGAAAGTTTGCGTGGCGGCGCGAAGCGTCGAAGGATTACAGAGTTTAGTTGAAGAAATCGAAAATGACGGCGGCAACGCTTTTTATGTCGAAGCCGATGCCGCCGATTTTGAAGCGGTTAAAAATGTTGCCGACAAATGCGTCGAACGCTACGGACGAATTGACACTTGGATTCACGCGGCGGCGGCGTTTATTTTCGGAACGGTTGAGAAAACCGACGCGGAAGAATATAAGCGTCTGATCGAAGTCAATCTTTTGGGACAAATTTACGGCGCAAAAGCCGCACTGCCGCATCTGAAAAAAAACGGCGGCGCGTTAATCCACGTTACGAGTGTCGAAGCGATTCGCACCGCGCCCTTTCAATCTGCTTACGGCGCGTCGAAACACGGCGTTCACGGGTTTTTGCAGGTTTTGCGTGTCGAACTTGCGCACGAAAACATTCCCGTTTCCGTCACGGAAATCTTGCCTGCCGCGATAAACACACCAATTTACGAAAAAGGTCGCAACAAAATGCCGTTCAAAATGCGTCCCATGCCGCCGATTTATCATCCGCAAATTGTTACGGACGCGATTCTCTACGCGGCGGAAAATCCGGTGCGCGATTTAATTGCCGGCGGCGCGGGCTTGAGCGTGGTTTATGCCCAAAGATTTTCGCCGAAAGCTGCCGATTTCTTTTCGGAAACCATCGGCTTCGTCGGACAAAAAGGCGGCGAAAAAGATTCGCCCGCACAATTTGAAGATAATTTGTTTGAGCCGATTTCCGGTTACGATACGGTTGAAGGAAATTTTTCCGACGAGCAATTTATGAGCGATCCATACACGACGCTCGTAACTTCGCCGCGTTTGAAAAATTCTCTTTTATTAGGCGCAGTCGGCATTGTCGGCGGATTTTTGGCTTGGAAAGTTTTGAAAAGGGAAAACTAATTTTTGCCCGCAAAACACACGAAAAATACACAAAAAGCAGGCTTAATTTTTTCGTTTATTTCGTGTGTTTCGTGGGCAGATAAAAAAGGGGAGCAAATGGAATCACTAATAAAAAAAGATACACAACAATTAAGAAAAGAATTACAGACCGGAACGAGCGAAGGTTTAAAAAAACGTCGCGGAATAATCGCACTTTCGCTGCTCGGAATGGGCGCGATGACCGCCGTTACGCTTTTGCAGACGGGAATTGTCAAACATCTTCCCGATCCGCCTTTGCCGGATTTTGATTCGGATAAAGTAAATTCGTCGGATACGGCTTACGCGCTCGGCGTGCCGGACGGCGCGTTGTCGCTGGCAAGTTTGGCGGCAAATATTCCGATTGCCGCGTTCGGAGGCAGTGATCGCGCGGAAACAATGCCATTTGTGCCGATTGCCGCCGCTGCGAAATCAACCGTCGAAGCCGTTGCCGCCGGATGGTATTTTTATCAAATGCCCGCCAAACAGGGAAAATGGTGCGGTTACTGTATAGTCGGCGCGATTGCCAATATCGGCATCGCCGCGCTGTCACTTTCGGAGGCGAAAAAAGCGTGGGGAAATTTGACTGGGAAATAATTTATGGAAAAACTTTTGCCCGCGAATTACGCAAACATGCGCGAATAATTTTTTATAAATTATCAACAGATTTGTATTATTTCTTGTTTTTATTCGCGTAATTCGCGGACAAAATCTTAAATAAGGAGTTTGAATGATTAATAAAACCAAAGATTTGCTAAACCAAGCGAAACAAAACGAGAACGAAAGTTCGATCAGTTCAGCCGACAAAATCTTTGCAGATGAAGCAAAAGCGGCGCAAGTTTTTTCAACGCTTAAAACAAAACTCCAGAACATCAATGAATGGAACGCGCACTCGTTGATGTCGTCTTACGCGCTGTTTGACGAAACGGGACGCGAAATTGACGAGAAAAGACTTTACGTTGGTGCGTTCATCAGAATTTCGCTTACAGCGTCGCACAAATACGATTGGATTCGCATAATTGATATTTACGACGCGCCGGATGAATTTATTGTTACTGTTAAACCGACTTTTGATCCGACGGCGGGAAATGTTGATAATTCGGTGATTTCACATTTTTTTACTGACGAATCAAATAATAATTTTTGTTTGCTTAAAAAAGATAAAAAGGTTGCGTTTTATGTCATCGGCTTAAATGAAAAACAAAATACTTCTGAAACGGAAAACACACTGGACGCGATTCGCAATGTCGCCGTCAATGTCGCTACTTATTTGGGAATGCAGAAAAGCGAATGGGAAAAATTTTGCCATCATTTTCTCGAAGATGCTGCCGGACAACACACAGATAAAACAACTTTAGAGAAAAAAACAAAAGTCGAAAATTATCAATACGACGCGGTTATTGTCGGTTCTGGTCCAAACGGTTTGGCGGCGGCAATTTGTCTGGCGCAGGAAGGACTTTCGGTTTTGATTGTCGAAGCCGCAAACGAAATCGGCGGCGGAATGCGTTCGGCAGAATTGACTTTGCCCGGTTTTACGCACGATGTCTGTTCGGCGATTCATCCTTTGACTATCGCTTCACCGTTTTTTCAAACGCTGCCGCTTGACAAATTCGGTTTGGAATTCATTCAGCCCGACGCTTCGCTCGCGCATCCGCTCGACGACGGAACGGCTGTTATTTTGGAGAAATCCGTCGCGGAAACCGCCCGAAATCTCGGCGCGGATAATGACGGTTATAAAAAACTCGTTGAAATTTTAGCGAAAAATTTTGACGCGATCGCGCCCGACATTCTCGCGCCTTTGCGGATTCCGTCAAATCCGTTTTTGATGCTCGGTTTCGGTTTAAAGGGTTTTAATTCGGCAAAAAATATCGCAGACAATTATTTCAGCGAAACTCGCGCCCGCGCGATGTTCGCCGGCAACGCGGCGCATTCGATGCTGCCGCTCGAAGACACGCCGAGCGCGGCGTTCGGGTTAGTTTTGCTTTTAACCGCTCATTCAGTCGGTTGGGGTTTCCCGAAAGGCGGCGCACAATATATCGCTTTCGCGCTTCGTGATTATTTTATTTCGCTCGGCGGAAAGCTCGAAACGGGAAATCGCATCGAAAACATTGATGATTTGCCGAGTTCCAAAACAGTTTTATTCGACCTCACGCCGCGCCAAATCATCAGAATCGCCGGACATCACTTGCCTGACGCTTACCGCAAGCGTTTGGAAACCTTCAAATACGGTTCAGGTGTTTTCAAAATGGATTTTGCATTGAGCGAGCCGATTCCGTGGAAAGCGCAAGAATGTCTGCAAGCCGGAACGGTTCATCTCGGCGGCACTTTTGAAGAAATCGCCCGTTCGGAACGCCAGCACAACGAAGGGAAAATTTCCGAAAAACCGTTTGTTCTACTCGCCCAACACACGCTTTTCGACCCGACACGCGCACCCGAAGGAAAACACACGGCGTGGGCTTATTGCCACGTTCCAAACGGATCAACCGCCGATATGACGACGCAAATCGAAAACCAAATCGAACGCTTCGCGCCCGGTTTCCGCGACATCATTCTCGCCAAATCCGTCAAAAACACCGCCGATTTGGAAAATTATAACGCCAACAACGTCGGCGGCGACATCAACGGCGGCGCGGGCATCGCCTCGCAAATCTTTACGCGCCCGGTTGCCAAAATCAATCCGTATATTATTCCGTCCAAAGGACTTTACATCTGCTCAGCATCAACTCCGCCCGGCGGCGGCGTTCACGGAATGTGCGGATTTCACGCGGCGAAAACGGTTTTGGAAAAAGAATTTAGTGAAGTTTTGTCCTAAGAGTTCATTTTTTGCACGATTTGTATTTTTATGTTCAGTTTTTTCTTGTGTTCAGTTATAATGAACAGTATAGAAAACTGAACACGAAAAGAGTATCAGCGAATATGAGTTTAGAAGAGGAAATTATTACCAAAGCATCAGAAGCATTAAAAGATTCTTTTAATGTGCAAATGAGTTATATAAAGGAATTTAACAACGCGCCTTCTCAAATTCAAATTAAATTTCTATTCGATAATAAAGAAATAACTAAAAAATATGATGTAGAAATTTACAAAAAACCTCATTCGTCCGTCATCGGGCAGTTGGCTTTGAAGCAAAGGCAAACGTCGAACAAAATCGTATTTATAACCGAATATGTCCCGCCGAAATTTGCGGATAAACTTCGGGAACTCGACATAGCATTTTTTGATGCCAATGGAAACGCCTATTTTAACGATTCCGAGTTTTATATCTTTGTAAATTCACACGGCAGAAACACCGAAATTAAAAAGCCGAACACCAACCTGATTTTCCAGCCGAGCGGTTTGCAACTGCTTTTCGTTTTATTATCACTTCCTGATTCTGAAAACAAAACATATCGGGAATTAGCCGAAATGTCCGGCATTTCTTTAGGTTCGGTCAGCGATATAATGAATGCCTTGAAAATAGATGATTATTTAGTTAGAAAAAAAGACAGCAGAATTCTTTTCCGTAAAGATGAATTATTAAAGCGTTGGGTGCAGGGTTTTGCCGAAACTTTACGCAATAAACTTTTAGAAAGGCAGTATGAATCGGAGAATATTGATTGGTGGAAGGAAACTGATCTGACTGAAATAAAAGCCTGTTGGAGTGGCGAGATTGCCGCTGATAAGATGACAGGTTACCTGAATCCGACAAAAACACTAATTTACGCAAAAAGCCTTTCTTTACCTGTGCAGCGTTTAGCCAGAGAGCATAAATTGCGAAAAGCTGATAAAGGAAATATAAAAATCCGCCAAAAATTTTGGAATTTCGATCAAAGCGATATAATTGCACCGCCGCTGCTTGTTTATGCCGATTTATTGGCAACGGCGGAATCACGCAATCTTGAAGCCGCACAGATTATTTATGATAAATATCTCGCTGGACTTATCGAATAAAATTCCACAACAAACAGTCAAAATTATCGAACTCGTTAAAACCGTTGCCGACGAGTTAAACATTCCTGTTTTCTTGGTCGGAGCAACCGCACGCGATTTAGTTTTGCAATTTGGTTACAATCTGCCGAAAAGCGTTGCAACTCGTGATATTGATTTTGCGATAGCAATAGAAAATTGGACGGAATATGACCAGCTAAAACAAACGCTGATTCAAACAGGGAATTTTCAACAAGATTCAAAGGTCGAACACCGAATGTTTGAAGTTAAAACGCAAACGGAAATTGATATTGTTCCATTCGGCGGAATCGAATCGCCGCAGGGGAAAATAACTTGGCAAACCACAGCAAAAGAGATAACCACAACGGGTTTTGCCGAAGCCTACAAATCTGCTCTGAATGTTAAATTATCGAAAAACCTAACAATAAAAATCGTTTCGCCCGTCGGTCTGGCAATTCTCAAAATCATCGCTTGGAATGACCGTCATTCAAACAAAGACACATCGGATTTTTGGCTAGTCGCAAAAAATTATCTGGACATCGGCGACAACGAAGACCGAATCTATGAGCATTATCCCGAATGGCTGGAAGATGCAGATTACGATTACGAAATTGCGGGAGCAAAACTTTTAGGAATTGATATTGCAAAAATTTCTTCCAAAACTACAAGATCAGAACTTTTAGGACTTTTGAGCAATGAAAAAAAGATGGAAAAATTTGTCTTTGAAATTGTTCGTTTGGAGAGCAGGGCTGATGATAATTTTGACCGTGTTTTGAAGATTGTTAAATCGGTTAAAGACGGAATAGCTGAATGCGTTTAAAAAAGAGTGAACTTTAAATTCAAAGAGGATTACCAAAAAAATAGTGGCGTTGCTTGATTTTCCTCCTCAAATGAGGGAGAATAATCGGCAACGTATGTAATATACGAATATATTTTTAGTTGAGGATTAATTAATGGGTGAAGTAAAAACAAAAATCTATGATGTTACAAATGCTTTAGACGAAATAGGCGTAAATGCGGAAATTTTAAAGACAGCGATATTGGAAGGGGAAATAGCACGGGATTCTTGCACCGCTAATGATCCGCCTTGTCTTCCTGGCTTTATTGCTTGGGGTAAAACAGTTCGGGTTTTGAGGGAGGAGTTAGTAGTGAAAGGATGGGCAAGGGATGACAGCAAAAACTATTCAACAGTCGTGAGTCCTGATAAAAAGATTGCAATAGCT
The DNA here is from genome assembly GCA_038200505.1 of Pyrinomonadales bacterium. Taxonomy (GTDB): domain Bacteria; phylum Acidobacteriota; class Blastocatellia; order Pyrinomonadales; family Pyrinomonadaceae. The sequence goes on along the minus strand of JBBPXX010000005.1, from coordinate 63,431 downwards.
GTTGCCACAGGCGATGAGGGAACAGGACATGCTGACAAAATTCCACATACAAAATATCCTAAAGGTTCGGTTACCCAAGATGCGGTTGTTCAGAATCAACGCTCCTTATTTACTGATGTTGAGTTTCAACCTAAAGAAATTAATAAAGTAACTTGGATATTGCTGAAAACGCGAATAGGGGAAGTTATTTATTCGGAATTATCACTTCCCGCTGTTATAACTAAAGACGGAACAATCGTGTCTTGGGATAAACGTATCTTACTTGAATCACTTACATTTGACTCAAATATAGAAATTAATGATGATTTGTCTGATGATAGTGATATTGATATTCCCATAATGCGTAAAGTGCAATAAATATTAGAAAATATTATGGAATTTAACCCTTCGCGTCTAGTGTTAGCTCGCAAAAGACGAGGATTGTCTAAAGCATTGTTATCTGAGAAATCTAAAGTAAGTAATCGTAGTTTGGGATATTATGAATCAGGACAAATTACCCCATCAGATGAAACAATTCAAAGTTTGAGTGAAACACTTCAATTTCCAACTTCATTCTTTTTTGAGTCTGGGGTTGATGAGATTGAGTGCGATTCTGCTAGTTTTAGGTCACTCAGTTCTATGACAGCTTCATTGCGAGATACAGCATTAGCGTCAGGAACATTGGCTGTATCATTAGAGAATTGGATTAGTGGACAATTCGATTTACCAAAACTCAATTTGCCCAAATTAAATAATTTAGACCCCGAAACATCAGCAGAAATATTACGAGTTGAGTGGGGAATAGGTCAACGTCCAATACGAAATATAATGCATCTTGCCGAAGCAAATGGAATCAGAGTTTTTTCATTACCAATTGATAGCGCATCTGTTGACGCTTTTTCTGTTTGGCATAACAAAACACCATTCATTTTTCTAAATCCAATGAAATCAGGTGAACGAGGCAGAATGGATGTCGGTCATGAAACAGGACATCTATGTATGCACAGAAAAGGTATTCCAAGAAGCCGTCAGGCGGAACTTGAAGCTGACAGATTTGCTTCAGCGTTCTTAATGCCCGCGAAAGATGTGCTTGCAAATGTTCCACGTAATCTTACTCTTAACACAATTCAAAAACTCAAAAAGAGATATAAAGTGTCCGCGATTGCTTTAGTTGTAAGACTTCGCCACTTAGACGTATTAACGGAATGGCAGTATCGTTCGTTTTGTATTGAGCTTAGTCAAACGGGGCAAAGAAAGAAAGAAAAAAACGGTATTCCAAGAGAAGACTCTCAAGTACTTGGGAAAGTATTTGGAGTTTTACGCTCCGAAGGAATTTCTCGAAATTCAATTGCCCGTAAATTATGTATCACACCAACTGAATTAAATTCTTTGATTGCGGGGTTGATTATGTCGGCAGTTCCCGAACGATCAGACAATAATGAGTTCTTAGACAAAAGTTCTGAATTTCCTGACAAGCCAAAGTTGACACTTGTTCCAGCATTTGACAAACAGGATTGAGATAAGCCAAAAATCTCCTCTTTCAATTCAAAAATTCCTGCTTTTTGTCTTCAAACTCAAGCGGCGCGTCAAATTGCGGCGCGTCTTCTTCCAAACTCCAAATTTCAAACATCGCGGGCGGACATTCTTGGATAAAACGCGACGGCTTCTGCAAAACGGTTTGGCGGTTATAATCAACAATCATCAGCGGATAAGTTAAATACAATTCATCTTTCGCCCGTGTTAAAGCGACATACCAAAGGCGGCGTTCTTCTTCTTCGCTGTCAATTTCTTTCAAACTTCTCGGAGACGGGAATTTGCCTTCCGCCGCCCAAATTACAAAGACGGCTTTCCATTCCAGACCTTTCGCTTGATGAACGCTGGTTAAAGTTAAAAGTTCGTCTTCCTCGCCGCCCATTACGACATCTTCGCCGACGATTGCTTGCGGTTCTTTAAAGCGTTCGGTTGAAAGCAAGGCAAGTTCCGATAAGAAATCTTCAGTTGAATCGTAACGCGAAGCATACAACGCCAAACCGCGCAAATCTTCCAGACGCGCTTCGGCGTTTTCGTAATTTTCGGTCAAATGCTGCTCGTAACCGTTGGTTAAAATCAGTTCGATTTGTTTGGCGGGTTTGTTGCGATTTTCGTCGGTCGTGATTTTTTCCAATAATTTGACAAAATTTTGCCAGTTTCCTTTACTGCGCGGTTGATATTTGAAATCTTCGCGTTTGACCAAAGCAAAAGGATTTTCCGCATACGCCAGACTTTCGTAAATCTTGTTCGCCGTCGCGTTGCCGACGCTCGGAATCATTTTCAAAATGCGTTTCCAAGCGAGTTCGTCGCGCGGGTTGACGATGATTCGCAAGTAGGAAATCACGTCTTTGATGTGCGCTTGTTCAAAAAAGCGCACGCCGCTTTGCACACGATACGGAATATTTCTTCTCGTTAATTCAAGCTGTAATTCAATAGAATGATAATGCGAACGATACAAAACGCCGATTTCTTCTAAAGATGTGCCTTCGTCGCGCAATTCCAAAATTCTCGATGCGATAAACGCCGATTGCTGTTCGACATCCGAACACGGAATCAAAGCTGGCAAAAACCCTTTTGATTTTTTTATCGCTTCCAGAGTTTTCGGAAACTGTTTGCGGTTATTGGCAATCGAAACATTCGCCAAGCCGAGAATTTCGGGCGTTGAACGATAATTCTTTTCTAATTTATAAGTTTCCGCATTCGGATAACGCTTCGGAAATTCGTAAATATTCGTAAATTCCGCGCCGCGCCACGCGAAAATTGATTGCGCGTCGTCGCCGACGACCATCACGTTTTTATGTTTGACCGCCAATAAATCAATTAATTCGGCTTGCAGTTTGTTCGTGTCCTGATATTCGTCAACTAAAATATACTGAAACTGTTCGGCATAAACGGCGGCGATTTCAGGTTTTTCGAGCAAAAGACGTTTCCAATTCAAAAGTAAATCGTCATAATCCATCACATTTCTTTCGCGCTTCCGTTCCATATAAACAAAATCCACGCGCTTGATTTGCTGCGAAAGCATTTCAAAATACGGATATTTTTTAATGATGACATCTTCAATCGGCGAATCGGTGTTGTTGGCGTAAGATATAATGCTTTGAACGACTTCCGGTTTCGGAAAACGCTTCCCGCGCGTGTCAATCGCGGCTTCTTCGATGCAGACATTGATAAAATCCTTTGAATCTTCCGCGTCCAGAATTGAATAATTTGAATCGAAACCGATGGAAACGGCGTGTCTTCGCAAAATCAAATTAGCGATGCGGTGAAAAGTTCCGCCCCAAATGCGATGAACATTCTGCGAGCCGGTCAAAGTTTCAACGCGCTTTAACATTTCCCGTGCCGCGCGATTTGTAAATGTGGCGAGCAAAATTCTCTGCGGCGAAACGCCCTGTTCGATCAGATATGCGACGCGATAAGTTATCGTGCGCGTTTTGCCCGTTCCTGCGCCCGCGACGACCAGCGCGGCATTCGGTTTCGCCGTAACGACGCGAAATTGCTGTTCGTTTAATTCGTTACGATAGCGCGTCAGACGTTCGGGAAGCGAATTTTCATCTCGTTTGATGACGTATTTTTTCATTGAAAATTTATTTTACTTCGACGGATGTTTGCCAACGGAATGTAAAAATTTACGAATATTTACGATTCTTTCACGATTTAATTTTAATGCTTCAACAGTTGCGCGACCTTTTGCAGTTAATCCGACAATTAGCGAAAAATCCGAGTTCCATGCAAAATGTTCGCTCCACACATCTTTTCGCGGATTATAAAGCGCGGCAATTTCCAAACTGCTCGGATCAACGGCTTCGGTTTTATTATATTTTGAATTGTTGCAGGCTGAACAGGCGAGCGCGAGATTTCCAAGGTCATCGCTTCCGCCTTTTGAAATTGGCAAAATATATTCGATTGAGAAAGGGTGAGTTGAAAGTGTCTGCGGAAGTCGGCAATATTCACATAAATCGTCTGCTCTCTCCTCAATCTCGGCTCGCTTCTTTTTTGAAATTCTCATAAAGTTTCGGGTGAACGAATTTTGAGAATTTTCATAATTTCATCAAGCGATTTGTTTTTTAATGTCGCCAATTTTACGAGCAATTTAAGTCGTTTAAGAGTTCTTTCTTCGCCCTCATTCGTTAATTTGGAAAGTTCTTTAAATTCACTTTCCGAAATTGTTTCGCTTTGTCGCTTCCTGACAAGATTTGCAAAATGCTTTTCTTTTTCAGGCGTGTATTTACACTCTTCAATTTTCTTTATAATTTTGAGTTCGTCTTTTGTCCAACTAATTCGGCTTGAATCGGAACGAAGTTTTTTGGCTTTTTCAAAAAACTTTTCAAAATCCTTTTCCGGCATTTGCACAACCACATCTAAAAGAGTTTCTGTTGTAACTTGTAAATTTTGAACTGCCATAACTTTTACCTCTTGACTGCAAATTTATCACATTATTAATGTGAATAAAATTGAATTTAGTTACTTTGGAAAACGATTTTTCCGTCAACAACTGTAGTTAGAACCTTTGTTTTGTTGATGTCGTTCGGGTTTATCGTAAAAATATCATCCGACAAAATAACCATATCCGCGAGTTTGCCGATTTCCAAAGTTCCTTTTACTTTTTCCTGAAATTCCGCGTAAGCCGAGCCGTAAGTGTATGCACGGACGGTTTCTTCGACCGAGATTTTCTGTTCGGGAATCCATCCGTTCGGATTTTTATCGTCCAAAGTTCGCCGCGTAACCGCTGCGTAAACTCCGAGCATCGGATTGAGCGGTGCGACAAACCAATCCGTGCCGAAAGCCAGAATCGCACCGGAATCAAGCAAACTGCGAAAAGCATAAGTGGACTTTAGACGTTTTTCGTCGAGACGTTTCCAAGCCCAACGTCCGTCGTCAATTATGTGAAACGGCTGCATCGAAGCGATGACTTTATCGGAGGCAAAACGCTTAATCAGATCGGGATTCAAATGCTGTGCGTGTTCGATGCGAAAGCGTCTGTCTTTTGCACCGTTTTCTTTTTCGATGCGTTCGTAAATCTTTAACATCTCGTCATTTGCACGGTCGCCGATGGCGTGAACCATTATTTGCAAGCCGACTTTGTCCGCATCGCTTGCCAACTCATACATTTTCGGCATCTCGATCACAGAAAAGCCTTTTGAATCCGGTGCATCCAGATAAGGTTCGTAAAACCAGGCGGTTGTCGAACCCAGACTTCCATCAACAAAACCTTTTAAGCCGCCGACGCGAATCATCGAATCGCCGAAGGCGTAATGCACGCCCGCTTTTTGCCAACGCTGCCAATCGGCAAGCGGCGATACGGCGTAAATTCTGGTTTTCAGCTTGCCGCGCCGCATCAACTCCTGATAAACCCCGACATCCGTTCCGGCGGACATATCCTGCACGCTCGTTACACCCAAACTTGCGGCATAATTCGTTGCGGCTTCGGCAACTTCCAATTTTTGTTCAATAGGCATTTCGGGAATTACCGCATAAACATAATTCATCGCCTCATCCTTCAAAATTCCGGTCGGATCGCCTTTTGCATCACGAACGATTTCGCCGCCCGCGACATCTTTTGTGTTTTTATCAAACTTGGCAAGTTTTAGAGCGAGACTGTTTGCAAGTGCCATGTGACCGTCGAGCCGATTGATAAAAACCGGATTATCAGGCGTTGCGGCATCAATCATTTCTTTGGTCGGCAAGTTATTCGGAGTCCAGTTTTCGTGATCCCAATTGCCGTTCAAAATCCAGCGACCTTTCGGCAATTTCGCGGCAAAATTCTTTATTCTCTCGACGAATTCCTCCGGCGTTTTCGCGTCCCGCAAATCAACCGACGAAAGCCCCGCACCGCCGTCCATAAAATGTATATGGCTGTCATTAAATCCCGGCAGAACGAGTTTGCCGTTGGCATCAATCACGCGGGTTGTTTTACCAATTAAAAATTTCGTGTCGGAATCCTTTCCAACGGCGATAATTTTATTTCCCAAAACCGCAATCGAGCGAGCCGTCGGCTGTTTGGCATTCATCGTCCGCACATTTGCGTTAACAATAACCAGATCAGCCGCAATATTCTGTTGGGCATTTATCGAGAAAGATAAAATCAGACACATTAAGAAAACAAAACTGTAATTTTTCATAAAATAGTTATCTCAATAAAACGATTTGTGTGCAAGTTTTTATTGAAAATCTGTTTTATCGTTCCACCGATTTTCTACGTTTTCATAATTTATTTGATTTTCTATTTCTGTTATCATTTTTCCAGTCGGATTGGCTTCTATAAAATTTTATGTCATTAGAAACGGTAAATTACAAATTTGAGGAAAACGTGGCGACGATTACGATGAATCGTCCCGAAGCATTGAACGCGCTTTCGCTCCAACTCAGCAAAGATTTGCTCGCGGCGATTGAAAAAGCGATTGACGACAAAGCGCGAGCCGTTATTTTAACGGGCGAAGGTCGCGCTTTTTGTTCGGGCGGCGATTTGCGCGAGATGCAGGCGATGTGGAAAAAAGAAGGCAGAATCGAGGCGTTTTTGGAAGACCCGTTGAAGGCTCTGCACGATGTTATTTTGCTGATTCGAGAAACGCCGATTCCGTTTCTCGCCGTCGTGCAGGGCGTTTGCGCGGGCGCGGGAACGAATTTCGCATTGGCTTGCGATCTTATTTTTGCGGCGGAAAACGCGACGTTTAACGAAGCATTTGTGCGAATCGGACTTTCGCCCGATTGCGGCGGAAGTTTCTTTCTGCCGCGTGCTGTCGGCGAAAAACTTGCGGCGGAACTCTTTATGACGGGCGACACTTTGACGACGGAACGCGCGGAAAAAATCGGGATGATAAACCGTGTCGTTGCGGCGGAAAATTTAATGGAAGAAGCATCAAAAATGGCGAAAAAACTCGCGCTTGCACCGACAGGTTCAGTCGGACGCATCAAGAAAATGCTCAACGCGACTTTTTCAAACGATTTATCGCAGCAGCTCGATTTGGAACATCAACTGCAAATTGAATCGGGCAAATCAGACGATTTCAAAGAAGGCGTTCACGCATTTTTTGAGAAACGTCAGCCGAACTTCACCGGAACTTAAAAATTTATTTTTTTTTGGCAAAAGCCGTCAGGTTTTCGAGCCTGACGGCTTTTTTGACTCTGAATTTATGAATCTGACGTATTCACAACTGCTTAAAAGTAACCGCAATTTCCGCAATCTTTTGTGGGGACAGTTTATTTCCGAGATGGGAAACTGGTTTAACTTTATCGCCGGCTTGGGTTTGGTGCGCGTTGTTTCGGACGCTTCGCCGACGGCGGCGGGAATTTTATTTGCTTGCCGACTTTTGCCGTTTGCCGTTTTTTCACCGATTGCCGGAACTTTTGTTGACCGATTTTCGCGGCGCAATGTGATGATTTTTTCGGATTTATCGCGTGTTTTTGTCGCGCTCGCTTTTTTATTGGTCAACAGCGCGGAAAATTTATGGATCGCATATCTTTCGATGGCGATGCTTTCGACTTTCGGCGCGTTTTTTGAAGGCGCGAAAAATGCCGCCACGCCGAATTTGACCGGCAAAGACGGATTATTGGCGGGAACGGCTTTGATGTTTTCGACCAGATTTTTGCTGATGGCAATCGGTTCCGCGCTCGGCGGTTTCGCGGCGGTTCTTTTCGGCTACAAAATCGCTTTTCTCATTAACGCCGCGTCGTTTGCGGTTTCGGCATTATCCGTCTGGCTGATTCCCGAAGAAGCGATGCGCGAACGAAAATATGTCAAAAGTTTGGACGAAACTATTCTAACCGCGCCGATTACGGCGGCGGGCGGATTTTCCCCGTCTGAATTTGTCGGCGAACACAAACGTGAATCGTTTATTTTTGAACTCAAAGAAGGTCTGCAATACACGATTAAAAACCATTTCGCGCTGACGATTCTTTTGATGAACGTCATCTGGGCGACGGGCGGCGGCGCGATCAACGTGATTTTCGAGCGAATGGGCGGCGTTTATTTTGCGGCGAAAGATAATCTGAGTCCTGATTTGGCGGTCGCGCTGTTGTGGACGACGGGTGGTTTGGGTTTGACACTCGGAATGATATTTGCCCATCGCACTTCAAATTGGCTTGACCGTAAAAATTCGCATTCGGCATTTATCGGCTGGTCGCTGATCATTCACGGAATTTTGTTTGCAATCGGCGGCTATCTGCCGAGTTTGTGGATGTTTATGCTTTTTACGTTCGTGTCGCGGGCGATTATCGGCGTGGAATATGCAGTGCAGGAAACGATGTTTCAACGCAGTTTGCCGGATTACATTCGCGGACGGATTTCGACGCTTGATCGCGGCGCGGAAATGACGATTTTCGGACTTTCCAGCTATTTTTCGAGCGAATTGATGTATTACATTTCGCCGCAAATGCTGACGGTCATTTCGGGGATTCTGTCGGCAAGTGCGGGCGTTGTATGGTTTTTAAGAATGAAACGCAGCGAAAAGTAAATCTTGAAAGCTACTCTCTCGGAAGTTGTTTGAAAACTCAAAATTTTGCCCGCGAAATACACGAACTAAACGAAAATAAAAATTCTTCATCTTTTCGTCTTTTTTTAGTGTGTTTCGTGGACAATAAAAACAGATTTTAATAGGTATTTTCAATTTCTTTTACAAAAACCTTTCGTCCGCTGATTTGATATTTGCCTGCGACAATATATTTTATCGCTTCAATATAAAGCGCGTGTTCGTATTCCAAAATTCTTGCCGATAAAGTTTCAGGCGTGTCGTCGTCTTTTACTTCAGCGACCTTTTGCGCGATTATCGCGCCGTGGTCGAGGTCTTCGTCAACAAAATGAACCGTGCAGCCGGAAACTTTTACACCGTAATCAATCGCTTGTTTCTGAGCGTCCAAACCTTTAAAACTCGGCAATAAACTCGGATGAATGTTGATGATCTTATTCGGAAATGCTCGAATAAATTCTTTTGACAAAAGCCGCATATAACCGGCAAGACAAACTAAATCGACATTTCGCTTTTGCAATTCGGCGACAATTTCCGCATCGTGTTCGGCGCGTTTGCGTCCGTTTTTTTCGACAATGAGAGTTTCAATGCCGCGCAATTTAGCCTTTTCCAAACCTTGCGCGTCCGCTTTGTCGCTAATAATAACCGCAACTTCCGAATCGGGAATAAAACCGCTTTGCACGGCTTCGACAATCGCCGACATATTCGAGCCGCGTCCTGAAATTAAAATGCCGATTTTCATTTTATTTTGGAGTTCTCCGATATTTGTGCGTTACAGGTCGTCTGCGTCCGACACCGATGGCGTTTTTGGAAATTATCAGCGTCGGCGGAAGCTGTCGGCGTTTGAATTCGTTTGCCGGGGATTCGACTTTGTTCAATAGATTATAAACCAATTCGGAGTTATGTCCTTCGGCGATGATCTCTTCGGGAGAAAATTTGTCTTCAAAATAGAGTTTCAAAATCGGGTCCATCAATTCATAAGGCGGCAGCGAGTCTTGGTCAAATTGATTCGGCGCAAGTTCGGCGGACGGAGCTTTTTCAATAATTTCAATCGGAATTATTTCACGTTTTGCGCTTTCGTTGATGTGCCGCGAAAGTGCATAGACTTCTGTCTTTAAAACATCGCCGATGACCGCCAAACCGCCGTTCGTATCGCCGTAAAGCGTGCAGTAACCGACGGCAAGTTCGCTTTTGTTGCCGGTTGCCAAAACAAGGCGACCTTCGGCGTTGGAAATCGTCATTAAAATCACGCCGCGCAGACGCGATTGCATATTTTCCGCCGCCAGATTTTCGCCGCCGTGCGTCGGTTTATGAAGATTTAACTGTTTGAGCAAAACTTCAAAAGCATCTGAAATCGGCTCAATACGAGAATCACAACCGAGATTTCCGATCAATGTTTCCGAATGTTTAATGCTTCCTTCCGACGAAAACGGCGATGGCATCATCACTGCCAAAACATTTTCCGCGCCTAATGCTTCGCTCGCCAAAATTGCGACAATCGCCGAATCAATTCCGCCGGAAAGACCGAGAACGGCTTTTGTAAAACGGTTTTTGTGCGCGTAATCTTTGATTCCCAAAACCAATGCCTGCCGAATCGCTTCGAGTTCGCCGCCCGTAATTCCGCGTGAATCGGGTTTGCGAACATCCAATTCAACAGTTTCGACAAATTCTTCAAATGCCGCCGCCTGCAAAATTATGTCGCCTTCTTCGTCGGCAATTAAACTCGCGCCGTCGAAGATAATTCCGTCGTTTCCGCCGACAAGATTGACAAAAATAATTGGCTTTTTTTGTTCCCGCGCACGATGAGCGACCATATCGCAGCGCAGTTTTATTTTGCCTTTGTTATAAGGCGAAGCGTTGATGGCGACAATCAAATCCGCGCCGCGCATAATCAGTTCTTCCGCCGGATCAACGTCATAAAGTCTTTGTTTCCAAAAAGTTTTGTCGTTCCAAAAATCTTCGCAAACGACGACACCGATTTTTTGTCCGCCGATTTCAAACATACTGCGCGTTTCCGAAGGTTCAAAATAACGCGGATCATCAAAAACATCATATTCCGGCAGCAAGGTTTTATCGGCAAATCCGAGCAATTTGCCGTCGTGCATCACCGCCGCTGAATTAAAAAGTCTGCGCCCGTCGGTTTCTTCATTACGCCGAATCGTGCCGACGATAACGGTCAAACCTTTTGACGCATCAACGATTTTTTGCAGATGTTCGTCGGCTTTTTCGATAATGTCCTTATCCAGAAACCAATCCTGCGAAGTATAGCCGTGAATGACGACTTCGGGGAAAACAAGCAAATTCGAATCGTCTTGTTTGGCTTTTTCGATTGCGTTCAGAATTTTAGCGACATTTCCCTCAAAATCGCCGTTGGTCGTGTTAATTTGTCCGATTGTAACTTTCATAGGTTATACTCAAAGAATAATTTAATCCGTTTTCGGAATAAAACCAAAGCGAACGAATATTTTATTGAAAATCTTCCAAGACAGGAAAATATGAAAACAATTTTATTAACGGCGGCGATTTTGATCTTTAGTTTTGCCGTTTTCGCCCAGAAACAACCGTTGAAAGACAAACCGGAAAATAAAAAAGCCGAGTCTGTAAAAATACAGAGAAACAAAACCGAGCCGCTAAAAGTCGGCGAAGTTGCGCCGGATTTTAGTTTGTTTGACCAAAACGGCAAGAAAGTTACGCTTTCCGAAGCAAAAAATCCCGTGGTTCTCGTTTTTTATCGCGGTTATTGGTGACCATACTGCGGTCGGCAGTTAGCCGAATTACGCAGTTTATTAAAGGACGGCGAGAAGGTTTCGCTTTATGCGGTCAGCATTGATCCGGCGGAAAAAAGTCTGGGATTGATAGAAAAAATTTCAAAAGACGGCGGCAAAGTAGGATTTCCGTTGCTTTCCGATCCGAACCATCAAACGATTGACGCTTACGGACTTTTCGATCCGGTTTATATCGGCAAAGGTGTCGAAGGAATTCCGCATCCGGCGGTTTATGTTTTAGACAAAAACCGCAAAGTTTTGTGGTCGAAAGTTGAATCGGACTATAAATATCGCCCGACAAATGAAGAGATTAGAGCCGAATTGGACAAAATAAAATGAGATTTTCTTAAACTTCTTCTTTTTTTGTTTCGTTTCTTTTGACCATTGTTAAACGATTGCCGCGTTCATTGTAAGAAACTTCGTCCATTATATTGTGGATAATCAGAACGCCGCGCCCGGACGTTTTGAAAAGATTTTCAGGATTTGTCGGGTCGGGAATTTCGCTCACATTGAAACCTTCGCCTTCGTCTTCGATGGTGAAACGCGCCTCGGTTGGCGAAACTTCGGCTGAAATGCGGACGATTTTGTTTGCGTCAAATTTGTTGCCGTGTTTAATGGCATTGACGAAGGCTTCGTCCAAAGCAATGAAAAGATTGGAGTTTTCAGCATCAACGATGCCGTTTTTTTCGACGCGCTTCATTAAATAATCCAAAATGCTGTGCATTAAGGAAATCGCGCTCGGAAATTCAAATTCGATTTTTTCACGAATATATTTGACGGCGTTGGTTTTATCTACAAATTGGATTTTGTAATTGAGAATGGTTTCAAAAAGATTTTTGAGTTCGGTTTCGTCGAAATTTTCGCGTTTGAAATTAGTCGCGCAAATCTTAAAAGCTTTGACAAAACTGCGGTCAAAATCACCGGCATTTTCCGTTGGCAGACAAGTGTCGTCGTCGTCGGCATCTTCCTTCGGAAAGGCTTTATCGCCGTCGAGATCAGTAATAACCAAATCATATTCATTCGATTTATCGAGTTCGACGGCTTCCTTGCGGCTCGCCGTTGATTTTACCGAATAACCGATTTTGCTGAAAACTTCTGTCAAAACAGTTTTCAGGTCGTCGTGGTCATCAACAATTAGAATTTTTTTCTGCATCTTTGCGCTTCGGTTTTCAAAATGTCGGATTTTGTTTCACACTTTATAAAATCTACGTCAGAATAATTTATTTTGTTGCAAATAATCAATGTCTATACGGCTTTTGACAAAACTGACTTATTGAATCGGTAAAATTTTATCTTCTAAATTGAATTTTGATTATTTTTATCAGTCAAATTCTAAACTGCATTTCCGTCATCACCAAACTACGAATGCTAAATCGTTCGCATTTATTTATTCCAAGAAATAAAATATTCTGCATTACTTCATTATATCCGCGTCCAAAATTTACTTTTTCAGCAACACTAACTATACTTCACTAAATAATCCGAAGATTTGGAGTAAATGAATGAAATTAAGTATTTATAATAAAATTATCACCGTCAATTTGTTTTTTGTTTTGGCATTTTTAAGTTTTGCGTGTCAAAAACAAGCGGCGGAAAAAAACGCGACACTGCCGACGGAAACCGTCAAAACGGGTTCGCCGACTGAAGCGTATAAAATGCTTTACGCCGCCGTTAAAGCAAAGGACAAAGATAAAATCAAACAATTGGTATCGAAAAGTTCGATTGGTTTGGCTGAATTTTCCGCCGCGCAGCAGAAAAAACAGGTTGACGATATTCTCGAAAACGGCTTTACCGGAACGACTTTTTCGCCGACTTTCCCCGAAATTCGTGACGAACGAATAAAAGATAAGTTCGGCGCATTGGAAGTTTATAATTCACAAGAAAACCGCTGGGAAGATTTGCCTTTTGTCTATGAAGACGGAAGTTGGAAACTCGCCGTCGGCGATATTCTCCAAGATACTTACAAATCGCCGGGCGACGGAGAAGCGGAACTCGAACGAAAGGCTTCTGGAAACAATAATATGATGATGACCGCGCCGAATTCCAATTCGGCAAATATGAACAAAATGACTCAAATTCCGCCTGCCGATAAACCGAAAAAATGATTGATGCAGACCAGATTCAGGAAATCTTGACGCAATATAAAAAGCACGGCTGGAATTTAAGCCGTGTTTTGCTTTCTGTGCCGACTAAGAAAATGTTGTCGGCTTCAGTTGAAAAAATTTTCGGCGATGCGAAAATAATTGAATCAAAAATAGATGCGGTTTGGTTTTTCCGCACTTCGGCAAAAGGCGGCGAAGCGTGGGAATTGCGGCGTTTGAGTGAAAATCCGTTTGCGCTGTTCGAAATGTTTGATGACGAAGATGACGAAGAAATTCGTGAAGAAACCAGACAAGAAATGCAAACGCGAATGGAAAAATGAGCATCGAAGCAGACTAATCGAAAATTTGCCGTTAATTTTCGATTTACAAAGTTTTGCATTTGTTGCAAACTGATTTTTATAAAGATGACGATTAAAGATTTAGGTGCGCGGGTCAACAGTGTTTGGGAAGGCTTGCGCCCGATGACAAAAAAAATGCTGGTTGGTGTGTGGCAGGCAAATCCCGAAACCCAACCGCCCGCACCGACAAAAAAATTTTCTTACGACGCTCACGCCGATTGGGAACTTAGCCGTCTGCTTTCCGCTTTGGATGAGCAGGCGAAAGACGCGGAAGTAAAAGAAAGCGCGGAAAAAGCAGGCGAAATAAAGCAGTTGGCGGAAACCTGTTCGGCGGTTTTACAGTCTCAAACAGAATCAGCCGAAATTTTTATACAACTTGCAGAACGGATATTGGCTCTCAATGATTTTAATAAATTCGACGCTTTAGCCGATGTTTTGCTCAAACGATTTTCAGCCGCCGAAATCGCGGAAATTATCAGACAAACAAATATGGCGCAGATTCGTGCCGTCGCTTTTGAAACTCTGGCGATTCTACCCGTTTCCAAAATTCTGCCTTTGCTAGATGATCCGATTTATCACGAAATCGCGCATATTGTAATTGAACAGCAAGCCTTCGAGTTTGAAAATCAAGACGCGCAGATGGTTTTGGAGCAGTTGGATTTAGGCGAAATAGAAGATTTTTAACTGTTAATCATCAATCGAAAAGATACAGTCTGCGCTGACGGTAAATTATTTACTTTTCAGAATTTAATTCAAATGAAATTGCCGATTATTGTTTTATGAAAGAAGTTACAATCGTTTGCGACGGTTCGAGTCTTGGAAACGGCAAAGGTACAACGCGGGCGGCGGCAGTTGCCGTGCTTGGTTATCGCGGTTATTGGCGGGCATTTGGCGAATATCTCGGCAATGCGACAAATCAACAGGCGGAAATCGCGGCAGCTTGGATTGGGCTGAAAAGTTTGAGCGAGCCTTGCAAAGTCAGGCTTTTAAGCGATTCGCGCTACGTCGTGCAGACGATGATGGGAAATTTTCGTAAAAAAACCAATCTTGATTGGTGGGAAAAACTGGAAAAATCCGCCAAAAGACATCAAATAAAATGGGAATGGGTAAAAGGACACGCCGGACACGAAGTTCAGGAAGTCGCCGATAAAATGGCGCGAACAATGGCTGAACTCGGAAGGGTTGACGAAACGATTTTAGACGAAGCTGTTGCAGACATTGGAGTTTTAGAAATTTGAAAATGGAAAACGGAAAACGAAAAATTAAAGCTGAAAAACGGAGAAAAGTTCTTCCGTTTTCCATTTTCCGTTTTTTCACTTCATTTTGCGCGGCGGCGTTGATTTTCTGTGGACTTTGGACTTTGGAGTTTGGACTTCCGACTCAAAATGTTTCCGCACAGAAAAGAAATTCACTCGGCTGGATTTGGCAAAATCCGCTTCCGCAGGGCAATCCGCTGTATGCGATTCATTTTGCCAAGGACAAGGAAACAGGTTTCGCCGTCGGCGCAGACAGCACGATTTTATCTACTACGGACGGCGGTTTTAATTGGCAAAAACAATTCTCGCCGGTTGACACCATTTTTTCGGGCGTTTTTGTTAAAGACAATCGAAACGCTTTTATTGTCGGGGCGCGAGGCACGATTATTTCAACCATTAACGGCGGCAAGGAGTGGAAAGAGGTTGAAATTCCGACCAAAAATCACCTTTACAGTGTTACTTTTGCGGATAATGATTTAAATATTGGCTGGGCAGTCGGAACTTACGGACATATCTTAAAAACTATTGACGGCGGTTTGACGTGGAAATCGCAGACGAGCGGAACACGGGAACAACTTTTGAAAGTTTCGGCTTTCGACGCGGAACGAGGCGTTATCGTCGGGACGAACGGAACAGTTTTAACCACCGGAAACGGCAGAAAAACTTGGAAATTAAGCAATCCGTGCGGCAATGCTTTGATGGCAAGTGCGGCATACCTTTCGGCGGAAAGAATTGTCGTCGCCGGTTACGGCGGATGTCTTGCCGGAAGCGAAGACGGGGGTGAAACATTTCATAAAATAGACATTTACAGCCGCGCTGATTTTCTTTCGCTGAGTTTTTCGGACGAAAAAAAGGGTTCGATGACCGACGCAAGCGGGATGGTTTGGCTGACGGGCGATGGCGGAAATACGTGGCTGCCGTTTAATGTGCGGACAAATCCGCGCCTTGTTTCGATGTTTTTCGCCGATCAATACACGGGTTGGGCGGTTGGCGAAAACGGTTTGATAATTCGCACCGATGACAGCGGTTACAGTTGGCAGCGTTTGAGCGAAGGCGGGCGCGAAGATGTCAATGACATTACTTTATTTGACGAAAACATCGGCATCGCCATCGGTTCACATGGTAGAACTTGGATCACCAATGACGGCGGAAAAGATTGGATTCCCGTTTATTCGGGTGTTGAAGAAAACTTAAATGCCTTTGATTTTACCGATTCGGAACACGGCATTGCCGTCGGCGACAAAGGCACGATTTTGCGGACAATCAACGGCGGCGCAAGTTGGGGAAAAGGCGTTTCCAACGTCAAGGAAGATTTGCTCGGAACATTTTTTCTCGGCGATAAACTCGGGTTTGCCGTCGGCGCAAACGGAATGATTTTGCGAACAAATTCGGGCGGCGCGTATTGGGAAAAAATCGAATCAGGCACGAGAGCGTGGTTGGAAGATATAAAATTTGTCAGCGAAAAAACAGGCATCATCGTCGGCGACAAAGGCACGATTTTATTGACCAAAGACGGCGGCGAAACGTGGAAAAGCATTACAACGAATCTCAAGGAGAATCTGTACAAATTAGATTTTTACGACGAAAAAAACGGCTACGCCGTCGGCGCAAACGGCACGATTTTGCGAACCGAAGACGGCGGCGAAACGTGGCAGGATCAGGAATCGGGTTTGAAGATGAATCTTTACGCGATAACTGCTTTCAAGCGCGACGAAGCGATTGTCGTCGGCGAAAAAGGCGCGGTTTTGCTGACCGCAGACGGCGGCAAAACTTGGGAAACACAGCCGAACATTACGACCAATTCTTTGCAGGCAGTCGTCTATCGCGGCGGCACGAATCTGTGGGTTGCCGGGCGCGGCGGCGCGATTCTCAAGCGTTCCGAATCTTTTTCGACCATCAAAACTTCGTCCGCGCCGAAACTTCCGCCGATTTTACGATCAAACTCGTCTAAGGATAAACCGAAACCGCGCACGCCTTTATTAACGATTCCCGACGACGGTGACATTTTGCCCGCTGCGCCGCCGAAAAGGGATAATTAAGTAAAAAATAAAAAGTAAAAAGGAAAACAAACTTGGTAAAATATAATTATGGAAAATCAAAATTTGGAAACAGCAACTTTGGCAGGTGGATGTTTTTGGTGTGTCGAGCCGATTTATGACGATTTAAAAGGCGTTGAAGATGTATTTTCGGGCTATTCCGGCGGACACACGGAAAATCCGACTTATCAGCAGGTTTGCTCGGAAACCACCGGACACGCGGAAGCTATTCAGGTTAAATTTAACCCGGACGAGATTTCTTTCAAAGAAATTTTGCAGATATTTTTCTCGGTTCACGATCCGACGACACTAAATCGTCAGGGAAATGATGTCGGCACATCGTATCGTTCGGCGATTTTTTATCATTCCGACGAACAAAAACAAATTGCCGAAGAAGTTATCGAGGAAGTTACGGAAGAAGGCATTTATGACAACCCGATTGTTACGCAAGTCGCGCCGCTCGATAAATTTTACATCGCTGAAAATTATCATCAGGAATATTTCGCCAACAACCCGAATCAACCATATTGCGCGGCGGTCGTCGCGCCGAAAGTGGCAAAATTCAGAAAGAAATTTGTTGACAGACTCAAAAAGTAAAAACAGACTTTATAGAAAAAGAAAGCGGCTCTCTCTATTTGATTGAGCCGCTTTCTTTTTTTGTTATTAATTTTATTTGCTAGGCAAAATGACTCCGCGACATTCGCCGAAACCGATTCTTCTGAAACCTTCGCGTTCGCAAAAGCCTTTCATAATAATTTCGTCGCCGTCTTCCAAGAATTTTCGAGTTTCGCCCGACGGCAATTCGACGGGTTCTGCGCCGCGTTTTGTCATTTCGAGCAAACAACCGCGTTCGGAATCTTCTTTGCCTGAAACCGTTCCCGTTGCCATCAGATCGCCGGTTTGCAGGTTGCAGCCGTTTGAAGCGTGATGCGTCAGCATTTGCCCGATTGTCCAGTATAAATCCTTGAGATTTGAACGCGAGAGCAAAAACGGTTCGATATTTTCCGAGCGCATTTTTTCGGTTTGAATATAAACTTCGAGTTTGATGTCGAGTCCACCTTGTTTTTTATTTTCTTCGCTCGCCAGATAATCGAGCGGCTGCGGATCGCCTGCATCGCGTTCAAACGCCGGAACTCTGAACGGCGCGAGTGCTTCCATCGTTACGACGAACGGCGAAATTGTCGTCGCAAAACTCTTGCCGAGAAACGGTCCGAGCGGCTGATATTCCCAACCTTGAATATCACGCGCCGACCAATCGTTGACCAGACACAACCCGAAAATATGTTCTTCCGCGTCTTTTATATCAATCGTTTCGCCGAGTTCGTTGCCTTTGCCGACGAAAAAGCCGACTTCCATTTCGTAGTCCAAAGCCTTTGACGGAATATAAACCGGCGGCGCATCTTCATTTGAATGATTCTGACCTTTCGGGCGCACGATTTCTTCACCGGAAATAACAATCGAAGAAGCGCGTCCGTGATAGCCGATTGGAATCCATTTGTAATTTGGCAGCAGCGGATTGTCCGGGCGAAACAGTTTGCCGACGTTCATCGCGTGATAAATCGAGCAGTAAAAATCGGTGTAATCGCCGACGTGTGCCGGAACAAAAAATTCGGCTTCGTCAATCGGAATCAAGTTTCGTTTGACATTTTTTTGTGTTTCTTCGTCCGCGTCTTTGGATAAAACTTCAACCAGACGTTTGCGAAATGCCTTTTGCAGATCGTTGTTTTTTCGCATCACCGAATGGTCAAGACAATAATTTTCCGCCGCAACCGCAATGGTAAAAGATTCGTCGTCAAACAGACAGCATTCGTAACAGGAATAAACATCGAGAACAAAATCGCCGATGGCAACGCCGATGCGGACATTTTCGTAAGTTCCGCCGCGCGTGAAAACGCAGAACGGCAGATTTTGAATCGGAAAATCCGTGTCGGGCGCGTTGGCTGATTCGATCCAGCTTTTTAAGTTCGGGTCGTGTGTTTCATTTACATTTATCATTTATTATTTACCATTTATCAATTAACATTATTATTTACCGCTCAACATTCGCCATTTTGATAAATGATAAATGTTGAATGATAAATGTTATAGAAGTTCAATCTCCTGTAAATCCGTAATCGGTTCGTTAAAGGAACAAGAACCGAAGGAAATTATATTTTTTTCGCGCAAACGGCGAATCTGCGCGGTGCTGATGAAATGCTCCTGCCGCCATAAAACGCCGCCGCCGTTAAATATAAAATTAGCTGCATTTTCGTCATTCAGCAATTCGATTATTACATTTGAATTATAACCTTGCTGAAGCAACCCGATTGCCAAAAAGACATTTAAAAAACCGTTCATTGCACCTTCGGGCGCGTCGGTTTGATATGTCAAAGGATTAAAACAGCGCAACGGATGATGAAGTCCGGCAGTCGCTTTGAACGGCACATTCGCCGCCAGACAAGTTCGCATAAAGCGCACGATTGCTTCATTTTTCGGAAAAGCGTCAACCGTTACGCCGCCCGTCCGAATCTTGGCGCGTTGTTTACAAATCGCCAGCGTCGAAACCAAATCGCCTAAATCTCTGCCAATCGGAATTTCAAAATAAGCCGTCAAATCCGGCGAAACGACGTTAGCAATCGTTTCAATCCGCGAAGAAGTTTCGGCTTTGACTTCAAGCGCGTCGCAGACTAAAAAGGCAACATTTTCGCCGTTGAAATCTTCGATTTTACGAAGTGTTTCGTCAATATCTTCACTTGCCAAAACACTCAAACGCCAACGATTATCTTTATCAGGCGGGAAAAATTGTTTTGCACTTTCCAGAAATTCATCCAAACGGCTGACCGGCACGACAAATCGCCCTAACATCCAATTATAAATGCTGTTTTTATACGCCGCATAATTGCCGACTGCTTCCGGCATCGAAAGTGCGGAAGGCGGAAAAAGTCCCGCATAATCAACTATTTCGGTCAGCAAAGCGCGGATCGAGTCTGTCGGGGTTGAGTTTGCCATTCGAGATTTCATTTTACGTTAAACTGCTGAATCTGTGTAAAGTCTGAATTCATTTTAATACTTTTTGAAAAAAATTTCTTGCTTTTTGTCAAAGATTTAAGTTATCTTGAGAATCTAAATTTTACAGAACATATTTATTTAATGCGAGTTTTAGGAATTGACCCGGGAAGCGAAACGCTCGGTTGGGGTGTCGTCGAAGGAAGCGGTTTGAAATATTCGCTCGTTGATTTCGGCACGGTCAAATCGAGTTCGAAGGAAACTTTTTCAAAACGGCTTTTGAAAATTTACGACGGTGTTGAAGCCGTTATCGCAAAATTTCAACCCGATACGATGTCGGTTGAAGAAGCGTTTTATGCAACTAACGTCAAGGTCGCGCTCAAACTCGGACAAGTTCGCGGTGTCGTGCTTCTTTTGGGCGAAAAATCGAATTTGGATATTTCCGAATTCAGTCCGCGATTGATTAAACAAACGGTTGTCGGTTACGGTAACGCCGAAAAACATCAAGTTCAGGAAATGGTGCGTCTGCTTTTGAAAATGAAAACCGCACCGCAGCCGCACGACGCGGCGGACGCGCTGGCAATCGCCATTTGCCATTTTCACCACGCTGGAGTACGGAATAAAATTTTGAACGCAAATCTTAAAGGTTAATTTTTTTAAGATTTTCCGGCATAACTTTAGAATCTCTAAATAAAAAGGAGGAGCTTATGAAACGCTCAATCTCTCTCGTCTTTCTGATCACTTTTCTCATTTTCACGCCAAATCTGGAAGCGCAAAAACGCCGTCCACCGAAAAAATCGTCTGTTACACGAAAATCCGCCGAAAAAACTAACACGGCGGTTGTTGTTGACGAAAGATTGGCTGTTCTGCGCGTCGAACCGAGCCTTTTTGCTAATTCAATTCAGCGAATGCGGCTCGGCAGAATCGTCTTAATTTCCGCTTCAAAAGAATCTGACGGCGTAACATTTTATAAAGTTACAGTTCCGCCGAATAATTTCGGCTGGGTGCAGTCGGATGCCGTTTTCGGCAAATTCCGGCGCGGCGACGATGAACGACTGGCAAAACTCGTCCAGTCCTCGGACGGCTTTGAAAAAATAGAACGCGCTCAAGTTTTTCTGGAAACCTTCGATTCTTCACCACTTCGCCCACCGATTTTGCTGCTTCTCGGCGATTTGGCGGAAGATGTCGCTTTAAAAATCTCATCCGACGCGACTAAAAAACTCGACCGACGCGAAATGTCGGCTTCCGGCGCACCGCTTCACAGTTTTTATTTAAATTATGTTTCGCTTGACCGTTACCGAAAAATCGGCATCAACTTCACCTTCAATTCAAGCGCGAAACTGCTGCATTACGACGGCGCGGCGTGGCGCGAAATCATTCAAAAATTTCCCGTCTCTGCCGAAGCCGTCGAAGCTCAAAAAAGGCTTGATTCGCTTAAAGAAAAGCTGGAAAGAAAAGTCAACTGAGAAACTTTTGATCGAATGTGTAAGAAAAAAGGCGCAAGATTCTTATAAATTTTGCGCCTTCGCTGCTGATTTCCGTAAATTCGATTAACTCTGTAATATATTCAAAGTTATGAATTCAGACCAAATCTTAGAATATTTTAAAGAAACCGACGCGCTTTTGGAAGGACATTTTATTTTATCGAGCGGTTTGCACAGCCCGAAATATCTGCAATGTGCGCGTGCGCTGCAATTTCCCATAGATGCGGCGAAATTCGGCAGAGCGATAGCCGAACATTTTACCGATGCGGAAATCGAAACCGTTGCGTCGCCGGCAATCGGCGGTTTGATAATCGGTTACGAAGTCGCCAAAGCGTTAAACGTGCGCTTTATTTGGACGGAACGCGAAAACGGCGTGATGACTTTGCGGCGCGGTTTTTCGGTCAAGGAAAACGAAAAGATTTTAGTCGTCGAGGACGTTATCACAACCGGCGGTTCGACCCGCGAATGTATCGAAGCGTTGGAGAAAAACGGCGCAAAAGTCGGCGGTGCGGCTTCAATAATTGACCGTTCAAACGGCGCGGCTGATGTCGGCGTTCCGCGAATCGCGCTGGCAAGTTTGGATATTTCGACTCACAAGACTGAAAATTGTCCAATGTGCGCGAATGGCGATGAAGCCGTTAAACCCGGAAGTAGAACTAAAAAATGAACTTTAAGTTACTGATTCAATACGACGGTACGGATTTTCACGGCTGGCAGGTGCAGGAAAATCACCGCACGGTGCAGGGCGAACTCGAAAGAACTTTAAGTTTGATTGAAGACGCGGAAGTTCACGTTGCCGGTTCGGGGCGCACGGACGCGGGCGTTCACGCCGAAGGTCAGGTTGCCAGCGTTCGCTTGAAAAGAGAGTTCTCGCCCGACAAATTGCGGTTGGCAATCAACGGAAATACATGGCGCGATGTGCGGATTTTAAATGTCGAAAAAGTAGATGACGATTTTCACGCGCGTTTTTCCGCCAAAGGTAAAAGCTATGTTTATCGCGTCGTCAACGCGCCCGTAATGTCGCCGTTTTGGCTGCGTTACGCGCATCACGAAGCGCGTCCGCTCGATGTCGGACGGATGAATGAAGCGACACGCCTGTTTTTAGGCAAACACGATTGGACGGCGTTTTCCGCCGCGCGTTCCGACGTTGAACATCGCATTAGAACGATTACCGATTTTACCGTCGAATCGTTTTGGGATTCACGCGCCAACGCTGCAGTCATCGAATTTCGAATTTCCGCCGACGGATTTCTGCGTTATATGGTGCGTTCGATCATCGGCACAATTCTCGAAGTCGGGCGCGGCGAAAAAGATTCCGATACAATTCAAACGGCAATCGTCGGCGGCGACAGAAGTTTAGCCGGAACAACCGCGCCCGCCAATGGTTTGACTTTGCTAAAGGTTTATTACGAATGAGAACTGATTTTCAAAAAAGGATTTCATCGCCCGTTTCGGCTTACGATGAAGGATTGAGGTTTTTTATGGGACAAGGAACGCTCAACGAAACATTGCGCCGCGTCACAAAAGATTTGGAAAATTGCGGAATTGATTATAGCGTCATTGGTGCAATTGCTTTGAATCAATATGGTTATCGCCGTTTTACCGAAGATATTGATTTGTTACTAACAAAGTCTGGCTTGGAAAAGTTTCAAAATGAACTCGTCGGATTAGGTTATCGTCCGGCGTTCGAAGGCGCGACTAAAAAATTCAGAACAACTAATGAAAATGTAACAATCGAAGTGATAACAGCAGGCGAATTTCCCGGCGATGGTAAACCAAAGCCGGTTGTTTTTCCAAATCCGAACGAAAATCAAGTGGAAATTGACGGCGTTAAAACTTTGACTTTGGAAAAACTGATCGAATTAAAATTAGCGTCGGGAATGACCGCGCCGCATCGCTTAAAGGATTTAGCTGATGTGCAGGAACTCATAAAAGTTAAAAATTTAGACGCTGATTTTGCCGAAAAATTAAATCCGTTTGTCTGCGAAAAGTATTTGGAATTGCAGAAAGCAGTCGAAGATTCAGAATGAAAATTTATCACATCGTATTGCCCGAAACTTGGGAAAAATTCAAAAATCAGGATTTTTACAAAGCTGAAAGTTTAAAAACCGAGGGCTTTATTCATTGCAGTTTTGCCAACCAACTTGACGGCGTTTTGCAGAGATATTATAAAAATGCGGGAAAGGTTTTGATTTTGACGCTGGACACGGAAAAATTGACCTCAGAATTAGTCAATGAGGCTTCGACCAACAACGAAATTTATCCGCACATTTACGGAAAAATTAACAAATCGTCAATTGTAAATATCGGGGAAAAGAGAATTTAACCGCAGATTGATGCGGATAAACGCAGATATTATTTGATTTGTCTGTGTAAATCCGTGTGCATTTGTGGTTAAATAACCGTTCGATGCACGAAAATTTTGCCAAAGTAATCAAACCAAAATCCGCTGAAGCCGCATTGCTCGGTGCGATTGATTTTGCGCGTTTGCCGCAGCATATTGCGATAATTATGGACGGCAACGGGCGTTGGGCAAAACAGCGCGGCAAGCCGCGAATTTTCGGGCATCGTGCGGGCGCGGAATCGGTTCGCGCAATTTTGGACACTTGCGCGAGATTGCATATAAAAGCCGTTACGCTCTACGCTTTTTCGACTGAAAACTGGAAGCGTCCCGAAGACGAAGTTTCCGGTTTGATGAAAATGCTCAAACTTTTTTTGAAAAACGAGCTGAAAAATGTTCATAAAAATAACATCAAATTTCAGGCAATCGGGAACATAAAAGGCTTGTCGGAAGATTTGCAAAAGCAAATTGCTGTGTCGTCGGAACATACGAAAAATAACACGGGAACGGTTTTGAGCGTCGCGCTGAATTACGGCGGACGCGCTGAAATTACGGAAGCGGCGAAAAAAGCTGCCAAATGTTTGATTGAAAACGGCAATTCGATTGAAGATTTGCGCGAAGAAGACATCGAATGCCATCTTTACACGCGCGATTTGCCCGAAGTTGATCTTTTAATTCGCACGAGCGGCGAATTTCGTATTTCCAATTTCCTTTTGTGGCAACTGGCTTACAGCGAGATTTATGTAACGCCGACGTTTTTTCCCGATTTTCGCCGCGAAGAAATTTTCAAAGCGATAATTGATTTTCAAAAACGCGAAAGACGTTTTGGCGGAATCGAAAATAAGTAATCTTTCTCTTAAAATTTGTCGGTTTAATTGCTTTTATGAACAGTCGTTTAGTAACCGCGCTTTTCGCGCTTCCCGTTTTAATTTTATCAATCGTTTTGCCCTCTTTTCTGCCGCAATATTCACAGGCGAATTGGCTTTTTGTGATAATCGCCGCCGCCGCGCTCGTCGCCGGACTTTTTGAGTTTTATACGCTGACGAAAAAGCTGGAACTCAAAGCCGACGCTTCAATCGCATATCTCGGCGCGGCGGCGTTTTTTGTCGCTTTTCTTTTCGATGCACCTTCAAAAGCACCGGATTTACTGCTTTTAACAATTGCATTTTTTTTGGTCGGTGTTTTCATTACACAGACTTTTCGATTTCAAAAAGATTTTTCCAAAATGCTGACCGGCATCGGCGTAACGATAACGGGCGTTTTTTATGTCGTGTTTCTCGGCGGTTTTCTCGTTTCGATGCGCGTCGGATTTGAAAACTATCCCGGACTTTCGAGCAAACTTCTCGGATTTTTCTTTTTAGTCGTGATGGGTTCGGATGTCGGTGCATATTATATCGGCAAAAATCTCGGCAAACACAAACTCGCGCCTAACATCTCGCCGAATAAAACTTGGGAAGGATTTGTCGGCGGAATTTTATTGAGCGTAATTTTCGCCGCACTTGCGACGTTTTTATTTTTCCGTGAACTGCCTTTTCAAATTTCGATTCCGCTGGCAATTGTGATGAGCGTTGTCGGAGTCGGCGGCGATTTGGCGGAAAGTGCGATAAAACGCGGCGCGGGCGCAAAAGATGCGGCAAATATTCTGCCCGGACACGGTGGACTTTTAGACAGATTAGACAGTTTGCTGTTTAATGCGCCGATTCTTTATTATTTTGCGCGGTTTTATTTTTAGCTTTAATATTTAGCGAACTTTGCGCCTTTGCGGGAGAAAGTTATATTTCTCGCAAAGACGCAAAGTTCGCTAAATAAATGCTCAAATTACTAATTCAGTCGTTGAATCAACATCCGCCTTCATACCAAATGAAACGAACATTGGTTTCGGCAATCTTTTTTCCTTTACTCAATTTGATAAAATGACCTTCAAGCACTGGCTTTTGTTCATCGAGTTTCCAAAAAGGAGCTTTTTCGATAAATTTTCCACTGAATTTATAACTTATGCCTTTGATCGTTTGCGTTTCAAATGCCATATATTTATTGTTGACACTAATTTTAGCGAATTTGTATTCTTTATCCGTCCACACATAACCTTCAGGCGGAACAGGTGTTCCTTCGTAACCATTTTCTTCCGAAGCATTTTCGTAGCTTAATGTGGTAATTCCTATTTCACCGAAATCCTCAAAGCCTTTCGGCAATTTGCCGGTAACGCTGTAATCGTTAAAACCTTTCGGCATTTCGCTAATAATGCTGTAATAACCATCAACATCAAACTCATTTTCAGTGTTTTCTTCCGAATCAACTGCAACATCGGTTTTTTCGACAACGGGCATTTCCGCTTGTTCAATAACAATCGGCACAGGCGCAGGCGCAGCCAATTCTACTTTTTGCTCTTTTGCCGAAAAAGCCGTTTGAAAATATCGCCCGACAGCGAAGAAACCGACTCCGCAAACAAACGCCGTAAATGTCACGGCAAAACGAAATAAATAGATTTTTGCTTTCATAATTTTCTCCTGTTTATTCGACGGCAAAACTGATGTTGACAACCGCTGTTACATCTTTGTCAATCGAAGACGTATCGTTGATGCCGTAATCGGAAACTTCCGTCGAATCCGCCGCCGTAATCTGCATCACGCCCATTCGCGCCGAGCGCAATGTGCCGATTTTATTGCCCGTGCTGTCGGCGATTTTTTCGGCGCGTTCTTTTGCATCTTTTGCCGCTTCGCCGAGCATTTCGATCTTCAAATCGCCGATCTGCGTGTAATAATACTGCGGCGGATTCGATTCGAGCAGAATTCCCTGATTTATCAATTCCGTCGCCTCACGCGCAATCTGTGCGATGCGGTCAACATCATTCGATCTGACTTCGACTTGCTGCCGCAGAGAATAACCGTTAATCACTGATGTTTCGATCCCGTTCGCGTCGCGTTCTTTCAAAGTTGTTGACGAAATCGAAGAAACCGTAATCTGATTTTCAGCAATGCCTTTACCGATTAAATACTTTTTAATCAGCGGAATAGTGTTTGTTAATTCTTTATAAGCGTCGGACAATTGCGGTGCTTGATAAGAAACTCCGGCACTCCAGACGACCAAATCGGACTTGATGCTTTTTTTCGCTGAACCTGTTACCGTTACGGCTTCATCACCGTTTTTTTTATGTGTATATGACCAGCCGATTATCACCGACGATACGACCAAAGCTATCGCCAAAGCTAAACCGGCGTTAAATAAATGTTTGTTTCTTTCTTCGTTCATTTTTTGCCTCCATTAAAACTATGGCTATTAAATGATAATCGGAGGCGAATTTATACGGGGCGCGACACGAAGTGCGGCTGTGGACAACCACAGACTTTCACCTTTTTGTTTTCCTCCAAAATCTTATAAACTAAAATTTATGAACCAAATACTATAAAATGTCGTAGGAATTACTGTTATGCCTAAAAAATTCGATACAAATCCGCTTGACCCGGAGTTTCCAAAGAAAGTAAAGGAAGCGCAAACCGCGACCTTGCCAAATTCAAACGGAACTACCAGAAAATTTGCCCGAACAGTTGACACCGAAGAACAGACACAGCGTTTTGACGAGACAAATTTTTCTTCCTATTCATCGCCTTACGACGGTCAGCAGGTTCCTAATGTTTATCAAACCGCACGGCTCAATTCGGATGTTGAAAACTCCTCTTCGCGCAAAGTGGCGAAAATCGGGTTGCCGGAAAATATCTTAATTGCCTTGCCTTATTTACCTTACATCGGATTAGTTGCGGGTTTGATCGAGCTGCTTGTCGTGCCGAAAAGCGAAACAAAAGTGCGTTTTCACGCCGCGCAAGGACTTGCCGCACATCTGGCAATTTGGATTGTTACAACTATTTTGGGCGGTATCGGCAATATTACCGACATAGCGGATATCGGTAATTTAATTTTCCAAATCGTAACAACAGTTATGCTGCTCATATTTGCCTTCAAAGCGTGGAAAGGAAAACCCGTGCATATCGAATCGGTTGATACTTTGACGGAGTGGCTTGAGGATAAAATTAAATCACAAAATTAGATTTAATCAGCAAAGTTAGTGAAGTTTGCAGTATTTCAATCGATTTCTAAAAGTTTTCCTCAATCGAATCATCAATTATCAAAATGCCGTTCGAAGAACGAAAAGAAATTATGCTGACAAATAATCAGAACCTCTATCCAACATTTGTTTCACATTGAAAGATAATTTACACTTTTCTCAATTATCGTATGAGGTAAATTACTTTACTCATTTGGTTGTCCGGTAGTTGTGTTGTTCATTTGCTAAAGTAGGAAAAGCCTGAAAAGGATTTATGCGGAAAAAAAACAAATGAAGCGAATCGCATTTTACGGCGGAAGTTTTGACCCGCTCCACGACGGACATTTGACTATTGCACGGAAATTGACCGAAGTTTTTAAGCTCGACGAATTTGTTTTTATTCCCGCCTTCCACGCGCCGCACAAAAAAGACAAAAATCCGACTTCCGCGCTTCATCGTTACGCGATGCTCGCTTTGGCGACGAATGATGCGCCGCACATTAAAATTTCCAAAATGGAACTCGACGCGCCCGAAAGACCTTATACTTTTGAAACTTTGTCGAAATTGAAAAATGAATTAAAAGACGCGCAGATTTTCTTTGTGATGGGCGCGGATTCGTGGGCGGAAATTACAACGTGGCGCGAATGGGAAACGGTTTTGACGATTGTTAATATTATTGTCGTAACTCGTCCCGATTATGAAATCGAATTTTCGCATATTACTGATGAGATTAAAGAAAGAATTATTGACTTTCGGCAAGAAAACGATTCACGATTCACGATTCACGATTCACGAATTTACATTACAGACGCGGTTCAATTGGATATTTCGGCGACGGAAATTCGGCAAAAAATTAAAGAGAACAAAACCGATTGGCGCAAACTCGTGCCGTTAGAGGTTGCAAAATACATCAAAAAATACGACCTTTACATTTAACAAAAATAATTGATAACTGAAATTATGGAAGCGACACAGGAAAAAACTTTGCAACACGAAACGACGGAAACAGTTGAAACTGAACAAGCGATAACTCCTTTTGCCGAACTCGACGACAATGTAAAACTCGCTTTATCTTGCGCGAACGAGAAAAAAGCGTTTGATATGGTCGCGCTCGATTTGCGTGAAATTGCCAGTTTTACGGAATTTTTTATCATTTGCAGCGGCGCGAATCAGCGTCAGGTGCAGGCGATTTCCGATGAAATTAATGAACAGCTCAAAAAACAATTAAAATCAAAAGCCATTCGCATCGAAGGTTACAACGCCGCCGAATGGGTTTTGCTCGACTACGGTGATTTTATCGTGCATATTTTTGAAAAGGAAGCGCGTGATTTTTACGATCTCGCAAGACTTTGGCGCGATGCGAAGAAAGTTGAAATTCCCGAAGATATTTAGAGGTTTATTATTTTATGTCGAAAGTTTTAATTGAAATTGATGTTCCCGATGCTGTTTTAGGAACACCTTTGGAAAAAAAGCTGCGTCAGGTTTTATCTCGTCAAGCCCTCGAACAAGCTGTGGCGACGCTTTACAAAAACCGCGAAATCTCAACCGAAACAGGCGCGAATTTGCTCGGTATTTCTTTGGCGGAATTCATAAAATTTCTCGGTGAAAAAGAGGTTTCGATTTTCGATTTTGATGAAAACGAATGGCAGGAAGAAATACGAAATTTTAATCGCGTCAATTTAAAACTTTCAGCAAAGAACCGACTTAAACAATGATTGTTGTTTCAAATTCTTCGCCGCTTATCGGTTTGTCTGCAATTGGAAAACTCGATTTGCTCGAAACGCTTTATCAAACGATTTACATTCCCGAAAGCGTTTATGAAGAAATTACGCAAAGCGGAAACCGCATCGGCGCAAACGAAATCAAAAACGCAGTGTGGGTTGAAATAAAAAAAGTTTCGCTGCAAGAAATTAACGATTTGTCGGCTAAATTCGGACTTGGCAAAGGCGAAGCCGCAGCTTTGATTTTGGCTTCGGAAGTGAATGCGGATTTGCTGATAAATGACGATTTGAAGGCAAGAAAAACCGCGCAAACTCGAAAACAGGCAATTATCGGTATCTTGGGAATTTTTTTGTTAGCAAAATCGCAAAATTTAATTCCTGAAGTGCGGCGACCTTTAGACGATTTGATTGATTTCGGTTACTGGATTAGTCCGAATTTGTATAGGAAAATTCTCGAAACAGCAAAGGAATAAAATTTTATAATGCACTTTCGATTCGTTTGGGTTGGAAAAACTAAAGATAAAAACTGGCGGGCGTTGCAGGAAGAATACTTGCAGCGTCTTTCTCATTTTGTAAAGTTTGAAACGGTTGAAATTAAAGACAGCGGCAAAGAAGATGAAGGCAAACGAATTTTGGAAAAAGTGAATCAAAGCAACTTCGTCTGTTTATTAGACGTGAAGGGACGCTCGACTTCCTCGCACGATGTAGCCGAAAAGATTGAAAATTGGCAAAATCGCGCATTTAAGGAAATCGCTTTTGTCATCGGCGGTGCGGAAGGTGTGTCATCTGAGGTTGTCGAAAGGGCGGACTTTAGTTTATCCTTATCGCTTCTGACTTTCACGCACGAGATGGCGCGTGTCGTAATGTTAGAACAGCTTTATCGAGCTTATACAATAATCAAGGGGTTTCCATATCAAAAATGAACAAAATAGATGTAGAAGAAATTAAAGAAAAACTTATCGCCGAGCGCGAACTTCTGATCCAAAAACTGGCGGGCAATGACCTTTCGGTGGACGCTTCGGAAACACCTGATCCGGTGGATTTGGCGGTTAGAAACTATTCAAAAAACGTAATGCTGGCGGTTTCGGAAAACGAAAGTCGGCAGCTTTTTTTAATTAACGAAGCGTTGGAACGCATCGCCGACGAAGAATACGGCGAGTGTCAAAATTGCGAACAAGAGATTAATTCGAAACGTCTGAACGCTGTGCCGTGGGCGCGTTATTGCCTTACCTGTCAAGAATTGCAGGAAAAAGGCTTGCTTGATGAAGATTGAAAGTGAAAAAGTGAAAAAGTGAAAGAGTGAAAAAGATAAATAAAACATAGATGCAACTTTTTCACCTTTTCACCTTTTCACTTTTTGTATGTTTCATAAAATTTACGACTCACTTTTGACTCTTGCTTATCCTCAAGCCTGTCAAGTTTGTAATAACAGCGTCGAAAATTCGGCTGACGGTGTTGCCTGTCAATCGTGTTGGGAAAAGACGTTGATTTTTTCCGGCACGGAAACTTTATGCGGCAAATGCGGGCGATTTTTGCATCCGAAACCTTCAAACTTTAAAACCTTTTGTCATCTTTGCGACGAGCAATTTTATGATTTCGCGCTTGCCGTAGGCGGTTATGAATACGCAATTGCGGCTTCCATTCTCAATCTCAAACGCGAACCGTTTGTCGCCAAACATCTGCAAAAACTTTTCATCGAGCGTTTCCAAACTTCCTCATTTCAAGACGTTTCCTTAATAGTTCCCGTTCCTTTATCAAAAAAACGCTTTTTTGAACGCGGATTTAATCAAGCCGCCGTTTTAGCCGAAATTTTATCCAAAGCCGCCGATATAAAACTCGATAAGCAAAGTCTTACCCGCAAAATTCATACGCCGATGCACCGCGCCGCGATGGACAATAAAGCGCGTGAAATGAGTGTCAAAAACGCTTTTGAAGTGAAAAGACCGAATCTTATCAAAGGCGAAAACATCCTGCTGATTGATGATATTTTCACTTCCGGCGCAACCGTTTCCGCTTGTGCCAAAGTCTTAAAAGAAGCCGGTGCGGATAAGGTTTGCGTTTTTACATTATCTAAAACTTTGTAAGTATTTCGCAAAATTATGCCGAATGAACAATCACAATCACGTTTGAACATACTTTTGCAAGTCCCATTCCCTTGGCGCGGCGACAAACGCAAACTTTTCACGCTTTACCGCAATGCTTCCGGCGGCGAATGTCCGCTGGTCATTGACACCTCAACGCCAAGTTGCGGCAATTCGCGTTTCGGCTGGTGGATGACAAAAATAATTACAGTTTAGATTGACATAAATTATGAAAATTTATTCACGCAATGATAAAAGCATCAATATTCGTGTTTGGAAATACCGTGACGGCGAAATGAAACCGCGTCAGGCTGAAAGAGCAATCGAAGAGTTTGACGTTTATATCAATAACGAAAAAGTTTCCGTTTATTACAATAAATCAAAGTCGGATGTTGATTATTATTACTTAAAATTTGCCGGTGTTTGGCAATGGACGAGAGATGATATTAAAAGCAACACTCGTTACACGACTTGAAAACCTTTGAAAGTGTGTTCGCCATCTTCTCGAAGTGCATTGCCGTTGGCAATAGATATACCGCTAATCACCAGCGAAGAAATTTCCGGTATTCAATGGATTTGGTATCACGATTTTCACGACGCGCCCGGCGTTACAAAAATCTACGAAGAAGTTTATGGTGAGGAACTTGTTATGAATAAAAAAATAACGAACGTCGCGCCCGCGAACACGCCTTGCTTGAAGAAATCTGCCAAGAACAAGGCGTTCCGGTTGAATTGGTCGAACAACTACTGCAAATTGAAAAAGACAAAAGCGGTCTGATGCGTCGCCATAACATTTCAAAAATACCGAAACGATTTTATTTCTTGAAACATTTTTCGTTTCAACGCATAATTAAAAACACGGCAATTCTATTAACAAATGATAAATTCGGGAACTTCAACAAGAGAAAAACGCAAAGAGATTGGATTATCGCAAGCTAAACTTTCAGAGTTAGCTGATATTCCGCAACATTTATTGTCTGCTTATGAACTTGGAAAATCCTCTTTAAATCAAAATAATTTATCTTCTCTTCATAAAGTTTTGAGTGAAATCAGTAAAACTCAAGTTCGGGAGATTAAAAAGAAACGCTATCAAGTTCATTCTTTTGATGGAATTCCGAAAACAGTTTCTCGTAAATCTAAAATTAGACGAACGGAAGAAAACAAAAATTATCTCACTTTTTTAGATCAACTTGAAAAAACACGAATTTCTAATCAAAAAAAGGGAAAAGTTATTTCTTTATTTTCCGGTTGCGGCGGTTTTAGCTTAGGTTTTTCTTGGGCTGATTTTGAAATACTTGGTTTTTTAGAATTAAAAAATGCCTTCCGTAAAATTTATCGGCAAAATTTCTCTAAAGCCGTCGAATTAGGCGCGGATATAAAAAAAATCAACGACAAAATAATTAACCAATGGAAAAATGAATTTGGCGAAATTGATGTTGTTATCGGTGGTCCGCCTTGTCAGGGTTTTAGTCTTTCCGGCAAACGTGATGTAAGCGACTCCAGAAATAATTTGTTTAAGAGTTATTTAAAAATAGTCAACGGATTACAGCCAAAAGTTGCCGTTATGGAAAATGTCCGGCTTTTAACTTCAATGAAAACTGCCGACGGCAACTTAGTTCTAAATCAAATTTACAAAGATTTTGATGCGTCGGGTTATCGAGTTAAGCATTTTGAAATTAATGCTAAAGATTATGGAATTCCGCAACACCGCGAACGGGTAATTTTTATTGCTGTTAGAAATGATTTGAAAAATATTGAACCGACAATGTCGTTGCCGACACACGGAGAAACGAACAATCTTTTTTCCTCTGTTGCGCCTTATCGCACATTTGCTGATGCCTGTTCTGATTTAGAATTTCTTGAATCCGGTGAAAAAAGCCAAACCGATTCTCTGCACGAAGCGGTTAGACATCCAGACCACGTTATCAAATGGCTTTGGGATGTGCCGCAAGGAAAAAGCGCACACGAAAACGAAGACGCGAATTTGCGTCCGCCTTCCGGTTATAACACGACTTATAAACGCCAGATTTGGAACGAACCGGCTTCAACCGTTCAAACTACTTTCGGAATGATTTCCGGTTGTCGCAATGTCCATCCGATTGCCACGCGCTCTTTAACTGTCAGAGAAGCGGCGCGTATTCAATCATTTCCCGATACTTTCAAATTCGTCGGTTCGCTCGGCGATATTCGCGCAACCATTGGAAATGCCTTGCCGCCTTTGCTTGCCTTTGCGATTGCCCGACATATCAAAATGGAATTGTTAAATCTTGTAGAAATATCCGGCTTTTAAGTTGAATTGTAGTTGCGTCGGATGTTGAGATTGTCCGCCGCGCTGCATTTGAACGATGCCGAAACGCGGAGCTAAATGTGTAACTCCTTTTGGATCACGGTAACTTCCTTTTCTGACGGAATATGATTCAAGAGCAAATCCGGCGTAATTTCTCGAAAGTCTAATCAGTTCGTCAACTGTATAAATTGCAACTTCCGTTTTCTCCCAACTGTCCGCACGTTTTGTTTTATGCAGAATAAAATCAGGCGCAAATGGATCATCAAGATATGCTTTTTGCAATAAAAGGCGCGTTATTTCATCTTGCTTTTTGGTCAATAAATTTTCCAACTCAACTCGTCCTTCCGAATCAATTTCCTCCCAGAAAAATCGGCGCGGATCGCTTTGTCTGTCTGTAAGTAGATGAGGAAAATCAAGCGGACGAAAGCCTTCGTCGCCGCAAAATTGACGCAATGCTTTTTCGCCTTTTTCGGCAACTTCTATGTTGTTATTCCTCAAAAGAGCGCAAAAAGCTCTGGCTGTGGTGAAATATAATTGCGCGTTTGTTGGAGTTTTATTGTTGCATTGCTTTGTGGAAATTCCGACGGTTACATCAGTATTATCTTTTAATTTCAAAGTTAAAATTACGTCGCTTTTGCATCTCGATACTTTCACGCCGTTCACGTCCAACCACTTTTTGCCAGCTTCAGATGTCGCTAATGCGCCTGTGGAAATTGCGATAATCTGCTTTATTTCAAAAATGCCTTTTCGAGAGCAAACATAATGTAAAACAGATATTTCAGGATTATCTGTAAATAAATGTTTTTCCGGTTCAGGAAATTCCTCAATCTTGTAAGGCATCGGTAAAGAATTCAATTTTGAAGTCAAATTATCCTCAAAATCGTGTCCTTTCTTCCTTCCTATTGTTCCGGCTTGAATTTGTAAAGCGTGTTGTTCGTCAACGGGTTTAAGTGCCATTTGATATGTTCAATAATTCAGAGATTGAAATTTCAAAACCTTTGGCAACTTTGAGCAGATTTATATAGGACGGATTTCTTTTTCCGCGCTCTAAAAGACTGATATAAGTTCTGTCAAATCCACACTTTTCGGCGAATTTTTCTTGCGACAATCCACTTTCTTCGCGTAAAGTTCTGATTCGCTTACCAAGAAGTCCAAAGAATCTTGCATACACATATATTCACTAATTGCAGACATTATATCTACGGACAATGCGTCACAATTCATTGTTTTGAAAAAAGTGGCGAAGACGGACGTGCGATTGATACGCAGCAAATTTTTAGCGGCGGCGGAACGAATTACATGCCGCTTTTTCGGGCTTTGATTGTGCAAAGACATCATCGCATTTTGTCGGACGACGAGTTTTTGCAGTTGCTTAAAGATCACGTTAACCACGGGTTTGATTTGATTAGAAATGACACCGACGGTTTTAAATCCGAAGATGATTATGTTGATTATCTCGTCAAATTAACGCGCACGGGACTTGAACATCGGATGAAGAGGGTGATAAAAGAAATTTTGACGGAGAATTTATGCAGACAGGTATAGTTGAAAATAATTTCAATCTGTAATTTCTACGCATTCTGTTATAAAATATTAACAACTACCAAATAAGGAAAATTTTATGAACAGCGAAAAATCATTGCAGGAAACTTACGCGCCGAACGGGATTTGTTTCGGTTGCGGCGTGGTTAATGAAAAGGGTTTGCGGATAAAAAGTTTTGAAAAAGACGGTGAATATATTGCCGAGTGGAAAGCCGACGAACATCATCAGGCGTTTCCCGGAATGCTTTCGGGCGGGATTGTCGGCACATTGCTTGATTGCCATTCAAACTGGACGGCGGCGCATTTTTTGATGGAGAAAAACGGGAAGGACGCGCCCGACTGCACCGTTACGGCAAATTACTCGGTCAAACTTCTGCGCCCGACACCTGCGGATGCGACGATTTATTTGAAAGCCCGTGTTGTTGATTCGACGGAAGACCGCGCAACTGTTGAAGCGGAACTGATTGCAAACGATAAAGTCTGCGCGACCTGTTCGGGTTTATTTGTCGTCGTCAAAGAAGGTCATCCGGCTTATCATCGCTGGTAATTTTTGTATCGTTTTAATACTACATAAAAATTTAACATAAATCCGGCAAACTTACTTTAAACTTAAACTCTTCACTTACTTCAACTTAGTATGTTTGGCACAAAAATTGAAGTTACAAAAGTTATAGTGCTTAGAAGCATAAGTTTCAAAAATTGAGGGAAGAATAAGGAGAAAAGATTATGTTGGAAACGATTATTGTTATTTTGGTAGTTTTGTGGTTGTTAGGCTTTGTCTTCAGTTTCGGCGGAGTACTTATTCATATACTTCTAGTCATCGCGCTTGTAGTTTTAGTAATCAGATTGGTTTCAGGTAGAAAAGTCGTGTAAATTTGATATACATTTTTGATCGGCAGCAACAACCGAAAATAAGTATTTTACTTTTTTGCCGTTAAAACCTCGCCTTCCGAATAAGTCGGAGGTCGAGGTTTTTTTGATTTAAACTTTTCAAGACACACTTAATCAAAATTTTATGAATGCAGTCAAACATTAAATTAAGTATAATTTTTTATAATAAAATTTTTGTATGCAGATGGAGAAAAAAATGGAATTTACCCCTGACGGTTATACTTTGGATATTTTCAAAAATGTATTTGCCTTTTTTGGGACGCTTTCAGTTAAGGGTTCTGTTCAAAGCCTTAATGGAAGGGTTTTTGAAAAGATAGATACGAATCCTGAACTCCTGATTGGTCAAAAGTTTTCCGAAACGGTTTATTGGCAATCGTCGGAGCATATCGCCAAACAGGTCGAAAGTTCAATTTCACAAGCGGCGGAAGGTAACAGGGAAAAAATTCTGGTGGATTTCAGAGTCAGTGCCAATGAAAAAATAAATGTCGAATTATATTTGCATCCGATTTTTGAAGATGAAAAAGTAGAAAAAATCTTTTTTTGCGCCCACGAAGTTACCGCCCGCGAAAAGGAAATCGAATATTATAAGGAACGCAGTGAATATCTGCTTTACGCGGCTGAAAATGCGGAAGTCGGGCTTTGGTATTGGGATTTGGCAAAAGATTCAAGATATTCGACTCCGAAATGCAATGAACTATTTGAAGTTTCTCAGAACGATATTATTGCTCTGGATTCTTTTATGAAAGTTATTCATCCTGAAGATCGTCCGCAGGTTGAAGCCGCACTGAAGGAATCACAAACACACGGCAGAGAGTATAATTCTGAATTTCGGGTCGTATATTCGGACGGCAATATTGAATGGATCGGATCGCGCGGAAAAACTTATCTTGACGACGAAGGAAATCCACAAATTATGATGGGCGTTGTCAGAAAAATTACGGATAAAAAGCTAGCCAACGAAGAACTCTCAAAAGTTTATGATCGTGAGAAAAAAGCGCGTGATGAAGCCGAGGAAGCCAATCGCGCCAAAGATTTTTTTCTCGCCGTCGTTTCACACGAATTAAGGTCGCCGCTCAATGCGATTTTGGGTTGGTCGAAAATTCTGCTGACCAAGGAAGTTGACGACGAAACGAGAAAAAGCGCACTCGAAACCATTGAGAAAAGTGCGCGGACGCAGGCTAAATTGATTGACGATTTGATTGATTCGGCGCGGATTTCGTCCGGCAAGCTGAAACTCGAAATGCAGCCGTTAAATCTTTTTGAAGTTCTCAAAACCGCTTATAATTCGCAGCAGCCTGCCGCCGAATCGAAAAATATAAATCTCGAATTCACTGCGAATGTGGAAAATATTCAGGTTTACGGCGATGCTTTTCGTTTGCAGCAGATTTTTTCAAATTTGCTGTCAAACGCGATGAAATTTACACGCGAAGGCGGCGACATCAAAATTGACGCTCAAGCCGATGTTAATTCCGTCAAAATTTCCGTTAAAGACAACGGACAGGGAATTATTCCGAGTGCGCTGCCGAACATTTTTCGGCAGTTTCGTCAGGATGACGAAAGACAATCGCTCGACAGAAGCGGTTTGGGACTCGGTTTGTCAATTGTCAAAATTTTAGTCGAAAAACACAACGGAAAAATAGAAGCGGAAAGTGCCGGAGTCGGTAAAGGCGCAACCTTTACCATCTTTTTCCCTTTGTGCGGAACGCAGACGGCTTCACCGTTGGAAGTCGAAAAATCCGTTTCAAATAATGACAAGCAATTAAAAGGAATAAAAGTTTTAGTGATTGAAGACGATCCCGACTCACGCGAAGTTCTGCATTTGCTTTTGGAACAAAGCGGTGCTGTGGTTGAAAGCACGAATTCGGCGCAGGAAGCAATCAATTTATTACGGGAATCAAACGGAAATTTGCCGGATGTGCTAATTTCGGATTTAGCAATGCCCAATGAAGACGGTTATTCCTTTATTGAACGCATCCGAAAATTGACTGCCGAAAACGGCGGAGAAATTCCCGCGCTCGCGCTCAGTGCGTTTGCTTCAAATGACAACAAAAACAAGGCTTACAGCGCAGGTTTTCAAAAATATCACACCAAACCTTTCGAGCCGGATGTAATTATTCAAGACATTTTGGAAATTGTGAAGAAATAACGGAAGTTCAAAGTTCAAAGTCAGTTTGCCTTAAAACTGTGAACCTTAAACTTTGAATTACTTCAGTTGCCGCGCTTTGCCGAAAAGATTTAAAAAACCACGTCGGCAGTTTTTCAAATCAATTCCTAAAGAACTTTCGGCTAAATCAAATACATTTCCGAAAATCGCATTTTCTATAGCGCAAATCTCTGAAAATTATATCGAAAAATAACTTGCAAAGAAAAAAAGCCGCTCGACGAGCAGCTTTTATAAATTGTTTTTTACCTGAAAATATTTATCGGGCAAGCGTTACAGGCGTTGCATTTGCTTCGTCAAAAACAGGCGTGTAATCTCCATAAGTATTTGCATTTGAAGTAAGTTCAGGAATAACATACAAATTCTCGCGTGAGTTAAGATTGCCAAGCCAGTCATATGAAGATGTTATCAAAAAAGTGATTTTTGCGCCTTCGGAAAGATCAATATTGACCTTATCCATTTTTTCATCTGTTAATTTTTCAGTTGCCAAATAGCGAGTTGAATCGCCGTCTTTCACGAAGAAATGCAGAGCTACTTTAATATTCTTAAATGATACTTTGATATTCTTAAATGATTTTACATCTGATTGAACAAATAATTCTAACTTCAATTCTTCTGTTTTACTATCAAAAACTGCCTGTGTAATTTTTACCGAAGTCATTTTGTTAGCGTATCTTTTATTACCTTTCCAGCAGCTTCGCGTATAAGTTTCAGATGTTACAGGCGTAACAACGACGCTTTCAAATTTCGGTATTTGATAAAAGAAAGCCGCGATAATTATGCTTGTTCCGACAATTAAATTAAAAAGTATAAACCCGACGACATGTTTGTTCATTGCTGTTTTTCTCCCTTTTGAAAATTTCTTATAGAACGAGCATAACTCAAACACTTGCATAAAATCAAGAACTTTTTGAAAATCTCGCTTCAATCAAGTGTTCTTTTCGCACACCGAACCTTTCCGTCAGGCGCGGATAAGTTTGATTTTCTTCTTCCAGATTTTCGCCGTCGAGAAACATTTCCGCTTCGGCAATCGCTGTTATCGAACCTTCGATTTCCATATAAATTCCAAATGGCAATTCATCCAAAACGATTTCCACACTTCGGAAATGCCAGATTTTTCGGCGTTTTTCATAAACCAACGCTTTTGTGAAACCGAGATTTTCAATAATTTTTTCAAGTTCGTCGGCATTTTCGACTTCCGTTTCATATTCGATTCGCTGTTTGTGCGCCAATGAATTTTGAACGGGTTCTTTATAAGTCAAAATCGTTTTATCGCCAATTTTACGAACGCGCAAAACCGCGCCTTTTTCCATCAAAATACTGCCTTGGTAAAGTATGTTTTCTTCAAAATCTTCTCTGATATATTCCGCGCCGAATTCTTTTAAACTTGCCAAAATCTGTTCGCGCTGATCGTTTGATAATGTGAATTTTTTCTCGATTTCAATTGCCATATTTTTGATTATTCTTCATATTTTTCCTTATGTTCCTTCATCAACGCCTGATAAACTTCATCATTTTTGGCAAGATAATATTTCTCCGAAAAGATTTTCGCGGATTCGGCTTTTACTTTGTCTTCTTCAATCGGCAAAATTTCCTTCGTGCCTTTTTTATACTTGCGCCCGGATTTATGATTGGCATAACGCCGCGCCCGCGTAATTCCCATCTGCAAAAACTTTCGCGCCATATCCATTCCGACAAAATCTTTTTGCTCTTTGTATTCGAGAAAAAGTTCGTAAATTTTCGCGCTCGATTCTTCGGCGATTTCCGGCGTTTTAAATCTCCAATGCCTAAGAACTTCACTTTTATACGGCTCTACAAGTAAAACTCCCTGTTCGCCTTTCCCGATGCAGTAAAGTTCAGGGTGTTTTCTCAAATCCAAATTTTTATAATCGAGCGAATAATCAAATTTTGCCGCCATAATTTAAATTCCGAGTTTATCACGAAGTTTGAGTTCGCGTTTATTCATTTCGCCGTCGTCGGTTTCGTGGTCGTAACCGCATAAATGCAGAATACCGTGCAGAATAAGCTGCTTTATTTCCGTTTCAAAATCAAGATTATTTTCGATTGCCTGTCTTGCAGCTTGTTCGAGCGAAATTGCAATGTCGCCGAGATTATCATCTTCAAATTCGTCGGTTTCAAAAGGAAAAGATAATACATCCGTCGTCGAGTTTTTGCTACGAAAATTAAAATTTAATTCGCGCATCTTTTTATCCGATATAAACGCTATTGTAAAATCCTTGTCTTTGGTTTCGCTGATTTTTTCTCCCGCACTTTCAGTAAATGCTTGAAAGATTTCATTATTGATTTTGATTTTGCGTTGGTTATTAACGATTTCGGGCATAGAAAATTATTGATAAAGAATTTCTGCAACTTATTATGTATTAAATCATTGCGAAATAATATTAAACACACCGTAAAATAAGTTTTTTAATGTTTTGAGTTCACGCTTTAGCGTGCTTTCCGTCGGCGAAGCGCGGCGGACAAACTAAAGTTTGAACTCAAAACTTTTTAGAAGTTACGCAGTTCAAACGGAAAATTATTCGCAATAGATGATAAATTATAGCTGATAGATAATAAATCTATCGTTTTAATCTCTCATCTATAATCTTCCAGCTAGCAGTTATTCCGAATGTTTTCTTACTTTTTCATTTTTAACTGCGTAACTCCTAGAAAATTACTTTACATAAATTGTTAAATTTAATCCATTTATTGTTGATGGCACGAACTTTGCGGTAATGGTCTTTGAAACAAAATGACAGTTCGCTTTTTCAACTAATCAAAGCCGAAAAACGACAATAAGTTACGGCAACAATCACAGATAAACCGGAATTGAGTATTGCCATTGCGGGTATTTTCGGTTTGTTAATCGGTTTCCTAATCGGCAGAAAAAAATAGGCGAAAGATTAAATAGTTTTGTCTATAAAGACTGGGGAGCGAAAACACTAAGAGGTAAGTCAAGGGGACTTGCCTCTTTTTTCGTGTGTAATGTTCGAATCATTTTTCCTTATTCTTATACTTATTCTTATACTTAATAATTTTTTTGATACAATAAAATAGAATTTTTTATTAGCTGTTAAATAATGAAAATAATTCAACGGCAAATTATTTTTATAATAATTCGTTTTAATAGTTTAAATTTAGTTTTTGGATAAAAAGCAGGAATTGTCTATGGCAAATAAAGCATTGGTAATTGATGACGACGCGGCGACTTTGGATTTGATGAAGTTTAATCTAAAGTCGGAAGGCTTTGAAGTTACGACGGCTGACCGCGGCGAAAAGGGAATAAAATTGGTCGAGGAAAATGATTTCGATATTATCTTGACCGATTTGAATATGCCCGATTTTGACGGTATCGAAATGGTTCGCCGTTGTAAGGAATTGTCGCCGGAAACCGAAATCATTATGATTACGGGTTTTAGTTCGACTGAAAAAGCTGTTGAAGCAACCAAAGCCGGAGCGTTTTATTTCTTGGAAAAGCCGGTTGAATTTGAAGAATTGTTGGTTTTGGTTGAAAAAGCCGTCGAACGAAAGAAACAAAAAGTTGAAATCAAAGAACTGCGCGATAAACTTTCGAGCCGTACTTCGTATGAAGGCGTGATCGGCGGAAGCCGTTCGATGCAGAATATTTATGAAATAATCGAAAGCGTCGCCGAATCCGATGCAAACATTCTTGTTTTAGGCGAATCGGGAACAGGCAAAGAAGTGATCGCCAACGCCATTCATTACAAAAGTCATCGCTCAAAAAAACCTTTCGTAAAATTAAATTGCTCGGCATTGCCGAAGGAATTGATCGAATCTGAACTTTTCGGACATAAAAAAGGCGCGTTCACGGGCGCGACGAGCGATAAGGAAGGATTTCTCGGACGCGCTAACGGCGGAAGTCTTTTGTTGGACGAAATCGGCGAAATGCCGATGAGTTTGCAGCCGAAACTGCTGCGGGTTTTGCAGGAAAAAATTTATTATCCGGTTGGCAGCGACAAACCCAAGGAAGTTGATTTTCGTCTGATTTCTTCGACCAATCGCAGTCCTTTTGAAGCTATCAAAGACAATAGTTTGAGAGAAGATTTATATTACCGCATCAACACCATCGAAATAAAAATTCCGCCGCTGCGCGAGAGAATGGACGATGTGCCGATGCTTGCCGAACATTTTTTGGAAATTTATGCCGACAAATATAAAAAGGAAGATTTCCGGTTTTCCGAAAGAAGTTATAACCAAATGCTCAACTATAATTGGCGCGGCAACGTGCGCGAACTTCAGCACGTTATCGAGCGGGCGATTTTGCTTTCAAAGGACGGGACGATTACCGAATTGAATATACCCGAAAATCTTGAAGGTGCTATTTCATACAAAGATATTGCCAACAGAGAAAGTCTGATAAACAGCCGTCTGCCGACAAATGGTGAAGAAAACGGAATTGCAAAAAACAGCAGCGGTTTGCTGTATCAAAATAATTTGGAAGGTGAAGAATTGTTTGAAGAAGTCGGGAAATATATTGTTGAAAAACTAACTGAACCGACGGAAGGTGAAGATCAAAAAGATGTCTTCAATTCGATTGAAAACGGAGTCGTCTTAGCCGCGTTAAAACGCACCAACGGGAATAAACAAGCCGCCGCGAATCTTTTAGGATTATATCGTCCAAGACTTTACGGGATGATAAAACGGCATAACCTCGAAGAAAAAATTGCCGATTTGTAACTTTTTTAGAGTGCGAATGAAAACATTCGCACTCTAAAATTTTATTTGGTTGAAGTAACAGACGGGGCTTTTATTTCGGTATTTCGACGTTAATGGTTTTGTTCTGTGTTTTGTTACCTTGCAAAACTGTAAAATATAATGCTCCCGCAATAATTGCTACGATGATTATGGTGGCGATTGCCCAAATAAGATTGTTTCCGGTGTTATTTTCTTCCGACATAATGAAATTTATCTCCAGTAAAATAGTTTGTTGCAAACTTCTCAAGTTCAAATGACACTGCAAAAACAATGCCAATTCTAAATACCTCTAAAAATAATGTATTTTAAGAAATTTGCTTGTAAAGAATTATTCAAAAATTCG
Source organism: Pyrinomonadales bacterium (assembly GCA_038200505.1). Lineage (GTDB taxonomy): Bacteria > Acidobacteriota > Blastocatellia > Pyrinomonadales > Pyrinomonadaceae. The sequence goes on along the minus strand of JBBPXX010000005.1, from coordinate 19,869 downwards.
GATTTTGCAACAATTCAAGACGTTGTTCTCTAAATTGTGTGTAAATTATTCATACGAAATTTTAGAAAACGCCTTTTTATTCTATTGAATACAACATTTCCATAATTAAATTTTCGTGTTCTTAAACGGCACAAGTATTGCGTTTAGTTTAATATTTAGTAAAAACAAATTTGCTCTTTGTTAAATATTTTAGCAATGAATATGTAGCTTGTGTCGAGTTTAAAGGAAATACTTCAAAATAAAAGTACTGTTAGATTGCCTTTGGTGATTTTGGCGGTTTCTATTTTAGTAACTATCGGAATCACTTACAGTTTTTACCGCACTGCTAAAAGTAAAGATATCGTAAGGTTTAACAATGAAGTCAATCGAATTCAATCCGCCATCGAAAATAAAATAAATCTGTATATTGCCCTTCTCAAAGGCGGACGCGGATTTATCGAATCTACGGATATATTAAATCGTAAAACCTTTGCTAACTATGTAAATAATTTGGATTTGGACGAAAATTATGCGGGCATTCAGGGAATCGGTTTCAGCAAAGTTTTTCTGCCGGGTGAACGCAACGCTTTGACGGCTAAAATGAAAGCGGAAGGTTATCCCGATTTTAAGCCGTTTCCCGACATCGAACAAGATTCTCATCAAGCGATTATTTACATCGAACCTCTCGACGAGCGTAATAAAAAAGTTATCGGATTCGATATGTCGAGCGAGGCAAACCGGCGCGAAGCGATTTATCGCGCACGCGATTCGGGACAAGCCGCCGCCAGTACCAAGGTAATTCTGATGCAGGAAGAGGAAAATAATAAGCAAATAGGATTTTTGATTTATTTGCCGATTTATAAGCCCGGCAGTTCTCCGTCGTCCGTTGAGGAAAGAAGAAAAAATTTAACAGGTTTCATTTACAGTCCGTTTCGGGCGGGAGATTTTTTAAGCGAAATTCAGGCGAATACTTTAACCCGCGATATTGCGTTTAAAATCTATGACGGAGAAATCACTACTGAAAATCTTTTGACTCAAACCGCACAACCGGAGTCGGGAAATTTTACAGACCAAATCGAGAAAGCATTTACGGATAAAGAAACTCTTGATGTCGCCGGCAGGAATTGGGTGATTGAATATAATTCGCTGCCTGAATTTGCCGCTCAATCGAATGTCGGTTGGACACCGCTAATCTTTTTAGCCGGAATGGTATTCAGTTTTTTGATGTTCGGAGTAACTTACTGGGAAGCATCTGCGCGAGCTGAAATGCAGACTGTCGCTGCTGAATTATATGAGTTGGAGCAGCAAAAACAACTGCTGCTCGAGAAGGAACAAAAAGCCCGCCAATCGGCAGAGCAAGCCAATAAAGTAAAAGATGAGTTTATTGCGGTTGTTTCTCACGAATTAAGAACGCCTCTCAACGCCATTGCCGGTTGGACGAAAATTTTAAAAATCGACAGTTTATCTAAAAGTACGAAAAATCTGGCTCTCGATAAAGTTGATAAAAATTTGCGTTTGCAAACGCAGCTAGTGGAAGAATTGCTGGATTATACGCAAATTATCTCCGAAGGAATTATTATTGAAAGCAGGAAATTTCTTTTCTCCGAAGTTTTTGAATATTCCTGCAAACAGTTTGAAGAAAAAGTCCGCGAAAAAAGTATTGAATTTGTCAAAGAAGATAATCTCAACGGACACAAAATTTTAGGCGACGAGGACAGAATAAAAATCGTCATCCGCAATTTATTTTCCAACGCCGTCAAATTCACGGACAACGGCGGAAAAATCGAGGCTTCGGTTTTGGAAAATAACGGCATTGTTCATTTGATTGTTAAAGACAGCGGAAAAGGCATCAAACCGGATTTTCTGCCGCACATTTTTGACAGATTTCGACAAGACGACAGCACAAGCACACGGATTCACGGCGGATTAGGTTTAGGCTTATCCATTTCCGATCATATCGTCAAACTTCATAACGGAACTATCGAAGCCGAGAGCGAAGGAATAGGAAAAGGTTCTACTTTCATAGTTAAACTTCCATATATAAAAGACTAAGCCGTGCGTATCGTTTTATTGCAGAATTATGTTTATTCGTCTTCTCTGCCAAAGTCGTCTTTATACTAACCCATTGCAAATACAGTGGTTAAACAAAATTTTGAGTCTATTGGCACGATTCTTGCCGTTTACTAATAAATAGTGGAAAGTGCAAGACAAACTTAAACTCTCCTTTTATCCTTGCACACGACAAAAAATCGAGAGGAAAATTTTATATGAAAAGGAAAATATTAAACTTATTTACAATTACATTATTAGCAATCGGATTAACGACGGCGACGATGAGCGTTCAGGCACAGCGTCCGTATCGTGTTTCCGACAGAAATGTTCAAAGCTTATTAAATCGAATCGAAACCGGAACTGATGCTTATAAACGTGATTTAGATCGCGCATTGGATAACAGCCGACGATTAAACAATAAGAACAGTGAAGATATGGTTTTGAATTACGTTAGTGATTTTGAAACCGCAACCGACACTTTGAAGCAGAGATTTGAAGCGAAAAGTTCAGTTACTGCCGACGTTGAAAATGTTCTGAATCGTGCCGCGTATATTAACGAATTTATGAAAACCAACCGACTGGACGTAACCGCGCAGAGAAGTTGGGCGAATATTCGCACGAATTTAACTACTTTGGCAGGTTATTACTCAGTCAGGGGAGATTGGACAAAACCTTCAACCGTCAATACGGCGACAGTAAATCCATACCGCGTCAACGATAGAACTGTTGATGCACTTCTGACACGCATTGAAACAAATACCGATAATTATAAGCGCGTGTTGAACAATGCTCTCGACCGAAGCCGTCTGAACGGCTCGGATAGCGAAGATATGATTAACAATTATGTCAAGGATTTTGAAAATGCGACAGATTCGTTAAATCGTAAATTTGATGATCGCCAATCAGCAACTGCGGACGTTACCGAAGTTTTGAATCGGGCTTATTATATTGATAATTTTATGCGTCAGAATCGTTTAGCACCTAATGCCGAACGTCAATGGCAAAGTCTGAAGACTGATTTGCAGAATTTAGCCGGTTATTACAATGTCAGCTACAATTGGAACACTGCCCCGGTAATAAATAACAATACGACGACCGGCGGAATTCCTTTTCGCGGAAACGAAAATAACGTCCGCACGATTTTAAGCCGCATCGAACAGCGTACTGATGCTTATAAACGCAATATGAACACCGCGTTAGACAAAAGCGTCTTGGACAACACGAGAAGTGAAGAAACACTTTACAGCTACATTACGGATTTTGAAAAGGCGACTGATTCGTTAAAACAAAATTTTGATGCGCGACGCTCGACTTCGGCTGATGTTGAAGAAGTTCTGAACCGTGCATATTTTATTAACGGATTTATGCGCGATTATCGTTTTACCTCAAACGCTGAAAACGATTGGAACTTGCTCCGCACCGATTTGAACACTTTATCCAATTATTACAGCGTAAATTTTGATTTTAATAATCGTCAATACACGCCGATGAGCAGATTCGATACGATGTTGACCGGAACATATCGTTTGAATGCGGCGCAAAGTGATAATGTCAGTGAAGTTGTCGGCAGAGCGACAAACAGTTATTACAATGCAAATCAACGCAACGATAATCTTCAAAGAAATCTTGAAAGACGTTTGTCTTCACCCGATACGTTGGCGATAGAAAAGAGAGATAAACAAGTAACAGTCGGTTCTAGTTCTACGCCGCAGATTACTTTTACCGCCGATAATGTTGCGCGAACTGAAACGACGAATAACGGACGTACTATCAAAGTTACTGCCAATACGACTTATGACGGCGTGGCTTTGAGTTATGAAGGCGACCGGGCAAATGATTTTTATGTCAACTTTATTCCGTTGAGCAACGGACAATTAAAAGTCGTCCGCCGCGTTTATTTGGAAAACAGAAACGACACGATAACGGTTGCCAGTGTTTATGACAAAACTAATGACACGGCACAGTTTTACAACTTAGGTAACGATAATACAGCGGGAAATCAAAACGGTAATTTTGTCATTCCCAATAATACGCAGATATTGGCGACGTTGAGATCAAAAATTTCGACAAAAGCAACGCAGGACGGCGACAGATTTACGATGGAAGTTTCATCACCGTCGCAATACAACGGAGCAATTATCGAAGGTCGTGTTACGAAAGCCGAACGCTCGGGACAAGTTTCGGGCAGAGCTAATGTTTCGCTGGAATTCGATACGATTCGCTTGAGAAACGGTCAAACATATAAGTTTGCCGGAATCGTTGACAATGTAAAATTAGCGAGCGGCGAAAACGTAACGGTCAATAATGAAGGTTCTGTTCGTGATAATAACCAAACCACGAAAACCGTCCAACGTGCCGGAATCGGCGCAGCGTTAGGAGCGTTGATCGGTGCTATCGCCGGCGGCGGTTCAGGCGCGGCAATCGGCGCGGCAGTCGGAGCCGGAGCCGGAGCCGGAACTGTGCTTATACAGGGACGCGATGATGTCGAATTAGACCAAGGATCGGAGTTCACGATTACGGCAACCGCACCTTCAAATGTCAATCGTAATTAACTGATTAACAGCAAGAAAAAGGATGAACTGAATCGTTCATCCTTTTTTTAATACATAAACCTGTTTTATTTCGATACATAAACTCCACTTTACAATTCCAATACTCAAATAAAAGACTGTATTTTTTATGGCATAGTATTTGAATTAAGGTAGGAAGATATACAAAGAAAAATTAACTTTAAGGAACACAGATGACCGAAACAGCTACCGAAAAATCGAAAGCAAAAATCGAGGAAAAAATTCCAACGCACAATAAACCGAACGACGCAATTGTTCAGTCTTTGCAAAAACAAGTCGCCAATGCTTTTATTCTCTATCTGAATTACAAACATTATCATTGGCAAACCTTCGGACCGCTTTTCCGTGATTTACATTTGTTATTCGACGAATTTGCCGAAGAAGTCTATGGAACGATTGATGTGATGGCAGAACGGGTAAGAATGATCGGACAAAATCCGGTATCACGCATCGAAGAATTTCAAAAAACAGCCACAATCAAATCAGCCGCCGACAATAATGATATGCGCGAAATGATTAAAGAAGCAGACAATAACGCGATACAAATCATTCAAGAAATGCGCCAAGCGATAAAAACGGCTGATAATAATGACGATCCCGGAACGGCGGACGTTTTAACGACATTCGTTCAGATTCACGAAAAACACGAATGGTGGTTGCGGGATATTTTGGAAAAACGCGGCGGTTTAGTTGCTTAATTTTGAATGAGCAAGGGATGAGAGCGGACAAAGGGAAGTTTTATAAAATAAAAAGGTGAAATGTATGCAGGATGAAACAAAAATAAACCCGGAACAATTCCCGGATGTTGAAAGACAAGATTGGGATGCGATGAAAATTGCCGAAGAATCAGCAAACAAACCTTCCGACGATATTGTCAGGGAAATGCGGCGCGGCGATGAATCTAAGGGAAATCCTGATGATCGGGATGTTGCCGGCGGCGTTGAATCGGCGGACACGCCGCACGGACGCGAAGAAACAAAAAATTAAATGCAATTGTAGAGGAAAAATGAGTTCATCGGATTTTCAAACGCAGCGAAATACAAACACATCAATACTTCAAAGAATCGCCGTTGAAGATAAGATGGCAGTTGAAGAATGTTTGGACAAATACGGCAAACTGGTTTGGTCAATAGCTTTAAACTTCTTAAATTCGAGAGAAGATGCCGAAGATGCGGTGCAGGATATTTTTATTGATATTTGGAAATATGCCGGACGTTTCGATGCGGAAAAATCCGGTGAAGCAAATTTTATTTCGCTGATTGCACGTCGGCGTTTAATTGATCGTTTACGAAAATCGAATCGTCAGCCGCAAACATTTTTCTCGGAAGAAATTTTACAAAATCATTCCGGCGAAGCCGACAAAAAATTGCAGATTTACATAGAAGCCAAAGAAGTCGTCCAACATCTAAACCGGCTTAATCCACAACAACGGCGGGTTATCCAAATGTCAATTTACAGCGGAATGTCGCAGAGCGAAATTGCCGAAGAATGCGGATTACCGCTCGGCACTGTCAAATCTCTTATCCGGCGCGGTTTTCAAAAAATTAGAGATACTTTTCCAATCGAAGTCAACAATTCGCGTTTAATGACGGCAGAATCCGGTAGCATCGGCAGTTAAAATCTGTTGATTTGACCACTCTCATCTGCTACTGCTTATGATACGACGACTTCCCTTTTTCCCTGAACGACACGCCCGATTTCAAAGCATCTTTCGTCAAATTCTTCGACGTGCGAAATAATTTCTTCTTTTTCGCTTCCAGCACAGATTATCACCATTCCAATACCCATATTAAAAGTGCGAAACATTTCTTCGTCCGTAACATTTCCGAGTCTTTGTATCACGCCGAAAATGGGCAATTCATTCCAAGTTCCGCGTTTTATTTCAACTGAAACATCTTGCGGCAAAATACGCGGAATGTTTTCCAAAATGCCGCCGCCTGTAATGTGTGCCAAACCTTTTATCTTTTTTTTATCAATCAAAACGGAAAGCTGTTTATAGTAACTTCGATGCGGCATAAGCAAAGCATCCGAAAGAGTTTTGCCGTTGATTTCCGAGTCAATTTTGTATCCGCCGACTTCAAAAAAAAGTTTCCGCGCCAGCGAATAACCATTTGTATGCAAACCGTTTGACTCCAAACCCAAAACAACATCGCCCGCACTGATATTTTTGCCGTCAATAACTTTTTCGCGGTCAACCACGCCGACTATAAAACCCGCCAGATCATATTCGCCATCAGCGTAAAATCCGGGCATTTCCGCCGTTTCGCCGCCAAGCAAAACGCAGTTATTTTCTTTACAGGCAATCGAAATTCCTTCGACTACCGAAGTCGCAATATTCGGCGAAAGTTTTCCGGTCGCAAAATAGTCGAGAAAAAACAACGGACGCGCGCCCTGCACTAAAATGTCGTTTGTGCAATGATTTACAAGGTCTTGCCCGATTGTGTTGTGAATATTTGCAAGAAAAGCAACTTTTAGCTTTGTGCCAACTCCGTCCGCCGAAGCGACTAAAATCGGCGCAGACATTTCGCCGAATTTCGCGTCGAACATTCCGCCGAAACTGCCGATTTCGGTCAAAGTCCGCGCATTAAAAGTGCTTTTGGCAAAGTCTTTTATTTTTGTCACCGTTTTATTTGCATTGTCTATCGAAACGCCTGCGTCCGAATATGAAATTGAATCTGCCATAATAAGTTTGAAAAGAGATTATAAACCGTGAAGTAAAAATCAGCCACAGAGATTTCTAGATTATTTTTGCCGAAACTTCGGCTTGATATAAAATTCGCGCTCTAAAATAAAATCAAATTCTTCATCCGACTCTACGGAGATTTCGTTTTTTTGACCGCCTTTTGTTTCGATAAACTTTTTGTCGGTCAAAGTTTTACGTCCTTCATCGGTCATCAGCGAACAAACTTTGCCTTGCGTAAAATGCGATTCGAGTGAAGTTTGATGAAAATTGCACATTTCCGTAAATTCCGCCAAATCACGCGGAAAAGTTGTAAAAATGTACTCGCTTTTCCAATTGCCGTTGTCTTTTTTGATTACTTCAAAATAATTTTCGTCAAATTTTCTAATCGAAAATGTGCCTGTTTCGTCTTTTTGTTCAACATCCAAAACAAATTTCAAAGGTTCGGCGGTAAAACTTCCGAAACCGACATCAACTAGATATTCTTCGCCGTCAATTTTCGTCAAGATTGCCAAATGGTCGAACTCTGCACCGAAATCACCGTTGCCATTACTCACTTTTGCCGATATTATTTTGCTTCGGAAACCGATTAATTTAAGCAATTCGTAAAATAAACCATTCAATTCATAACAAAAACCACCTCTGTCATTATCAATGATTTTTCGATAAAAGGATTCTTTTTCTAAAATAATCGGATTTTTCCAATGAATATCGAGATTTTCAAATGGAATATTGAGCAAATGCTGTTTGTGCAAAAGTTTTAAATTTTCTAAAGTTGCCTGAATATCGGCTTTTTCAATTCCGATGCGGTGAAGATATTTCTCTTTATTCATAAATTTGCGGAAAACTTTTGGGAATTATATCGCTAACTTTTCCAAATTAAAACTTCCTAAAAACTTTATTGACTCAATCGGCTTTCGCGTTTAGCATTTATTTGGAGAAAATTTATGAGTTTTACTTTGATTGATTTAAGTTCTGAAAATTTCGAGTTTCGCGCCAACGTCTGGAATTGGAAAACGACGCTCGAAATTATCAAAGGTTTTGATTTGATTGACGAAGGAAAAGTGCGGCAAATGAATTATAATGCCACCGGCGCGGCAATTTCGCACGAAGACGCAAACAGCATCGGTAAAAAAATCCGTGATGAAATTTTGCCGAAATTAGAGCCGGACAAACGTATTTTTATGGATTTATCAATCACCGATAAACCCGACGACGGAACGCTTTACCGCGACGAAGACGAACAATGGAAAAATTACAGCGCAGACTACGAATGGCTGAAAGAGTTTTCCGAATTTTGTCTGAAATCAAAAGGTTTTCAGGTCTTTTAATCAGCAATCAGCACTCATTTCTACTATGGAAGTTTTAGGAAATTTTTTCAGTCATCTGGGTGTGCAAATCGCGTCCCTGATACTTTTTGCGACGATACACGGATATTTGGGCGCGTGGCTTGCCGTGCGGATGCTTTTTCGTCCGCGTAATCCGGTTAAATTCTTAGGTTTGACGATATTTCCGCAGGGAATGATTCCGCGCCATCGAGATCGTCTAGCGGATGCAATCGGAAAAGCCGTCGGCGGAGAACTCGTTTCGCAGGAAACTATTATCGAAGAACTTTTCGGCAAAGGTTTTTTAAGCCGGAAAATCGAAGGCGTAGTTAATTCCTATACGGAAGATTTGCTCTCGCAAAATTATCCGTCGCTGATTGAAACACTGCCGGCGAATGTTCGTGAAACTGTTTTGGATACGGTTTCCTCTCTGCAATCGAAAATTTTTCAACATATCGAAAATGTTTTGAAAAGTGAGGAAACCGTCCAATCAATCGGCGGATTTGTCGAGCGGCGCGTTGACGAAGTTTTGTCGCGCCGGATTTCCGAAACTTTTGACGAAAAAACTTTTAATAAAATTCTCGGATTTCTCGAAACGCGGATTCGCTCCGCCGTCAAAGAACCGGCACTCGAACAAAAAATTCGTGATTTTATCAGCCGACGCATTGATGATTTGGCAAACACGCAAACGCCGCTCGGCGAAATGTTCACTGACGATGCAATCGCGCTTTTGAAGGAAAAAGCCGTCGGGCAAATCGAGCCGATTGTTCATCAACTTGCCGAAATTGCGACGGCGGAACGCACACGCAACCAAATCGGCGCACTTATCAAACGCGAAGTTCATAATTATTATGAAGAATTGCCGTTTTTCAAGAAAATGTTCGTGTCGCGCGATAATCTTTTGAAGGAAGTTGATGATTTGGTCAATGAAAGCGTCCCGAAACGTATCGAAGAAACTTTGCGCGGCGATTTTTTTACCGGCGAAGCCTTTAATTTTATAAATAATTCGATTGACAACGCGCTTGCAAGACCGCTTCCCGAAGTTATCGGAAATATTGCGCCCGAACAGCTTGAAATGCTCAAAGGACAAATTTCAAAACGCATTTTGCTGCTTTTGCAGGGCGACGAAATGATGAATTCGATTTCCGCTTATCTGACCGACACGCTCGAAAAATTGCGCCCTCACAGCATTGATGCGATTTTACAAACCTTACACCCGGAATCTGAAGAAAAGCTCAAGAAACTGTTTGCAAACGGTCTTATCGGCATTCTCTCTCGCAATGAAACATCCCAAATCATCAATTCCGTGCTTTCCAGACAAATCGAAAAATTTCTCGCCGCGCCAATCGGCAAACTTTCCGATCATATTTCCGAAGAAAAAGTTCGCAATGCCGGAAAATCTCTGACCGAAACGATTATTTCCGCCGCAAAGGAAAAATTGCCGGAAGCGATCAAAGAATTCGACATCGGCGGTGTCGTGCGCGAAAAAATTAACAATTATCCGTCTGAAAAACTCGAAGAATTGGTTTTGTCAGTTGCCAAAGAACATCTGCGAAAAATCGAACTTTTCGGCGCGTTGTTCGGTTTAATCATCGGAATCGTGCAAGCCGTCCAATTCTACTTTTTCGCCCACAAATAGATTTATAACTGATTACATTCGACAAATATGTTAAAGAGTTTGTCAGAACCTCCTGCGTAAGCGGGCGGTTGAACGTATTTTTGAAACATTTTATCGAGAAACTTAATCCGCCCGCTTACGCAGACAGTTCTGACATTGAAACATTTCGACAAATTCGTCGTTTGTCCTTTTAGATTTTCTTTAGGAGTAAAAATTATATGAAAAAATTAGGTTTAATCGTGTTTATAACTGCGCTTTCAATCGGTTTGCTTTCAGCAATCGGCTGCGGCATCGGAAATTTGACCGGCGTTCAGGGTTCGGGCAATGCAAAAAGTGAAAAGAGAAATGTTTCGGGCTTCAAACAAATCGAAGCGGGCGGCGCAATAACTTTGGAAATTGATGCACAAAAAGACTTTAGCGTCAAAATCGAGGCGGACGACAATTTGCTTCCGCTAATAAAAACTGAAGTCAGCGGTGATACTTTGAAGATTTCGACGGAAGACAGAATTTCATCAAAAACTAAAATTGTTGTAAGAATTTCAATGCCCGAACTTACTTCTCTGAATATTTCAGGCGCGTCAGGCGCAGTTGTTTCAAACGTCAAAACAGACTCGCTCAAACTCGAAGCAAGCGGCGCGTCGAAAATTAAAATCAGCGGCGAAGCAAATGATTTGGAATCCGATGCAACCGGCGCAAGCGGAATTGATGCCGAAGGTTTAACGGTTAATGACGCGGACGTTGAAGCAAGCGGCGCAAGCAACACGACGGTTTCCGTCGCAAATAATCTAAAAGCCGATGCTTCCGGTGCAAGCACTGTTTATTACACAGGCGAACCCAAAAGTGTCGAACCCGAATCCTCCGGCGCAAGTTCGATTAAGAAGAAATAGTCCAAAGTCCAAAGTCCAAAGTTGAAAAGTATAATAACTTTGGACTTTGGACTCTTAATTAAGTTTCAACAGCTTTTGTCTTTATTCCAACTATGTTACTTTCAACATCCAAGCCGACAATGTAAATATCGAGTTGAATTTTCCCGACTTTATAAACCTTTAAGCACTTCAAATTACTCTCAAGTAATTCTTTAAGTTCGGCAAATTTTTCAGCGGTGGCTTTTTCTTTTTCACCAAACCAATCCTGCATTTTCGTCAAATAATCGAAGAATTCGGTAAAATCTCTCTCTTCGACACGAGTTTCAGCGGGACTGTTATTTTCTTTTAATATCTCTTCATCTGTAATCGTTTCGACTTTATTTCCGACAAAAGGAAGAATTTCGGCATCGGTTTCACTTATGTAATACAAACCTTCGGTAATTTTTTTTATCTTTTCCGCCAATTCAATTTCACTATCAACTTTTTTTTTGATAATTTTCTTCTTTTTTTTTCGTTTTGTCATAAAATTTTGCTCCAAAAATCAAAACAAAGACAGTCTAACACAATCGAAAATCCTGCCAAGTGTCTGTTAAAACAAGCCTTTATCAGATATTAAATTTTAATAAAAAAAACCTGTGGATATCTCTTGCAATTTTGGGTTTAATTTGATAGTCTTTGACCCGTTTCCAGTAATTTTAATTCCTGTAAAGTATTGAAAATAAAACACTTAAAGTTTTACATTAACTTTTAAGCGACTTTCCACAACCCTGTGGAAAACCCTGTGGAAAACTTTTTATTTTGTTTCCTAAAAACCGTGAAACCTACCACAATAGAAAGGTTTGTCAGTGTTTGCTAAAGGTAATTTACGAACTGTAAAAAGAAATTTAATCAAGAGGATTTTCGCTTAAAAGTTTTACCAAAGAGTTAATAAAAATTTAGCGGAGAAAAAGCTATGGATATGTCGTCAGAAAACTCAAATGTTTGGAATAACATTCTTCAATCGGTAGAAAAGCGTCTGAATAAACAAATTTTCGATGCGTGGTTTCGTCCTATTCAGTTTAACGGCTGCGACGAACAGGACAGAGTTTTGCATCTGCAAGCTAATCAAGTTACCAAAGATTGGATCAGCAGCTATTATCTCGATGTCATTAATCAAACGATGAAAGAACTTAATATGTTTAATTATCAGCTTGATTGGCAAGTTGTGAAATCGGAGATGAACGAAACGGCTTTAAATGATGAAGACGATGACGACGAATTTTTCTTTGAAAAACAGATTACATCTTCCAGTCCCGGCAAACAAAATAGCTTCGATTTTTTGGAAAGGTCAAAACCGGAGGCTCTGGTCAAAAGTAATACAACGAATTTTGTTGATATTGAACCGATTGAAAATTCTCTTAACCGCAAATATACGTTTAATACTTTTGTCGTCGGTTCGTGTAATCAATTTGCACACGCCGCGGCTTTGGCAATCGCCGAATCGCCGGGCAAAACTTACAATCCGATGTTTCTTTACGGCGGTGTCGGTTTGGGCAAAACGCATCTGATGCACGCCGCCGGACACGCGATTAAAGAAAGAAACAGACATTTAAGAGTCGCATATATTTCCGCCGAAAAGTTTATGAACGAATTGATCAACGCGATTCGTTACGATAAAACGCAGACTTTCCGCGAAAAATATCGTTCGATTGATGTTCTTTTGATGGACGACGTGCAGTTTATGGCTGGAAAAGAGCGCACACAGGAAGAATTTTTCCATACATTTAACGCGCTTCATAACGACCAAAAACAGATTGTCGTTACTTCCGATTGTCCGCCGCGCGAAATTCCGACGCTTGAAGAAAGACTTCATTCGCGTTTTGAATGGGGTTTAATCGCCGACATCGAGCCGCCGGATTTGGAAACAAAAGTGGCAATTTTAAAACGCAAAGCTGATTTGGACGGGGTAATGCTGCCCGATGAAATCGCGTTTTATATTGCAAGTAAAGTTAAAAGCAATATCCGCGAACTCGAAGGTTCGCTTGTTCGTCTTGTGGCAATTTCATCTCTGCGCGGCGTTCCGATTTCAAAGATGCTCGCGCAGGATGCGATGAAAAACATCATTGACAGCGAACAGCCCCAAGGTTTGACGATTGAGAGAATTTCCAGAATGGTCGCGTCGCATTATAAATTGACGATTGAAGAAATAAAATCGAAAAATAATTCACGTCAAATCGCCGTGCCACGTCAGGTGGCGATGTATTTATGTAAAAGATTAACAAAACACAGTTTTCCCGAAATCGGGCGCGATTTCGGCGGCAAACATCACACGACGGTGATGCACTCCGTTGACAAAATTAATTCGTTAATAAAGGAAGATAGAAATTTCCACAGGGTTGTCAGCGAACTTATAGACAATCTTTGCAGTTAGTTAGGAGTTTTTTAACAAAAAATTTAGTGGAAGTTTTCCACAGATATAAAAACAAAGCGTTTGAGTATCGCTTTTAGTTCTAACACTTAAACAAAGTTTTTCCACATTTCCACAGGTTGATGAAAAATTTGCCTGTGGAAAAGTCTGAGTATTGAATTTTTGTCGTTTTTTTCCACAGGTTGAAAACTTTTCCACAAGTTTTCCACAACGCCTGTGGAAATTTAAAGTCTTTGTATTGAATAAATTAAGTGGGTTTTCCACATTTCCACAGGCACTACTACTACTACTATCAAATATATATAGTTTTAAATTAGTATTATTAGTAAAAAGCGATGAGCATTGAAAGTAAAACTTGAGGTATAATAAACAAAAAAATTCAGGAGAAAATTATGGAATTTGTAATCAAGCAAAATGTTTTAAAAGAGGAACTCGGATTTGTTCAAGGCATCGTCGAAAAGAAAAGCACGATTCCCGTTCTTTCAAATATTTTGATCGAATCGGTCGGTGAAAATACGATTCGGATTGTCGGGACGGATTTGGACGTAACAATTCGCTGTGATGCCCAAGCTGATATTAAACAAGCAGGTTCGATGTGTATTCAGGCACGCAAACTTTTCGACATCGTGCGGCTTTTACCCGACGCAGATGTTCATTTTACAAAAGATGAAAACGAATGGGTAAAATTGACCTGCGGCAAATCGAATTTCAGATTAGCCGGCGTTTCAAAAGATAATTTTCCTGAAGTTCCGAGTTTCAAAAGTGCGCCGATGAGTCTTTCTTCCGAGATTTTTAATCATTTTATTCAAAATACTGCTTTTGCCATTACAAACGAACAATCACGTTTCACACTTTCCGGCGCAAAATTTATGATTGAAGGCGGCACAGCGCGAATGGTTACGACTGATGGACATCGGCTTGCCTTTATTGAAAAAAAATTGGCTGACGAGGCTTCTACGGACAATATGGACGCACTTATACCCAAAAAGGCTTTGATGGAATTGACCAAAATTGCCCGCGATGCAAAAGGTGATGTCAGCTTCGGTGAAGATGCCAATCATATCTACTTTGAAGTTGACGGAAGATTGCTGATTACCCGCAAACTTTCGGGAACATTTCCGAATTATGAAATGGTTATTCCGAAAGACAACGACAAAACCGCGACCTTTGATGCCGAACAAATGAAAAATGCCATTCGCCGCGTTTCTTTGATGGCGGATGAAAGAACGCGCTCCGTTCGTTTTAATATCAAACCGAACGAAATCGAAATTGTCGCGCAATCGAGCGAAGAAGGGGAAGCGCACGAAAAAGTTGCCGCCGATTACGACGGCGAAGAAGTCCAAATCGGTTTCAATTCACAGTATTTGCAGGAATTTCTAAATGTCGTCGGCGCAGGTGAATCTGAAACCGCCGAAACAACTGAAACCGAAACCGACGGCGAAACCGTGCGCGTCAAAGAAACTCCCGGACGTTTACGGATTGCCTTTGAATTTAAAGACGGTAATGGTCAAACACTTATGAACATCGCCGGTGATACGAATTATAATTATAAATATATTGTTATGCCTTTGAGAATTTGATATAAAAGGCTTTCACTTGATTCAACTTAAAAAACCTCATCATTTTTCTTTAACTTTTATGAGGAATTTTGTATGTTCCCTGCTGATAATAATTTTGAAACCGAAGTAACTCTTGAAAGAAATGCAACTCCGATTGCCGACGAAGAGCCTTTTAAAATTCTTTTACTCGGAGATTGGAGCGGCAGAAATTTTTTTACTTCTTCAACTTCTGATTCGTTTGATTCGCGTTCAATCGAAATTGACCGCGATAATTTTGAGGAAGTATTGGGAAAATTTCAAATCAAACTGGATTTGGATTTGAAAAATGATTCTGACAGTTTAGTAACTATTGAAATTAAAGAGTTTGATGACTTTCATCCCGATAAAATTTTTCAACAACTCCCTTATTTTTCTCATTTGCGAGATATTCGTCGGCGTTTGTTAAATCCCGATACTTTTAACAATGCTGCAAGAGAAGTTCGCTCTTGGCTTGACTCATCAGTTGAAGAAAAAAAAGATCAGGAAGATTTCGCACAGACTTCTGAAGTTCTGATTAATTCCGACAATTTGCTTGATCAAATTTTAAGTCAAACTTCTGATGGTAAAATTTCACCAAAACCGCAAACTACTGTAAAATCAGACCTTAATACTCTAATTGGAAAATTGGTTAAACCTTTTATAATTCAAACTGATGAAGAAGAGCAATCTAAATTGCTTGGAGTAGTTGATGAAGTTACAAGTGATTTGATGCGCGAAATTTTACATCATCCGCGTTTTCAGACAATGGAATCGGCTTGGCGAGGGTTGTATTTTTTAGTCCGAAGAACTGAAACTAATTCCCAACTCAAACTATTTATTTCCGATACCGGAAAAGATAAACTTTCAAACCATCTTAAATCGGTTGAAAATTTATCTAATTCAGAATTTTATAGCTTTATTAACGGAAATAATTGGTCTGTTATCTGCGGTAATTTTGAATTCAAAATTGATGTGAATGACGCTGCATTTCTAATTCGTCTTGCTAAAATTTGCGCTAATGCAAATGCTCCGTTCATCTCCTATTTAAAACCTAAATCCTTTGATAATTCTTCATCGAATGACACTAAATTCGATTTATCATTCGATGAAGTCGAAACCAAACTTTGGGATTCACTTCGTTCTATTCCCGAATCTTCGTATCTCGGTTTTGCTCTTCCTCGTTTTTTAGCTCGACTTCCCTTCGGCGAAAACACCGAACCGCTTGAAACATTTTCTTTTGACGAATTAAATAGTTTCCGTGCCGTAAACAAATATATTTGGACAAATCCTATTTTTGCTTGTGCTTTTTTATTGGCTCAAAGTTTTAGCCGCAATAGTTGGGATATGGAGGGCAATTTTCAACAACAGATTAACGATCTTCCTTTTTATACCTATCAGGAAAATGGTGAAACACACGTTAAAAACAGTTTGGAATTTACCTTTAACCAAAGTGAATGTATCAATTTGATAGACTCTGGTTTTATGACTTTTATTACTTTTCAAAGTTCAGACCTTGTTCGTTTAACTCGTTTCCAATCTATTTCTAACATTTCTCCTTCATTAAATGGTAAATGGAGTAACTCATAAAGCTACTATTCACAACAATTAGAGGTTATCAAATATTTCTTTTGTTGGCAAATCCGCCATAATATTATATCATAAAATATTGAACTTTTGATGATTGTGTTTTTATCAAGTAGGTTGTTTTTATGATTTTCGATGAAGTTTTTGACGTAATTGTTATTGGTGCGGGGCACGCCGGGTGCGAATCTGCTTCGGCATCTGCCCGTCTTGGGGCTGAAACTGCGCTTATCACAATAAATTTAGATTTAATCGGTCAAATGTCCTGTAATCCGGCTATCGGCGGTATTGCAAAGGGTCATATTGTCAGAGAAATTGATGCGCTTGGCGGCATTATGGGTCGTGTTATTGACCGCACCGGCATTCAATTTCGGCTGTTAAATCGTTCAAGAGGTCCGGCTGTCCAATCTCCACGCGCCCAAGCTGACCGCGCACTTTATCGAACCGAGATGCGCCGCGTTCTCGAAGCTACACCGAATCTTCATCTTCGTCAAGGTCTTGTTGTTGATTTAATTGTTGAAAATAATAAAGTTACAGGAGTTGAGTTACAGGACACCCGCAGATTTGGAGCTAAATCCGTAGTTATTGCAACAGGAACATTTTTGAACGGAACTATTCATACCGGACAAAAAAAGTTTTCCGCCGGTCGTGCCGGAGAACCTGCTTCGATTGAGTTAGCGCAAAGTCTAAGAAATTTAGGTTTTCCCGTCGGACGTTTAAAAACAGGAACCCCGCCGCGGCTCGATGGCAGAACTATTGATTGGGATGCCTTTGATGTTCAGTTGCCTGATGAAAAACCCACTACTTTTTCTTTTGCAACCGAAGAAATTTTGCAGCCGCAGATAAACTGCTACATTGGTTTTACAAATGATAAGTTACATAATAAAATTCGGGAAAACTTACACCAGTCTCCTTTATATTCCGGTAAAATTAAAGGTGTCGGACCGCGTTATTGTCCTTCGATTGAAGATAAAGTCGTAAAATTTTCCGATAAAAATCGTCATCAACTTTTTCTTGAACCTGAAGGTCATAATACAAACGAAGTGTATTTAAATGGTTTTTCCACTTCTCTGCCCTCTAATTTACAACTTTCATTGCTTAAAATGATAGATGGATTTGAAAAAGTTAAAATTATTCGTCCGGGATATGCAATTGAGTATGATTTTATTGATCCTAAAGAACTTAAACCAAGTTTGGAAACATCTCGTATTAGTGGACTTTTTCTTGCGGGACAAATTAATGGAACGACAGGTTATGAAGAAGCCGGTTGTCAGGGATTGATGGCGGGAATAAATGCAGCTTTCCATACTGAAAATAGAAATCCTTGTGTATTAAAGCGGGATGAAGCCTATATTGGAGTTTTGATTGATGATTTAATTCGACACGGGGTTGATGAACCCTACCGAATATTTACTTCGCGGGCTGAGGCACGTTTGACTTTACGGCACGATAATGCTGACCAAAGGCTTTCTCCAATTGGTAATGAAGTCGGACTTTTGGCAAATACCGATTGGGAAAATTTCAATAAAAAACGTAATCGAATTGCCAACTTGCGTAAAATCTTGGATGAAACTCGCTATAAACGCTCTGATGTAGAATATTCAGCCATTTCACAACAATTAAACTGTGATTTGGGAGATTCAATTACTCTTTCACAACTATCACTTCGACAGGGAGTTACAACCGAATTCATTTTCCGGCTTTTATCGGATGAAAATCGTACTGATATTAAAATGACAGACCTTGAAACTGCTTTAGCGGATTCACTTTATAGCGGATATATTACAAATCAACGCAATGCAAATGAACGAATTAATCATAATGATTTTCTTAAAATTCCAGTTAACTTTGATTTTTCTGAAATAAACGGTTTGTCAAACGAAATGGTTGATAGGCTTAAGCGGGCAAATCCGCAAAATTTTGGTCAAGTCCGTAATATTCCCGGTCTTACTCCTTCTGCAATTTCTACAGTTTTGGTTAATTTGTCAATTACGAAGAACAAACCAGTAACTGTTTAACGTCTATTTCTTGAAAAAAATGTGGCACGTTTTACATTATGAATTGTAGATAATGTAAAACGTGCCACATATTTTAATTTGTAATTAGTTGAAATATAAAGAATGTGATAAGTTATGATGATTAAATATAAAATTAGAGAAAAATAATGGGAAAAATAATAGCTGTTGCTAATCAAAAGGGAGGCGTAGGTAAAACAACTACTGCTGTAAATCTGGCAGCGGGATTGGCAGTTGAAGAAAAAAAAGTTTTACTTGTTGATGCCGATCCGCAAGGGAATACAACGTCCGGTTCAGGAATAAAGAGAACATTAACACAAAAAACACTTTATAATGTGTTGCTTTTAGGTGAAAAATTTGAAAATGTAATACAAAAAACAGAGTTACCATTACTTTGGGTAGTGCCAGCCGATAAAAATTTAGCAGGTGCAGAAGTTGAATTAGTTGAAGAAAAAAATAGAGAATACAAACTGAAAAATCTATTGAATCAAATTAAAGATAACTTTGATTACATTATAATAGATTGCCCACCATCATTAGGTTTATTGACAATAAATAGTTTGACAGCAGCAGATTCATTATTAGTTCCAATTCAGTGCGAATATTATGCTCTGGAAGGAGTAACGGAATTGTTTGATACATTAGCAAGATTGAGAAGAGGATTAAACCCGCAATTAACAATTGAAGGGTTGCTTTTGACTATGTATGATGAACGAACAAATTTATCGGCAGCAGTAGCGAAGGATTTAAGAGATTTTTATGGTACTCAAGTTTTACAGACCGTTATACCACGAAATGTTCGTCTTGCGGAAGCTCCAAGTTATGGAAAACCTATTATTTTATACGATATTCGTTCAAAAGGTGCAGAAAGTTACATACAATTAGCGAAGGAGATTTTAAGTCATGAGTAGAAAGGCATTAGGCAGAGGAATAAGCGCACTCTTGGGCGAAGAAAGGGAAAAGGGAAATAGAGAAGAATTTCTTGAAATTGATTTGGATTTGATAGAACCAAATTCGGAACAGCCAAGAACAAGATTTGAAGAAGAAGGATTAAATGATTTAGCACAATCAATAAAAGCAAATGGAATAGTTCAACCTATTGTTGTAAGAAGAAAAGGCGGCAGATATGAAATAGTTGCCGGTGAAAGAAGATGGCGGGCTTCACAAAAAGCCGGTTTGCAAAAAATTCCGGCAATAAT
>JBBPXX010000004.1:0-20607 GCA_038200505.1 Pyrinomonadales bacterium | reverse complement strand
GCTTTGATTTTCTGTCGCAAATCTTCTACGCTTTCTTTTATCTTGGGTAAGGCTTTATTCATTTCCTTAGCTTAAAGATTTATTGCATATTCTTCAAGTCCATTCCGTATAAGAACAGCTCAACCGACGCAAACTGCACAGATTGCGCCGGAGGCATCAGGAACTTGAACTTGGCTACAGCTAATCTAAAAAACACGATTGTCGCCGGAAACACCGTCGCTAATGCTTCCTCCTCGCCTGACTTTCTCGGCGCAGTCGCAGCAACGAGTTCTTATAATCTGATCGGCAATGGTCTAGGCACGACCGGCATTACAAACGGTGACGCAAACTCTAACCAAGTCGGCTCATCTGCCAGTCCGATTGACCCGAAGCTCGGTCCACTTGCCGATAACGGCGGCGCGACTCAAACGCACTCTCTGCTTCCGGGAAGCCCGGCAATCAACGCCGGAGATAATACAAATGCGCCCGACACAGATCAGCGCGGTTTCGCAAGAATTGTCGGCGGTATTATTGATATTGGAGCATTTGAAAGTTCGTATGAAATTTCGACTTTATCAATCAACAATGTATCCAAAAACGAAGGCAACAGCGGAACAACCGCATTTGACTTTACCGTTAATCTTTCAACCTCGTCGGCGCAAATCGTTACGGTCAATTACGCAACGGCAAACGGCACGGCAACTGCGCCGTCCGATTATCAGGCGAAAAGCGATTTGTTATCATTCGCTCCGGGTGAAACGAGTAAAACCATCACGATATTGGTCAACGGCGATTTTGAAATCGAGCCGGATGAAAATTTCACGGTCAATCTGACAAATGCGGCGAATGCGACAATTGCTAACGGTGTCGGCACGGGAACGATTCTCAACGATGATTTTTGTTCATACACCATTACACCCGGAAATCTGATTATTGAAGCCGCCGGAGGAAATTTTACATTATCCGTATTCACACAAACGGGATGCGCTTACACTGCCGAAACCGCCGATTCATTTATCTCGATCACCGCCGGAGCGAACGGAAACGGCAACGGAACGGTCAGTTTCACCGTCGCCGCTAATTCAGGCGCGGCGCGACCAGGCAGAATTTTTATCGCCGGACAAGCTATCAGCATTAATCAAGCAGCAATAGCGGTTGCCCCTCGTAAAACTAAGTTTGACTTTGACGGCGACGGCAAAGCTGACATTTCTGTTTATCGTCCCGACAATGGTGTCTGGTATCTGCTCCAATCACAGAACGGTTTCACCGGAGCGCAGTTCGGTATCTCCACCGACAAAATAGTTCCCGCCGATTACGACGGCGACGGCAAAACTGACATCGCTGTTTATCGCAGCGGAACTTGGTATTTGCAGCGAAGTTCGGCTGGTTTTACCGGCATTCAATTCGGGACGGCGGAAGATATTCCGCAACCGGCGGATTTTGACGGCGACGGTAAGGCTGAAATAGCCGTCTGGCGACCTTCGAACGGCACTTGGTATGTTTATAATTTAGTAACCAATCAATTTACTGCCGCACAATTCGGGGCTTCAACAGATAAGCCGATGATCGGCGATTACAATGGCGATGGCAAAGCCGATTACGCCGTTTACCGACCATCAAACGGAACTTGGTATATTGCCCGGTCAAACGGACTTCCGTCACAAAATTTTGATTCGATACAATTCGGCGATGCAAACGATAAACCTGTTCCGGCGGATTACGACGGCGACGGCAAAACCGATGTCGCTGTCTTTCGTCCGTCAAACGGCACGTGGTATTTGCAAAGAAGTCAAGCCGGATTTACCGGAGTGCAGTTTGGTATTTCGACTGATTTACCGACACCGGCGGACTACGACGGCGACGGCAAATCAGATATTGCCGTATTCAGAAGCGGAACGTGGTATCTAAATCGTTCAACGGCAGGATTTACAGGCATAGCATTCGGCGCGTCAACCGATAAGCCCGTTCCTAATGCTTTTGTTCCTTAATCTTTTATACGATTGTCGTCTTCTCACTTCCTCAGGCTGTGAGTTCAATCAAGAACTCACAGCCATTTTTTGTATAAGGTTGGACAGAATTAGTTTTTGGATTATTGAAGTTGTGATTGCTATGGAATCGCGGCAATCGCAAAAATATAATTTGAAGTAATAAAATTTATATTGAGAAAGCCATCAGAATCTATACGCCGCACCCACAAACAGACGATGCTGTGGGCGATGAGATAATCCAGACTTCAACGCTGAATTTTTCGGCGGCTAATGAAAGTTAGTGTGGTATGAAATCCGCGGGTCGCAGGTTCAAAACCTGCACGACCCACCAATATTAAAGACAAGTTTAATGCGAACTTGTCTTTTTCATTTTTATGATCTTTTTTTAGTAAAAATTGCTGATTGTGATGCTGAGAAATTCGTGAATTTACGACTATTAGGTAGATCGGTTAAGCTTTATTGCATAAATCAGTTAAATACTGTGATTAAAGATTTTATTTTACTTTAAATAATGTCTTTTGTTTGAATCATAACTTATCATTATGGGAAACCCACGCGGTTTGTTAAATCGGTGAATCGGCGATGCGGGATGCAATCTGTTTTCGGGCGGTTTTGAAATTAACGATACAAAACTGAATATTTCCAATTATTGCAGGAACTTTGCGGGCGTGCGCCGATGAACAAGCCAACAAACTCGAAAGAGAGTTTTTACAATCGTTGGATAAAGTAACGAAATCCGAGATTAACGTGGACACATTACGGCTTTTCGTCAAAAATAAACCAAATCTTATTTTCAAAGCTAAATCTCAAAATATGGCAAGTGAAACAGCAAACGTCGCGGGAAAAGTTCTATATTTGCCGCGCATCGCTCTTGCACCGAATGCAGTTATTAAAGTTTAACTGCTCGACATCTCAAAGGCGGACGCAAAAGCGGAAATTATCGCCGAACAGACGATCAACGCCGAAGGTCGCCAAGTGCCGTTTGATTTTGAATTGAAATATTATCCGAATAAGATCAATCAACGCAACCGTTACGCGGTGCGGGCGCAAATTTATGAAAACGGCAAACTGCGTTTTACCAGCACAAAAACCTATCTGGTGATTACAAACGGCAATCCCGATAAAACTGAAATTATTGTTGATTTAGTTAAATAACAACAAAGAACCGCTTGTCATTGCAGGCGGTTCTTTAATAAATTTTTAAACTATCTGAACAAAATATAGCAACCGAAATTAACTTTGATAAAATTAATAAATTAAAAATCACGTTGAGCCTGAGCATTTTTTGTATTTTGTCCGCGTGTTTCGGATGCCAAAGTTTGCCGACAAAATCTATGTCTAAAGGTGTGTTTAAAAGTTTTGATTGGCATAAATTTGACAGTAAAATAATAGACGAAAAGAGTGAAAATTCGGCGTATTGATTTTTATATTCAAGCTAAATTATTCAGATTGAAACCTGACTTCATCTGCTTATTAATTTTTAACGAATTTATTGATGATCAGGTTTTTCCGACAACTTAACTTCAAGCAATTTGGCGTTCGGAACGGCTAGATTATTTTCGGCGAGGGTTTGGTTGACGGCGATTAAAAGTTCGCTGGTGATGTCGGTCGTTTCGTCGCCTTCTTCAGTCCACACGCGCACTTTAAAATTCAGGGCGGTTGCCGTCGCTTCTTCCAGTAAAACTTTCGGCGGCGGATTTTCGATGATGAGCGGATGCTTGGCGACCGTTTTTTTCAACAGTTCGATGACTGCGTGCAGATTCGCGTCGGGAATGACGCTGGCGGGAATGGCGATGCCGCGTTTTTTGGATTCGTAGGTGAAATTCGTCACGTTTTCGGAGATGAGTTTGCTGTTCGGCACGATGATTTCCGTTTCGTCCCAATCCTGCACGAGGCTGGCGCGGATGCCGATGTGCTGCACATAACCGTCCGAATCGCCGATTTTTACCCAATCGCCGACTTTGATCGGTCGCTCGAAAAGCAGAATAATGCCTGACACGAAATTGTTGATGATGTTTTGCAGACCGAAGCCGATGCCGACACCGAACGCGCCCGCCAAAATCGTGAACTGTGTCAGATCAAAACCGGCGACGGCGATGGCAAAAAGAAATCCGAGCAGCAGAATGACATAATGAAGCACCGTCGAAATCGCATACGGAACGCCGGTTTCTAAGGAAAAACGCGGATAAATATCTTCTCTGAGAACAAAATTTATAACCCGCGAAAGTATAAACGCCGCCCAAATTGCCGCGACAAATAGAAGAATGTCGCCCGCCGAAATGCTCAACGAACCGAGTGTCAGTTTCGCCGTTAAAGTTTCCCGCACCCATTCAAACAACGGTTCACGCAAAGCTAAAAGTTCGGGCGCAACCAACAGCCACGCACCGAAGGCGATAAAACGCGCTAATTTTCCCAGTTGGTTTTGAATCAAAAGCGGTTTATCCTTCACCATTTGAAGTTGATTCAAAGGGCGAAATTTGAGCGCGACGATTATCAAGCCGTCAACGATTTTCACGATTCCGTAAAAAATTACCGCCGTGTATGCGAGCCGCAAAATTGAATTGCCGGAAAGCTGTGCCAGTGAAACGTAACCGAGAATATTTGCCAGCACCGAAATCGCAAAAAATGGCAGAGCGATGAGCGCGGCGTATTTTATCGTGAGAAAGAACTTGTCGTGAACTTTTTTTTCGTCATCGGTTTTGGAAAGCCGCGCGACGAAAAGCCACAAAAAAAACAAGAATCCGCCGAGCATTTCCGCCAGCAAAAGCAACCGCGCATAAATCGGAACGAGTTCGGCGATTGATTGGATTTGGTCAAGCAAATAAAAAATCAAAAGCGCGTGAAACACCGGATAAAGCGGACGTTCGACGAGTTTTCGTAAGATGATAATAATCGGCACGAGCGCGATTGCGCCGAAAATCGCGTCCAAAATTCGCGGCGTTTGCAGGTAAATCCACGAACTCGCCAAAATCGCTAAAATCAAAGCGGTTGAAAACGGCAGATGAAGAATAGTCATCGCTTTCCACGATTTCGAGCCTTTTTTAGTTATGAAACGTGCGCGGCGGCTCAGGAAAAACAAAATTCCGGCGAACACGACGAAAACTACAAAATGAATGATGAATTTATCAAAATTGCGTTTGGCGAAATCACCGAGCGCGACCATTTGCGCGAGAAAAGTATTGTCCGAATTTTCCGCCGCATTTTTTCGGTTTTTATCCAAAAATCATTCTGCCAAATCGCCGGACTGTCCTGCACGAATAAATCTTCGATCACCGTCTGTCTCGTTTGCCGAAGCGATTTGAGCGCGTCGTAAACTCTTCTCTGCTGCTCGACGACGCGGCTTTGTAGAGAAACGGCTTTCGCTTGTTCGGCTTCAATTTGTTTCTGCAAGTCGGCAGAATCTGAAATTATCTTCTCGATTACGGCTATTATTTCAGACGGAGGCTGCGTCCATTTATTCAGTTCGGCGAGCGTTATCGTCCACTTTTCCTGAATTTTCCTGAGCTGTCCCAAATCGTCTTCAAATTCTACGGCGCGATCCGCTAAATCGTTTTTCCAATCGGGCAGATTTTCCGTCAGCGTTTTCCACTCGGTTTCCAGATTCTGCAAACTTTCGAGCGACGGCAGACCTTTGCTGATTCGCGCCGTTTCCTTGAGTTTGGCGTTTATTTCATCCGTCAATTCGGGCAGTCTTTTTTCAACTTTTCTGAGTTTCGATTTCCCCGAAACGCTCGCTGTAAATTCGGCGAGCGAAGCCGACGCGCTTTCGGCTTGCTGGACGATTTCAGGAAACGGAATCGGTGTCGGAGATTCTTTTGCAATCGCGGCGGCATCAACTTGATGTTCATTTTCCGCCGCATTATTCTGTGCGCTGATTATCGAAACGAGCGTCAGGATTAGTAAAAACGCCGCCGCGATGACGGAACGAAATGAGCATTTTTTGAGGTGTTTAGTGCTGATTTTCATTATTTAGTCTACTTGGAACGGCAGTCTGAAATGAGGTTGAATCAAGAAAACTTTCGTTATATTTTGTTATTTTTCCGTCGGAAAACCGGCTTGCATCCATTCGCTCGTGCCGCCGTTGATGTTGTAAATGTCGGTAAATCCAGCCTTTTGCAGAATTTCCGCTCCTTTTTGTGAACGTCGTCCGGTCTGGCAAATGATATAAACCGGCTTGCCTTTGTCTAATTTGCTCAAACTGTTTTCCAGATTGTCGAGCGGTAAATTCGATGTTTTCGGCGCGTGTCCGCCCGCGTATTCTTCGGGCGTTCGCACGTCTATAAACTGCGCGTTTTCGGTTTTGACCGCCGTTTGCGTCTGCTCGATGGAGATTTGTTTAATTTCATTTTGAGCCGCGATATTTTCCGTTTTTGGCGAAACATTCGCAGTCTTTTCAATACTTTCGCAGGCTGAAAAAAGCATTACAGCCAGCGCGAAAGTTAGTATAAGTTTAATCATATTTGTTATTTTTATAATTTTAATGTGAATCAAGGGTTGAAATTTTAACTGCCTTTTAAGTTCTTTCTTTGCGAACTTTGCGCCTTTGCGGGAAATTATTCTCCCGCAAAGGCGCAAAGTTCGCAAAGTAAAATCAAGTATTTTCAAGTATTTAATACTACTCTTGATTCGCATTTTTAGTTACTGTAAATAATCCGTTTTTATTTCTTTTTACATATTCCTAAACCGTTTCTAAGATTTTAATTAATGCGCTTGATTTTCTCCAACCGAATCAGCATCAATGATTTACGCTGACCACGAGTTTTCCTTTCGCGTGTCTTGTTTCCGCCTTCTCCAGCGCGTCTATTGCTTGTTCAAACGGATAAATGCGCTCGATGACTAATCGGACTTTCCCTTCGGCGATGTCGAAAGCCAACTTGTTTACTGATTCTTGCGTATCCTGATGATGCTCGAATTGGCGAACCGTGATATTTCTTTCCGCTTCGACCTGATCGCCGGAAACGGTTATCACTTTGCCGCCGTCTTTGACGACATCCACACTGTCTTTGCCCGTGCCGGGTTGAATGGCTAAAGCGGCATCAACGCCTTTCGGCATCCATTGTTTAACTTGCATTTTCCAATTCGGGTCGGAATAATCAACCGCTTTTTCCGCGCCGAGCGATAACATATATTCGTGATTTTTCGCCGACGCAGACCCGATAATCCTGATGCCTTCGGCTGCCGCAAGTTGAATAAACAAAGTGCCAATCGCGCCGGAAGCACCCGCGACAAACAACGTATCGCCTTTGTTTGGGTCGAGCGCGCGCATACTTTCAATCGCCGTTTTGCCCGCAACCGGAATGGCTGCTCCTTCGATAAATTCCATTTTATCCGGCAGCGGAATGAGCGAAGCTTCCAAAACGGCGACGTATTCCGCCCAACAGCCGCCTTTCGGCTGTAAAATGCTCGTCAAAATAACCCGATCTCCGGTTCTAAACCGGGAAATTTCATCGCCCGTTTTTGTAATAATCCCGGCTGCTTCCGATCCAATCGTATATGGAAAATTCGCATCATTCGGAATAAAATATCGGTCGTGAATCCCGACACCGAATCCCTGAACCTGAATCAACACTTCATTATTATTTATTTCAGGAATCGGCATTTCCGCCAATTCGACGTTTTGGTTTTGAGAACTCGTTCGGACAAAAGCCTTCATTTTTTCCATTTTTAATTCCCCCCGTTTTCAATAGTTTAAGATTCAATGTTCAAAAATTAACGCCGTTTATTCCTGCTGCTTACGTTCGGCGATTTGCAGGGCGAGTTCGACGCGATTGTTGAGATTTTTCTTATCGAGAATGCGGCTGATGTGTCCTTCGATAGTTCGCAGACTCAAATTTAATTCGGCGGCGATTTCCTTGTTGCTTGCGCCTTTGGCAACTTCTTCGGCAACGCGCCATTCAGCATCGGTCAATTCTTCGTCGCGGATAAATTCGCGCGGATCGGCTTCTTCTTTTTTACCGAACATCTGCGCCAGATCGGAATGTGTTCGTTCGACGCGATTGAGAATTGCCAGAACGATTGCCGTCAGTTCTTCCGGCTCGAACGGTTTTGTCAGATAAGCGTCAACGCCGGTACGAAAACCCGTGATGCGGTCGGCGATTTCGTCCTTAGCGGTTAAAAATATGATCGGGACAAGTCGGGTGCGCGGATTTGAGCGCAGATTTTTGACGAGTTGATAGCCGTCCATTCCCGGCATCCGAATATCGCTGATGATTAAGTCGGGCAGACTTTCGGCAATGCGCGTCAACGCTTCCGCGCCGCGCCGCGCCGTTTTTACTTCATAACCTTCCGCCCGCAGAGTTTCCGAAACTGCTAATAATAATCCCGGATCGTCGTCAACGACCAACAATCTTTTCCCCATAATTTTCTTTTTCCTCGCTCAAATTTTTCTCGCGGACTGGTTCTTTCCAAATAGGCAGATGCAGATAAAAAATGCTGCCGTCGCCGACTTCGGTTTTGACCGAGATGTGTCCGCCCATCTGTTCGATGACGTTTTTGCCCAGATAAAGTCCGAGTCCGACACCGGAAACGTCCGCGTCTTCCAAAAAATCTTCGTTCGTCGTCGAGTTTGCCCGCACGGGTTTTCCGCGATGAAATTTATTAAACAAAACCGGCAAATCTTCAAGCGGAATTCCGCGTCCGTTGTCGGTAACGGTGATACAGACAAAATTTTCATCTTCCGGGTCGCGTATGGCGGAAACCGTAATCAAGCCGCCGTCGAGCGTGTATTTAATCGAGTTTTCAATCAAGTTACTCAGCACGCGCCGCAACGCTTTCGGGTCGGCGCAAATCGGCAGAACTTCCGCGAACGGCTCGACGCGCAATGTATGAAGCCGCTTCTCGGCGGCTGTCATTTCCGCTTTTACGCAAGATTCGATAGCTTCAAAAGGCTCAACACACTCAAAATTGAGGCTGTAAACGCCGCCTTCGATGCGCGATAAATCAAGTAAATTTAACACCAAATCAATCTGCCGGTCGCATTCGACGGAAATAGTTTCGAGATATTCACGGCGTTTTTCGTCCGTTATTTCGCCGCGCATCAAAAGTCTGGTCAATGCCTTAATCGTCGTCAAAGGCGTGCGTAATTCGTGCGATACGCTGCTGACAAAATCCGATTTTAAGCGGTCAATTTCCTGAAACCGCATCGCACGTTTATCAAGACGTTCCGCCATTCGGTTAAAACTCGCTTCAACTTCGCCGAGTTCGTCAGTCTTTTCAACCGCGATGCGGGCGGAAAAATCTCTCTCGCCGAATTCGTCGGCGGCTGATTTTAACAGACTCAAACGCTCATTTTTATTTTTGGACATTACTTAATTTATTACAAAGTTCTCCTGCCGACGCTTTCTTTCAATTTCGAGTATAACAAACCGAAAGGTTTCAATCACAGGAGTAAACACCTGTATTTTCCGCGTGTTATTACTGTCGCACAGCGGACGGCAAATTTATTAAAATCAAGTCTAATTGCGGAAACATTAAAAAATTCCGAAATTCAATAAATAGCAAATGTGAGGTTCTAAAGTTATGAATTTTATCAAAAATAAAACGCCGTTTGTGTCTGCAAAGTCAGACGACTTTTCTGAAATGCCGAATACGGAAAACTGTCAGGCAATCGTTTTGGCAGGCGGAAGCGGTCTGCCGGGCAGCGGACTAATTCCGGCGAAAATGCGCGGACAGCGACCGGCACATTTTTGCCGAACGCAAGGCAGCGAATATGTGATTAATAAAACGAGAAAGCAGATTGAAAAAGTCTTTTCGGCGCGGGACGTGATGTTTGTCGTAACTGAGGAACACGCGCGTTATTACGAAGAAGTTTTAGCGGATGTAAAGCCGGAAAATCTGATTGTTCAGCCGCAAGATGACGGAACGACGACGGCGATTTTATATGCCGCACTGCAAATGGTGAAAAAGAATCCGTCGGCAGTTCTGGCATTTTTCCCGCCGGATTTTCACGCGCCGAACGCTGACGAATTCATGAGGCGCGTCGAATCAGCCTGCGCTTTTGCCCGCCGCGAATCGAATTTGATTCTGCTCGGCATCACGCCCGATGACGCGGCAAATGAAAATGAATTGATCGAATTCGATTCGTCCGCGCCCGTTGATAAAAATCTCGGTGTGTGGCGTGTGCGCCGTTTTTCGACACAAGCGACCGAACAACAGACGCGGCAATTATTTAGCAAAGGCGCACTCTTAAACAGTTCGGTAATGGTCGGAACGCCGCCGACTTTTCTGAGAAAAATCCGCCGCGCCGCGCCCGAAATTTACGATAGATTCAGTCTCGCGGCAGAGCGAATCGGAACAATAAACGAACAGAGAGCGGTGCGGACTGCATATTATTCACAGTATGAATACACCGATTTTTCGCGGGACGTTCTGGAGAAAAGTGCAGAAAAATTGATGGTCGTTCCCGTTCCCGCATCGCTGAAAAGTGCGGTCGGAATCAAGCCGTCGGCAGTTTCGAGAATGCCGGAAACAGTTGTGAATCCCGCACCGAAATTTTACACCGCTCAGGTCGGGACGTAAATGCCGATGGTTGATTATTAATAAATTCTAATGAAGGTAGCAAATGATTTTTTGGACGGAAAAAAAAGAATATTACGGAACAACCGCGCTCGAAATTGTTCGCCGGATGGAATCTGACGCGAAAGATTATCCGCATCGAGGGCAATCAATCAGACAGTTTTTGCGCTGGTCGTTGCGGCGCGGCGGCTATCATTTGCCGCCGCGTGATACGGATTTGAGCGACCGGATGAAAGATGAAGAACTCGCGCTGCATTATCTCTATTTGCGGGATGAATACGGCGCGGGAAAATTGTTGTCGGACGCGGAGATACAAGTGTAAATACTGCCAAATTGTTTAAATCTCAAACTTATCTGATAATTTATAAACAGTAAGGCTGAAAATTCCGCCGGACTTTAATAGACGATTTCCATAATTTCAAATATCCTATCTCCTTTTGCAAGTTTTAATGTTGCTTTTTCACCAACTTCCTTGTTTATCAAAATTCTGGCAATCGGGGAAGTAAATGAGATTTTTCCTTTAGAAACATCAGCTTCATCAACACCTACAATTTGATATTGCTGCAATTTTGTTTCGTCATCTATCTTCAGCGTTACCGTTGCGCCAAACCATATTTCGTCCTGTGATTGTTTGTTTAAATCTATTACTTTCGCAGTAAGAATTCTTTCATTCAACAACTGCAATTTTGCGTTTATATGATTCACTGCAATTCGTCTTGCATTTTCATCTATAATGTCCAGGTGATCTCTGTCATTGATGAGCATCTGTTTTTCGTCCAAAAGTTCATCCATACCGACTTGAGTAACGTAGTTTGTTACGCCATCGGGCAAATAAGCTCTCGGCGTTAAAATAGGAATTTCTTCCTGATCGCCTTCTTTAACAAATCCTCTGCTCATTATTTACTTAATCTTTATCGTTATAAATTTCTTCTTTATGTCCGGTTCGAGTTTCGCAATTACCGGATGAACACACGACCAAATGCCGCTTTCTGTTCTTGAAAGTCAGCCCGCAGCAATTAAAATCGTAATTTTTAATACTATTATTAATCCGAATCAAGGGTTGAAATTTGTCATCTAAAATCAACAGCTTACAGAGCTGATTTTGACAAAATTAAGAATTGCGAACTTGTAAATTCTTAATTTCCAACAAGGACTATTTTCAACCCTCGATTCGCATTGTTACATTCATTTGCCGGATTTTACTGCCTGAAGTTGCGGTTTAATCTGTACTTGTTTCAGATATGCTCCAACCTGCACTTCCGGGTAAATATCGCTGTATTTTAAAACTTGAGTTGCTCCGACTCTTCGGTTAATGTGTTCCCGACTTAACTCATCAGTAGATACAACGCCGGAAGCGGCAAGCAATTCGATAAAACTTTCAATCGTCGCTTCGTGGAAATTAGCAACTCTTTGAGCTTTGTCTGAAACGACTAACCCTTTCATCAGTCCTTCATCTTGCGTCGCAACGCCGGTCGGACAAGTGTTTGTATGACACTGCAACGCCTGAATACAGCCGGTTGCCAGCATCATTGCTCTGGCAACATTTACTATGTCTGCACCAATGGCAATCAGTCTTGCAATATGAAATCCGTTAAAAACTTTTCCTGCGGCGATAACCTTGATGTCCTTTTTCAGATCGTATCCGTTCAATGTATCAACTGCAAACGAAAGTCCGTCCCGTAAAGGCATTCCGATTGAATCGGCAAATTCAATCGGCGACGCACCCGTTCCGCCTTCGCCACCGTCAATGGCGATGTAATCCGGCTTAATTCCCGTCGTTATCATCGCTTCGCAAATCTCTGTGAACTCCGCTTTCTTGCCGATACATACTTTAAAACCGACGGGTTTGCCGCCCGACAAATCTCTCAGTTGTTTGATAAAGTGCATCAATCCTTCCGCGCTGATAAAAGCCGTATGAGCGGGCGGCGAATTGACGGTCGTATGAGGTTTGACATGACGAATGGCAGCGATTTCTTCCGTGTTTTTTATAGCCGGCAGAATTCCTCCGTGTCCCGGTTTTGCTCCTTGTGAAAGTTTTATTTCGATCATTTTCACATTATCAAGCGTGGATTTTTTCTGAAAAAGTTCCGGGCTGAATTCGCCGTTTTCCGTGCGGCAGCCGAAATATCCCGTCCCGATTTGCCAAATCAAATCGCCGCCGGGTTCTAAATGATACGGGCTGAGTCCGCCTTCTCCGGTATTTTGTGCAAAATTTCCGAGTTTCGCACCTTTATTCATTGCCAATACCGCATTTTTGCTCAAAGACCCGAAACTCATCGCCGAGATATTCAGACGGCTCGCCAAATATGGTTTTAAACAGTCTTCTCCGCCAACCAAAACTCGCTGTTCCTGTTCCAAGTCAGCCGGATTTGCGGCATAAATGGAATGGTCAATCCACTCATAACCCGCACGATAAACGTCCCATTGTGTTCCGAACGGACTTGTCGAAGTTTCCTTTTTTGCCCGCTGATAAATCACTGAACGATACAGCCGATTGATCGGTTTTCCTTCGGTATCCGTTTCAACAAAATACTGCATTATCTCAGGTCGCACTTTCTCCAACATATAGCGAAAATTCCCGATTATCGGAAAATTTCTGCGAATGGTCTATTTCTTTTGGGTAATATCCCTCACGCCGATTACGATCAACGGTGCGATTATTATAAAACTAAGCAAAAAGTAAGGACTGATTAAACTAAGCAGTAAAATTACTGCAACTATTACAATAGATGATGTTATAAAAATTTGTCTGAAGTTCATATTTTTAATTTTTGGCAGGCTTCAAGCCTTTTTATTTTGTGCCAAATATAATTCTAAAATTCATCTTCACATATTTAAAGAGTAAAAACACTTATCAAAATCAAGTGTTTTCACGCTTAATTTATGAGCTGCTTAAATTATAAAATAATAATTAATGGGCATATAGCCGCTATCATACATTAAGCATTTTTAGAGCAAAAATTATGGACACACAAAACACACAAACAAAAATGACGGATGAATCTCCGGTTTATATTGATGAAGTAGATTTATTGTCTCCGGTTGAAGATGAAACGGCGCGTCTGCGCGGAGAGTTGGAAGCCGAACGCGATAAATATTTGCGGCTCGCGGCGGAATATGAAAATTACCGCCGCCGCACGAAACAAGAGCAAGCGATCTCCGCCGAAAAAGGCAAGCGCGAATTGCTTGAGCGGCTGATCACGCTCGCCGACGATTTTGACCTCGCGCTCGCTAATGCAGATGACGCATCGGATGAAAGAATCGTCGAAGGATTGCAACTGATTCAACGCCGTCTGAAAGCGGTGCTTGATGCAAATAATGTCGTCGGATTCGACAGCATTGGCGAAGTTTTTAACCCCGAACTGCACGAAGCGTTTGACGTTATTGCCGCCGAAGACGGCAAATCCGACAGAGTTCACAGCGAACTCCGGCGCGGTTATTTCTGGAACGGTAAACTTCTGCGTCCGGCTTTAGTCGTTGTCGCGCAATAAACAAAATGATAAACGGGCAAAGTGTTATTACTTTGACCCGTTTATTTGTATTTTAACGTGAGTTCGAGATAAGAAATTCGTTTTTAGTCGGTGAAACCGACGTTATATTTGTAGCCCACATCGCAAGTGGGAAAAATGCAATAAATGGACAAAGCCATTGAAAATGGCAACATAAAAAACGTATGTCGCGGTTTTCAACCGCTTGAAATAATTCGTTAAACTGTTCCCATAACTAGCGTTATGGGCTACAAATAGGTTGCCGTCTTCGACGGCTTATCTCGAACTCACGTTATTTTAATTGAAAATCTAAAATCACAGAGTTATAAATCCCTGCACGATCAGCCAGAGCGATAAAATGCTGATGATAATCCACAAAATTATGCCTTGCGCGAGCGGACGAACGCCGGTTTGTTTGAGCGTTTTAACCGAAATATGACTGCCTATTAAATAAAGCGTGGCGGTCAAACCGATTCTTGCTAAGTCGTAAAGCGCGTTGTAAAGTGGTGCGCCGAAGGTGAAATAAGTGTTGACAACCGCCGCGACGACGAATAAGCCGATAAACCAAGGATATTTTATTTTCGCGCCGCTGCGTTTTATCGCCGCCGTCGTGAGCGTTACGGGAACAATCCACAGCGCACGGGCGAGTTTGACGGTTGTGCCGACTGCCAATGCAACCGCGCCGAATTTTGCGCCCGCGCCGACGACCGATGAAGTGTCGTGAATCGCCAACGCCGCCCACAAGCCGAATTGTGTTTGCGACAAATTTAAGTATTCACCGACCAACGGAAACACGATCAACGCAACCGAATTCAAAATAAAGATCGTGCCTAAAGACACACTCATTTCATCGTCCGTCGCATCGGCAACCGGACCGACCGCCGCAATCGCACTGCCGCCGCAAATCGCCGTGCCGACTGAAATTAGATACGAATTCGTCCGTCCGACTTTTAACAATTTTCCGAGCAGCCAACCGACGCTCAAGGCAAATGCAATCGAAATTGCCGTGTAAAAAAATCCGCTTTTTCCCGCTTTTAAAACTTCGTGCAGATTCATTCCAAATCCCAAACCGACGACGCAAATTTGCAAAAGTGTTTTTGAAAATCTTTGCGATTTTTTTAGATACGGATGAGCGAAAAAAAGACCGAAAACGAGTCCCAAAAACAACGCGAGCGGCGGCGAAGCAAACGGCGATAAAGCGAATAATAAACCTAAAACAAATAAAACTTTTTGCGTCATAACAATATCAGTTTGACGCTTTTCAAATTGCACGTCCAATGATTAATACTGATGCGCGATTAGTTTTTCTTATGCAATTAAGTTTGTGCCTTATAAAGGGTTAATGAAAAACTTAGCCGCAGATGGACGCGGATAAACGCAGATAAATCAGAGAAAAAAATCCGCGTTTATCCGCGTCCATCCGCGGCTAAATTTCTTTTTATAAGTTTTAACTTTCTCGCAAATACGGACGGCGGCGAAGTGCAAATTTTAGAAACGATTCTGCCGCCCGTTCGAGTTGCGGCGTTCGCGGATAGACGAATTTGAATTGGCGTTTTATCTGCAATTTTTCGATGCTCACGATCTTCAGCAAACCGAGTTCGATTTCCCGCGACAACGCCCAGCGCGACACGAAACCGATGCCTAAATTTGCTTCGACCGCCGATTTTATCGCTTCCGTCGAATCGAGTTCCATAGCGATATTAAAATCACGCAATTTGAGTTTCGCTTTTTTGAGCGCGTCTTCAATTTCGCGGCGCGTTCCCGAACCGTGTTCGCGCCAGATTTGCGGAATTTCGGCGAGTTGTTTGAGATTTATTTTGGAATTTTTAACCTGTGTCCATTTGTGATTTGGTGAAACGACGGCGACGATTTCGTCGTCAATAAAACGGTCTGTTTTCAGATCATTGCGCCCGATTGGACCTTCGACGAGTCCGAGCGAAATTTTTTGTTCGTCTAAAACGCGGATAATATTTTCCGTATTTCCGCTGACCATCGAAAGTTCGACGCGCGGATAATACGAAATAAATTCGCCGAGCAACGCGGGCAAAACATATTGCGCGATGGTCGTCGAAGCACCGACGGCAAGTTTTCCGCGTTCCTCGCCCGTCAGCGAACCGACGGCAATTTCGGCTTCGTTATACAAATCCGTAATTCGCGCCGCGTAACCGAGCAGAACTTCGCCCGCTTCGGTCAAACGAACGCGCCCGCCGGAGCGGTCAAATAATTTCACGCCCAAATCTTCTTCGAGCGTTTTGATCTGCAAAGTTACGGCGGGCTGTGTCAAAAACAGAGCTTCGGCGGCGTTTGTAAAATTTAATTTCTCGGCAACCGTGCGGAAAACTTTTAAGCGAAAATCCTGCATTTTTCTGTGTTGGATTTTACAGGCAAATGTAACTTTTTTAACTCAATTATTGAATAAATTAGATCGTATTTGCCCTGTTCAATTTAACAGATTCTCGGCAACTGGTCACCGGCGAGCATATCAACGATACGCGTTCCGCCAAAGCCGGTCGTCATCGAAACGATGCCTTGCGGTTCGGCTTTTACTTCACCGATAATACACGCGCCGTTTGCGACCGGATTTTCTCTCATTCGCCGGATGATTTGGTCGGCGATTTCGGGCGCGACAATCGCTACGAGTTTGCCTTCGTTAGCGACATAAAGCGGATCGAGTCCGAGGATTTCGCACGCGCCTTTGACTTCTTCCCGCGCCGGAACTAAATCTTCCTTCATTTCAATATAAACATCCGATGCAAGCGCAATTTCGTTTAAGGTCGTTGCCACACCGCCGCGTGTCGGATCGCGCAAACAATGAATTTGATCGAGGGCATTTAGTTTCGCCGCTTCGTCGAGCATAT
Source organism: Pyrinomonadales bacterium (assembly GCA_038200505.1). Classification (GTDB taxonomy): domain Bacteria; phylum Acidobacteriota; class Blastocatellia; order Pyrinomonadales; family Pyrinomonadaceae. The sequence continues at coordinate 3,780 of JBBPXX010000004.1, read as the reverse complement.
CGGCAATCAAAAAATTGAGCGAAGCGGAATCGCTTTCGATGTCAGTTTCCAAATCGAGTTCGTTGCGGGCAATCAAAATCGTCGTCCCGTGATCGCCGATTGTTCCGCTGACGATAACTTTATCGCCCGGTTCGGCGCGTGAAGCTGAGATGTTTGCGTCGGTTTCAATCACGCCGACACCCGCCGTGTTGATAAAAATTTTGTCCGCACTTCCCTTTTGCACGACTTTCGTATCGCCCGTAACAATCTGGACATTTGCTTCTTCGGCGGCTTTCTGCATCGAAGCACAGATTTTTCGTAAATCTTCAATCGGCAAACCTTCTTCGATAATGAATCCGGCGGACAAATAAAGCGGACGCGCACCGCTCACCGCCAAATCATTAACCGTGCCGTGAACCGCCAGCGAACCGATGTCGCCGCCGGGGAAAAATATCGGATCAACAACGTAAGAATCGGTCGTAAAAGCAAACCGTTTTGCGTTCGGCGGAATTTCAAAAATCGCCTGATCTTCGAGCTTTTCGAGCAGAGGATTTTTGAAATACTCCAAAAACAAACCTTCCACTAAATCGTGCATCGCCCGCCCGCCGCTGCCGTGCGCGAGTGTAATGTGCGTTTCTCTAATTTTTTTGGTTCGCCGTCTGGCGCGTTCGACGCGCTCGAAAAGCGGCGATGTTGTGAATGAATCGATCATAATAAACGATTACGCCCCGGTCGCTTTTATACCGGATTGCGTAAGTGTCCGACGGGTTAATCATTTTCCTTAAAAAGATATAAATACTCGCCGTAATCTTCTTCTTCTAATTTATCAACCGGAATAAACCGCATCGCCGCCGAATTCATACAATAGCGCATTCCGGTTTCGGTCGGACCGTCGTTGAAAATATGTCCGAGATGCGAATCGGCAGATTTTGAACGAACTTCCGTGCGACGCATTCCGAATTTATTATCAGTTTTCTCGACAAAACTCTCTGCTTCAAGCGGTTTATCAAAACTCGCCCAACCGCAGCTCGAATCGAATTTTTCCTTCGAAGAAAAAAGCGGTTCGCCCGAAACAACATCAACGTATAAACCTTCTTCTTTGTTGTTCCAATACTCGTTTTGGTGCGGAGGCTCAGTTCCTTCGTTTTGTGTTACTTCATACTGCATCGGCGTTAATTTTTGCCGCAATTCTTCATCTGCCGGTTTTGTATAACTTTTCATATTGTTACCCCTTGTTCTTCTAATTTTGTTTGAAATGCTTTTTACGATCAAGCGTCTTGCGCCATCGAACGCTGTGCCACTTTTGAAAGTCTGCCGAAATTGTAATATGCCGCGCATGCGCCTTCCGCCGAAACCATACACGAACCAATCGGCGTTTCGGGCGTGCAGGCTGTGCCGAATACTTTGCATTCCCATGGTTTTTTCACGCCTTTCAAAATCTCGCCACACTGACACGCTTTCGGGTCGGGAACTTTTAAGCCCGGAACTTCAAATAGGACTTCCGCATCGAAGCGGGCGTATTTTTCTTTTAATTTCATTCCGCTGTGCGCGATTGAGCCAAGCCCGCGCCACTCGAAAAATCGGCGCGGCTCAAAAACTTCGGATAAAACCTGTAATGCTTTCCGGTTGCCGTCGCGTGAAACAACGCGACCGTATTGATTTTCGACTTCAAAGCGTCCTTCGTTTATCTGTTTGAGGTTCATATAAACCGCTTGCAAAATGTCGAGCGGTTCAAAACCCGTTACGACTAAAGGCTTGCCGTATTCGTTCGGCACGAATTCATAAGGGCGAGTGCCGATGACGGTCGAAACGTGACCGGGACCAAGAAAGCCGTCAAGCTGTAAATCCGGCGAATCGAGCATCGCTTTCAAAGATGGAACGATCATTATGTGATTGCAAAAAACGCTGAAGTTCTTCACGTCGTCTTTTTCGGCTTGCAGAATCGTCATCGCCGTCGAAGGCGAAGTCGTTTCAAAACCTAAAGCCAAAAAGATAACGTGCTTTTCTGGATTCTGTCTGGCGATTTTCAGCGCGTCGAGCGGCGAATAAACCATTCGCACGTCCGCGCCCTGCGCTTTCGCATCGAAAAGATTCGTGCTTGAACCGGGAACGCGCATCATATCGCCAAACGTCGTGAAAATCACGTCGGGTTGCAACGCGAGCGAAATACAATCGTCGGTGCGTCCCATCGGAATGACGCAGACCGGACAGCCCGGACCGTGAATCATCTCGATATTCGGCGGCAAAAGGTCTTCAATGCCGTATTTGAAAATCGCGTGCGTATGCCCGCCGCAGACTTCCATAATCTTGAGCGGTTTATCAGTCATCGCGGCGATTTTGTCCGCTAATTTCATTGCGATGTCGCTTTGCCTGTATTCGTCAATGTATTTCATAATTTCACCTTTTTATTTGCCACGGATGTTCACAGATTAACGCAGATTATTAAAATAGGATTTTATAAGATATATCTTTTTTTATCTCGTGTTTATCCGTGTCAATCTGTGGCTAAAATTTCTTCTTCCAATAAAGATTTATGCTGAAAAAATTCATGAACCATATCCCACAAAATATGGTAAAACGCGACGTGCGATTCCTGTATGCGGTGAATGCTCGAAGTCGGCACGGTAAAACAAAAGTCAATCAAGTTTTCCCGTTTCATTTCCGCCATTTTTCCGCCGTCGCTGCCCGTTAAACCAATCGTTATAAGTTTGAACTTTCGCGCGGTTTTAAATGCGTGAACCAAGTTTTCAGAATTTCCGCTCGTCGAAAGCGCAACGAACGCATCGCCTTCTTTTCCAAGTGCGATGATTTGCCGAACGAAAACGTCCGCAAAACTCACATCATTTGCCACCGCCGTGATCATCGCCATATCGTTGTTCAGACAAATCGCCGGAAGTGCTTTGCGTCCGACCGTAATCGGGTGCATAAATTCAACCGCGATGTGCTGTGCGTCCGTCGCCGAACCGCCGTTGCCGCAGACGAGCATTTTGTTACCGCGCTTGAATGTTTTAGCTAATTCGAGCGAAGCCTTTAACATCTCACTCGAATTCTCTTCAAAAAACTTCTGCTTGGTTTCAACGCCTTCACGCGCTTTTTCGAGCATTGAAAACCTTAGTTCTTCCAACAATTCCTGCGGCTTTTTATTTTCCTCGTGCAGAAACGGATAAAATGACTGTGAAAAATCTTCGATTGGCTTATTCATAATTAATGGTGAATGGTAAATGGTAAATGGTAAATTATCGGTTTTATATTAACCATTTACCATTCACCGTTTACCGTTAATTTATTGACGTTTGAAACTGCTCGAATTCTTCTTGATACGCGCCTAATTCCTGAAGAAGGCGCAAAGTTTCTTCGGCTTCCTGTTCGTCAACCTTGCTCATTGCAAAACCGACGTGAACGAGAACATAATCGCCGATTTTCAGATCGTCGAGCATCCCGATATTCACGCCGCGCCGCACTCCGCCGATTTCGATCTTGGCGATTGAGTTTTCCGCGTCAGTAATTTCGACAATTTTTCCCGGTATGGCTAAACACATAAATAAAATTCTCCTGATGTTAAACGAGTATTTGCAATCCCGGTTTAACTTTCAAAATTAATTAGCAATATCTTCCTTTAACAACCGAATCATCCGTATATTATCACTTGAGTAATTTCCTTATTAGGGCAAACGCATTAAAAGTTGAGAACTTTAAGTAGGTAGCTTTCATTCCAGCCTGCTTTCTTGCGTTTGCCTTCAATTCCCCTTTTGCAACTCTTTTCTTGCTTGAGTAGATTCAAGCCGAGATGTCGAATAGTCG
>JBBPXX010000003.1:0-18200 GCA_038200505.1 Pyrinomonadales bacterium | reverse complement strand
GAAGGCAAACGCAAGAAAGCAGGCTGGAATGAAAGCTACCTACTTAAAGTTCTCAACTTTTAATGCGTTTGCCCTATCATTGTCAAGACAATATTTCATAAACAAGAAATTTTCTTAAAATTTTATTTGATTGAGATTCGACAATTTGGAATCCGGCATTCATTTACATACAATCGAACAATGCAGCCGCGCACGAAAAGACAAAAAGACGTATTGGATTTCATCACGCGCTTTATCGAAAGACACGGCTACGAACCTTCGTATCAGCAGATTGCGCGTTCGCTCGGCGTTGCTTCAAAAAGCGGCGTTGCCAAACACATCGAAGCGTTGGAAGCGCAGGGTTTGATTAATCGAACACGCGAAAACGGTAGTTTTAAGTTGGATTTTCCGGTGAAAAATGCGCTTGCCGATTTTGTCTGTGAAGTCGAATGGCTCGATGTGCCGAAGATTGAATCTGCGTTGGATAATTGGGAAAATGAACCGCTTTTCGTGCCGAAAATTCTTCTCGGTTATCAAACGTCGGAAACTTTGCGGGCTTTTCTCGTGCCGGATGATTCGATGATTGAAGAGCATATTTGCACAGGCGATATTGCTTTGATTCAGGAAAAATCGTTTGCGCGGGACGGCGAAATTGTCGTCGCCGTCGTCCAAAAAAAGAAAACCGTCGTAAAAAAGTTTTATCGGCAGGGCGCGAATATCGAACTTCGTCCGGCAAATCCGCATTTTGTTTCAATAATCCTTCCCGCCGACAAAGTTTCGGTAAAAGGCATTTTATGCGGAATTTTGCGTCCATTAAATTAAAAAGGTAAGCTGATTAAGTTGCGAGAGTTGAGTGTCGAGTGAAAATAAAAACTCAGCACTCAGCACTCAGCACTCAGCACTTTTTTCTATGTCAAATAAACCAACTCCAAATGCAAGTTACAGCGTAACTTTGCGCGTTAAAATTCAGAATCATCCGGGCAAACTCGGCGAAATTACGACTGCTATCGGGAAGGCGGGCGGCGACATCGAAGGCATTGATATTGTCAGCGTCGGGAAGGATTTTTTGATCCGCGATATAACCGTCAACGCCGCGTCGGAAAAACACGATGAAGAAATCGCGCAATCTTTAGAGAATATTGACGGCGTGGAAATCGTCAATATCTCCGACCGAACTTTTTTAATGCACCTCGGCGGCAAAATCGAAACGGTTTCAAAAATGCCTTTGAAAACGCGCTCGGATTTGTCAATGGCATACACTCCGGGCGTGGCGCGTGTCTGCGAAGCGATTGCCAAAGACCCTGAAAAAGCGTTCACGCTGACGATTAAGAAAAACACCGTCGCCGTTATTTCAGACGGCACGGCGGTTTTAGGTTTGGGCGACATCGGACCGGCGGCGGCGATGCCGGTGATGGAAGGCAAATGTCAGCTTTTTAAAGAATTTGGCGGCGTTGACGCTTTCCCGATTTGTCTGAATACCAAAGACCCGCACGAAATTATTGAAACGATTAAAAATATTTCCGTTGCGTTCGGCGGAATTAATCTCGAAGACATTTCCGCACCGCGCTGTTTTGAAATCGAAGATCGTTTGAAAGAAGAACTCGACATCCCTGTTTTTCACGACGACCAGCACGGCACGGCGGTTGTCGTTCTCGCGGCTTTGATAAACGCGCTGAAAATCGTCGGCAAACGAATGGAAGACATCAAACTCGTCGTCAACGGAGTCGGCGCGGCGGGCGTGGCGTGTTCAAAAATCGTGATGGCGGCGGGCGTAAAAAATATCATCGGCTGCGACCAAACCGGCGCACTTTTCGCCGGACGCACGGAAAATATGAACTGGGTCAAAGATTGGTACGCGCGAAATACTAATTCGAACAATGAAAAAGGCTCGATTCACGATGTTATCAAAGGCGCGGATGTTTTTTTCGGCTTGAGTGCGCCGGGTGTAATTGACGAAAATGATCTCGAAAATATGGCGAAAGACCCGATTGTTTTCGCAATGGCGAATCCCGTTCCCGAAATTATGCCCGAAGATGCCGCCGGTCACGTCGCGGTAATGGCAACCGGACGCTCGGATTATCCGAATCAAATCAATAATGTTTTGTGTTTTCCGGGAATTTTTCGCGGCGCGTTAAATTGCCGCGCGTCGCGCATCAATGAAGAAATGAAACTCGCCGCCGCAACCGCGATTGCGGAAATTATTTCGGAAAACGAACTGCATCCCGATTACATAATTCCGTCGGTTTTCGACAAACGAGTCGGCGAAGCGGTTGCCGCCAAAGTTGAAGAAGCCGCTTATGAAACCGGCGTGGCGCGGCGTTCGCGGACGGATGCCGATTCGGAATTTTAGTGCCAAATTTAGCGAAAAGAATACAGAAAATTTTACAGGGATAACCGAATGATAAATTGGATTAAAATAATTAATCCTATCCATCCTGTTATCCCTGTAAATTTCTTTTTGCTGAATTTGCTCCTGCGAAAACTTTAGCCGTATCAGGAAAATTCCGAAACTTCCGACTGTCTGTAAGGAATTCCCAATTTAGCCAGAATGTTTTCCAACAGTTTAACTTCCTTCAAATCTTTATCTTCAAATTCCACGCCGCGCGGCTTCATATTGTAAATTGCTTGAAAAACTTCATACTTGGCATCTTCGCTGATATTCAAAGCCGCCAATTCTTTAGCAACTACGTCAGAGTCAATGTTTTTATTTTCGTGAACAAATGGAATGTTTATAAATACCATAATATTCACCTTAACACCTTTTCGGCAATTATTGCGGTTTATTTGTTAAGTTATCTGACGAAAATAAAACTAAACAGAATTTTTCTCAAGAGAGCCGCGTTTCTGACAACATCCGCCAGATAATCGCTGCCATTGCGATTAGAAATATTTCCGTCATCAGAAGTGCAATTGCTATAAACTGCACACTGATAATCAAACCAAGTCCGGGCAGCAAAATGCTTCCTCCGCCGTTCATCCAAGCGGTCAGTGCGCCGACAAAAAGTAAAAAGACAACCGACGCTTTTAATATCAAAACAGCCAAAACGAGTTTTAATAATTTATTATTCATTGCAAACCTCCTATTCGTTTAAAATTTCGCTCCAATCAATTTCCAGATTTTTTCTATTCCAATCCGCCAAATTCGCGCCCGCTTCGTATAGGGCTTTGCAAAAAAAATCCAAAATCATCCGGGATTTTCGGCTTGGCGAGTGTCTTTACATTTTAACAGATATTCGCGGATTTTTTAGAACAAATTCTTTTAATCAATTTTTTAGCGTAAATTAAAATTTGAAATATTGACAGCCAAAAAAGTAAGAGCTAGTATGTTGAGGTCTAAACAATATTGTTCGCATCAAGTATGCGGATTATGGTTTCAAAACTGTGATCTTCATTTCATATACTCGATGCAAAGTCGTTTCAAATTATTCATAAATTAGGAGATATATTATGCCGAAAGAACAAGAACCGAACACTGAAGAAGTTCAAGAACCGAATACTGAAGAAACTCAAGAACCAAACACTGAAGAAGCTCAAGAACCGAATACCAAGCAAGACCCGACCGCCGGGGATTTGCAAGAGCCGAATACCAAGTAATTTTTTAATTGAACGAACGGCTTCTAATAATTGTCGGGTTTGAAACGCATCGTTGCTTTTATAACTCGAAACCAATCTTTTTTAAAATAACCGCCCAGCGCGGATCGCCGTAAAGTGGGCGAAAGCGCGGGTTGATCTTGGCGTGTGTCATTCCCGGATCACGTTCTTGATATGCCCGTTCCAACCAACCGAACGCCGCATCTGTTTCTCCGCGCATCGAATGAATCTCAGCGATTTGGTAAGCATTACCGTCGGCGTGATTCTCGGTCAATGTCCGAAGTGTTTCGTCAGAATCAGCACTGCGTCCGGCGGCATAATAAAGAATCGCCAGCGACCAGAGCCTCCAAAACTCGTCAGGTTCACGCATCGCCTGCGCCAGCGCATCATCAAACCGCTGCTGATCCATCATCACAAGCGCGAGCAGCGCACAGGAAACAAACCGCTGCGGCACAAGTTCCAATGCCTTTTCAAATGCTTTTTCCGAATCCGCAAGCTGTCCGTCGGCGTAGCACGTCAAGCCGAGATTATGCCGGAAGGCGGCACTCAACGGGTCTTGAATTAACACGCGGCGGCTAAGTTCCAGAGCTTCGTCGAAGCGACCCAATTTGTATGCCAGCAAAGCCGCGCCGTCCAAAACCGAAGAACTTCCCGGTGCTAAACTCAAAGCCTTTCGATACGATGATTCCGCCCCGCGAAAATCCCAATCGTGGGCTATTTGAATTCTTCCGAGTTGGGCGTGCGCTTCCGCCAAATTCGGTTCAAGCGACAGCGAACGCATCGTCGCCTCACGAGATAAATCAAATCCCCGTTCCACCGGAATCCAGCCTCTGCCTGCTTCGATGGAATAAGCGCGACCCAATTCCGCCCAACACAGCGCGTAGCCCTCATCCAAATCCAACGCTTCTCGAAAATAAACAATAGCCTCTGCCGTGTCCTCGCGTGTTGTCCGATCAAGAAAATGTCTTCCCAAAAGCATCAAACGCTGCGCCTCGGCATTCGCGGCGCGTCCTTTGACTGCCTCCGCCACCTCAAACATTATCTGTCCGCTCGGATCCGTGCGGGCATTTTCACCGATGAGCATCGCCCGTAATTCTTCTACCACCGATTGAGCGATGTCGTCCTGCACCGCGAAAATGTCGTCCATCGTGCGGTCATAACTTTCCGACCAGAGATGATAACCGTCGGCGACTTTTATGAGCTGCACGGTAATGCGAACCCGATTGCCCGCGATGCGAACGCTTCCTTCAAGCACCGATGCTACGTTTAGCACGCGCCCGATCTCGGCGATTGCCGTCGGCTTTCCTTTGAATGAAAATGTCGAGGTTCGCGCCGCAACCTGCAAGCCGCGAATTTTTGACAGGACATTGATTAGTTCTTCCGCCAGCCCGTCGGAAAAATAATCACCGCTTTCGTCGCGGCTCATATTGACAAAAGGCAGCACGGCAATCGTGTTGCCTTTCTCGATCCGTTCCGTCGTATCTGCTGTAAATATATGCGTTGTTTTATCCGCATCAGACGTAGATGTGCGTTGGAGTTCGGCTTCAAATTCGAGCCGTTTTCTTAACGCTTTGAGGTCGGCGATCAATTCCGCGGCAGTTTGGTAGCGGCGATCCGTATTTTTTGCCAACGCCCTTAAAATAATTTTTTCCAGTTCGCCGGGTATCTGAAAATCGGCAGTAGAAATCGGCTGTGGTTCTTTATCAATAATCGAAACGAGCAGATGGTTGACCGTTTCGCCGTTAAACGGTAATCGGCGCGTCAAAAGTTCATATAAAACGATACCGAGACTAAAAATATCGGTTCGATTGTCCACGTTTTTTCCGCGTGCCTGTTCGGGCGACATATAAGCCGCCGTTCCCATCACGCTGCCCGCCTGTGTCTGAAAATGGGTGCGGGTTTCCGCCGATTCGGAAGTCCAGCTATTCGCCGATAACTGTTCGACTATCTTTGCCAGCCCGAAATCAAGCACTTTGACGTAACCGTCGGCACGAATCATTATATTTTCCGGCTTAATATCACGATGAATAATTCCGGCGGCGTGGGCGGCTTGGAGAGCGGAAGCGATTTGAATAACGATTTTCAGCGCGTCGGCAATCTCGACTCTGCCCGCGCTCATCGTTTCCCGCAAAGTCTTGCCTTCGACAAACTCCGACGCGAGAAAATGAACGCCCTCATTATTGCCGAATTCAAAAATAGTCAAAATATTCGGATGATTCAAAGCGGAAGCGGCGTGCGCTTCACGTTCAAAGCGCAACAGTCGTTCGGCATCGGCGGCAATTTCTTCGGGCAGAACTTTAAGCGCAACCCGTCGGAGCAGACGGCTGTCTTCCGCAAGATAAACTTCGCCCATTCCGCCTACGCCAATTTGCTTAACGATTCGGTAATGCGAGAGATTCGTGTTGGATGACAGTTTCTTATTCATTTCATTGAAATGGCTAAAACGATAAAAAAGTTTATTTCCTCGAGCGATTGGCTGTAAATCAATCACCGGCACGAGGTTTGACGATTATTGATAGATCGTAACGAGTTTTTCTTCGCCCGGCAACACCGCATTTCATTCTTCGCAAAAAAACTTTTTCCATATTTTAACCACTGACTTATACACGGAATTATACGCAATAAACCGCAAGGCAGGAAACGGCAAACAACTTTCGTTAGTGTTCTAAAAATAATTCTGCGGCAGTTATCGGTTCATCCTAAAAAAATATGGAATCGAGTTTGAATTTAAATTTGTCGAAAGAAGTTCAAACATAATTTGCTAGATCTTCACACATTCACCGCGTTTGATGAATTGTCCACTTCCTTTATCAACCAAACATTCGCCGTTTTCAATTAAAATTCTGCCGCGAGATAGAACAGTTTAATTATGAAGGAAAAGCCAATATTTGTAATCTCGCAATCAAATCATCCAAATAATATCTTAATTCGACGACTGAAACCTCGCCCGGCGGAACTGCATCATCGCCGATCTTAATCTGATGTAAAATCCAAGCCAGTTGTGCGGCAGTCAAACCTGAATCTTTGCGCTGCGCGGCAGAAAGCGCGTCTTCAAGATTAAATCCGGCTTTTTCGAGTTCGCGCACGTCAACCAAATCACGAATTTCCGAACGCGACAGCAACGCGCAAAGTTTATTTGCCAAAATTTCTTCAGGCGAATCAATGCGAATTCCGTTAATTACTGGCTTTTCCTTTGAAATCTGGAAAACATACTCACGCACCAAATCAACAATAATCGCTTCATCGTTTCTTTTAATCAACAAACGGCGAAAATCCGGCGAGGTTTGGATTGATTCAACGCTTGCATTCAGTTCTTTAGCAACTCCATTAACCAACCGAAAACCGTTCTCGATCTCATTTTCAAGCGTGAACAAGTCGAGATCGTGCGTTTCACGATGCCCGAAATAAAAACCGACAAGTGCCGCGCCGCCTGTCAGATAAAAATCGTTTTCACGCTTAAAAAATTCGCGCAAAAAATCATTTTGCAGATTGTCAAGCGTTTTCTTGCCCAATCAAACCTTCCTTTTTCCAAGATTCTAAAATAAATTTCCAAAACTCGCGCCGCCGTCCGAGATGTTTTGAAACCTCCGCCCAATTTTCCCAAACTTCACGCGGCGAAGTAAATTTCCAAACGTCCGTATCCCGCGCCTCACGCAAGATTTTCCCCAAGAGCCGCATTCGCTCAGACGGCGAACTCTGCGCCAAACGCCTTTTCAATTCGGCAACCGTCATCGGTTCATCCCACAAAAAATATGGAATCGAGTTTGAATTTAAATTTGTCGAAAGAAGTTCAGACATAATTTGCTAAATCTTCACGCATTCACCGCGTTTTATAAATTGCCCGCTTCCTTTTTCGACTAAACATTCGCCGTTTTCGATGACAACACGCCCGCGAGATAGAACGGTTTCGACTTTGCCTTTGATTTTTTTGCCTTCGTAAGCCGAATAATCCACGTTCATATGTTCGTTTTCAACGCCGAATGTATGTTCTTTTTCGGTGTCGAAAATTACGATGTCGGCATCCGAACCGACGGCAATTGTGCCTTTTTTCGGGAACATTCCGAACATTTTCGCGGCGGCGGTTGAAGTCAGTTCGACGAAACGATTTAACGAAATTCGGTTTTCGACGACCCCGCCGTTGTAGATCAGTTCCATTCGATATTCCACGCCGGGTGCGCCGTTCGGGATTTTTGAAAAATCATCGCGTCCGAGTTCTTTCTGGTCTTTCATACAAAACGGGCAATGGTCGGTGGCGATTATTTGCAAATCGTCCATTTTCAAACCTTTCCAGAGTTCGTCGTGATTGTGTTTTTCACGAAGCGGCGGTGTCATCACATATTTCGCGCCTTCAAAACCGTCGCCGTAATCGTCAATCGAAAGGAAAAGATATTGCGGACAGGTTTCGGCAAACGCGGGAATTCCGCGATCACGCGCTTGCCGGACTTGGTTGAGCGCGTCGGTGCAGCTTAAATGGACGATATAAACGGGCGTTTCCGCCATTTCCGCGAGCGCGATGGCGCGATGCACGCCTTCGGCTTCGGCAATCGTCGGGCGCGTTAGCGCGTGATATTTCGGCGCGGTTCTGCCTTCCGCCAAAAACTTTTTGATGATTTCGTTGATGACAATGCCGTTTTCCGCGTGCATACAAACCAAACCGCCGCGTTCTCCGGCGGCGGACATCGCACGGTAAATCGTCGCGTCGTCCGACAAAAACACGCCCGGATATGCCATAAATAATTTAAAAGACGTGATGCCTTCGTCAATCAGCTTAAACATTTCGGGTTTGTTATGATCTTCAAAATCAGTCGTAATCAGATGAAAACCGTAATCAATCACGGCTTTCCCCTGCGCCTTTTCGTGCCATTTATCCGCGCCGAGAAGCATTGATTCGCCTTTGTTCTGCACCGCAAAATCAATAATCGTCGTTGTCCCGCCAAACGCCGCCGCACGAGTTCCGGTGTAAAAATCATCGCTCGATTCCGTTCCGCCAAACGGCAATTCCATATGCGTATGCGGATCAATCCCGCCAGGAATTACTAATTTATTTGAAGCGTCAATAATTTTATCGGCTTCCATTTCAAGCGTTTTGCCGATGACTGAAATTTGTTCGTCTTCAATTAAAATATCCGCGCGATAATCGTCAACCGCCGTTGCAATTCGTCCGTTTTTGATTAGTGTTTTCATTTTAGTTTCTTCGACTTTTTGATAGTCTTTTTTATTTTATTCGCGTTTTCGATCATCCAAAGGCAAGCCAGTTTAAATGCGCCGAGTCCTTTGTAGAAACGGTTTCGTGCTTCGCTCGATTTGACTGAAGTTATATGCGCCGAAGTCGTTCCGATGGCTTCAGCAAATTCTTTTTGGCTGATGCCGACGCTTTTCAATTCGTCGAGCAATTCGCTCAAAGTTACATAATCCAGATATTTGCCGAGTTGTTCGGTGTTTTTAACCGCGCTTCGTTTTGTTTCGCTGACGATTTCAAAACTTTCGGAATCTTTAACAAAAGTGTGCGCCAACGCGACGCAGTGATGACAGCCGTGTTTGCCGATATAGCAACTGCAATTAAATTTAACACGCTGTCCGTCGAGTTTGATCGAAACCGTGTATTCGCCGTGATTGCCGACGACTTTTGCAAAAATCCGGTCGTTTTTAATTTGTCGCCCGTAAAATTTGCCGATGTAGCGATTGACCTTTTCGGAAACGCCGCCGTAAATATGCAGTTCTTTGCCGACAATCTGTTTTGTCCGTTCGATGTCCATAAAATCAAAAAAGAGAGTTGCCGAAAAAGCCGAACATTCCTTCTCTTGCCGCTTCGATGGCAGGCAGATCGTCGGTTTGGCGGAGTTTGATGTTTAGCTGCTGGTTCAAACCGTTCAAAAGATCGAAAAGCAACTCCGAACCGACGCGGATTTCCTGCGGGCGGACTTCCAATTTTTGCAGTTCTTCAAAAAAATGACGGCTGATTTCGGCGTAATTTTCAGCGTCTGTTTCCTGCGGCTGAATCAACTGAAAACCTAAAATCGCCCCGCTTTGAGCGTCGGCGAGCATTAGCATTTTCGGAAAATACGGGCGTTTGCCTTTTTCGGCGATTGGACTCGGCATTATAAATAACGCGGTTTCGAGAATGAAATTCGTCGCCTGCGGAAAGGCTTTCAATTCGTCAACCAAACCTGACGGAATCGCAACCGTAAATTCTTCTTCAGCGGGCGGCGGAATTTCGCGCATTTCATCGCGCCAAATCAATTTCGTACCTTGTTTTTCCGCCAAGCGCGTCAGCACGACTTCGTTTTCCGCATCGCTTTCGTCATCCAAAATAGCCGGATTTTCCCTGACAAGCGGCGCGACTTCGAGCGTTTGTTCAATCGCGTAAATCAACATTCGGGCTTCGTCAGACGTAATAAACCACGGCAGAAAACCCGGTTTGATACTGCGAAACATCGGATAATTTTGTTTGCCGCGAAATTTCAAGCCGAGTTTTTTATGTAAATCGCGGTCTTGTTTTTCGAGATTTTCACGGTTTTCAAATGAAACTTGCAATTGCGGAATTTCAAACAACGCCAACGGTTCGGCTTCGTGTCCTTCCACTTGAAAATCCCAAAAACCGTAAAGTCCTTCCGCGCCCAAATAAACGCCGAGTGAAAGATGTTCGCCCATCATTCCCATCGTGCTGACAAAGCCGATTTCCTTTGTTTCCGGGTTTTCCACGCCGAAAATCCGTGTTTCATCCATCCATTCCCAAGGCGCGAGTTCCTTCAATTTTGCAGCGAGTTCGTAAAGCCGCTTCCATTCTTTTTCCGTTGGTTGTTTTTGTTTTGTTGGCATAATTTTCAAGTTAATAAAATTTGTGATTTTTTCCTTGTTTCTTACAAAAACCCACAATCTTCACTTCATTTATGTAATTCGCTGTACACTTTTATTTATATCTAAAATATCGGCGTGATAATCGTCAACCGCTGTTACGATTCTTCCGATTTTGATTAGTGTTTTCATAGTTTTGTTTCTTAAAACTGAAAGGTCGACTTTTTATTTTCGCTCATCAATTTTTAGCTGCATTTTAGATAGTTGGACTGATTTTATCAATTCGCCTATTATTTGCAACATAAAAAATTTGTGGAAAATTTTCCGTGCGTTTGTTTGGACACTCGGTTTGATTTCGTTTGTTTCGGCGCAGACGAATTTGATTGTCATCAAAAATACGATGATTGTTGACGGAAGCGGAAAGTCTGCGTTTCGCGGCGATGTTGGGATTAAAGGCGATAAAATCGTCAAAATCGGTAATATCAAGCCGCGAAAAGACGAAGCGGTAATTGATGCAGCCGCAAAATCTTTCTGAAGGAATTGAAGTAGTTTTGAGTCAGCAGTCAAAAGTTTGAGAAAACGGCAAAACAACGGGGAATCTGCCGGGTGAAATTTTGCGAAGAAGATAGAATTTCGCCGCAAAATGACGCGAAAACTTGTGAATAAAACTGTTCTCGATTTAATTATTTAACGCATTTCGCTGAATGGTAAAAAGCTGATTGACACCTATTTCGGCGAGTTCGAGCATTTGATTCATTTGCTCGCGGTTAAACGGTTCGCGTTCCGCCGTGCCTTGAATTTCGATAAATTTTCCCGCGCCCGTGCAGACGACGTTCATATCAACTTCGGCGTTTGAATCTTCTTCGTAACATAAATCGAGAATCGGCACACCTTCGACCATTCCGACGCTGATTGCCGCGACTTCCGAAACAAGCGGATTTTTTTTGATTTTGCCCGTTTGCAGAAGTTTTTTGACTGCCAGCGCAAGCGCGACACACGCGCCCGTAATCGAAGCGCAGCGCGTCCCGCCGTCGGCTTGCAGTACGTCGCAGTCAATAAAAATCTGGCGTTCGCCCAAAAGTTTCATATCAACGACGGCTCGCAAACTTCTGCCGATCAGACGCTGGATTTCCTGCGTTCGCCCCGAAGGTCGCAAAGTTTCGCGGTTCGTCCGCGTGTGCGTCGCTCTCGGCAGCATTGCATATTCCGCCGTTACCCAACCCGTTCCTTTATTTCGCAGGAAATACGGCACTTTTTCTTCAACCGTCGCCGTGCAGATGACTTTCGTGTTGCCGACTTCGATTAAAGCCGAACCTTCCGCATACGGTGAGAAATTCGGCGTGATGCGCGTTTCTCTGATTTGGTCGTGTGTTCTGTTGTCAATTCTTGTATAGTTCATAAATCGTGAATCGTCAATCGTGAATCGTAAATCGCCAGAGCTTTTTTCTATTGACGATTTACGATTCACGATTCACGAGATTGTCTGTTCCAAAAACTTCGATAGCTTCGAGTTTTGCGGGTTTTACGCCCAGAAATCTTTCGGCGACGCGGGCGAATCTGTCCGCTGCGTCCGTAACGTAAAAATGGTCTAAATCATCACATAAATGTCTGGCGGTTTCACGTTTCGTCGGATTTTTGTCGGCTAAGTTTTTTGTTGTTAATAAATGTTCGATTTCTTCGGCAGTCGCTTCGCCGGAATCAATCAGCTTAACATTTTCGCCGACGGTTTGCTGAATGACTTCGCGCAAAATCGGATAATGTGTGCAGCCCAAAACGAGTGCATCAACATTTTTTTCGATAATTTCTTGAAGATATTTCTGTGATATTGACAAAGTTTCCGGCTCGCGCGTCCAATTTTCTTCCGCCAATGAAACGAATAAAGGGCAAGCCGTTTCGGTAATTTCCGCAGTTTTGGAAGCGAGTCTGATGGCTTCCGAATAAGCGCGGCTTGAAACGGTGGCTTCAGTGGCGATCACGCCGATTTTCGGATTCTTTTTTTCTTTTGTAATCTCAACTGCCTTCCTCGCGCCGGGTCCGATTACGCCGACAACATCTATGCCGATTTTTTCTCTGATTTTCGGCAATGCCAACGCCGAAGCCGTATTGCAGGCGACAACCAGCATTTTTATTCCGCGCGAAGCAAGAAACTGCGAATTCTCAATCGCGTAACGCTCAACCGTCGCCAACGATTTCGTTCCGTAAGGCACACGCGCCGTGTCGCCGAGATAAATAAATCGCTCGTTCGGCAGACGATTATGCAGTGCGCGATAAACCGTTAAACCGCCGACACCGCTGTCAAAAATGCCGATTGGCAGATTTTCCGATAAATTATTTTTTTTAGAATTTTTATTTACAGGCATGCAAAAAATCTTTCAATCAACAACGTGAAAGAAGAAAGAATAGTGGCAGTTTGGGAAAAAGTCAAAATAGACGAAGTTAGAAAACTGAAATTTTGCTCTTTAACAATAAAAATGCCGGACGCGTTTTGAACACACATTCGACATTATTTTAAAATTTGTTTGCGGAATAAATTTAAGATTTTTTACGCGAAACTCGGATAATTTTCCAACAGATGTTCTGCTGAAAGAAAATTTAAAGAAAATAAAACCAGTTTTTCGCTGACCGGCAAGCCGAGTTCCCGCTGCATTTCCGCAGCTATTTCATTCGTATCTTTATTGCCGTCGCACTTCTGCCAAACATAAGCTGAAGTCGGGTTGAGACAGATCGCTTTTTCATATCGCAAATCCTGTATAAAAAGTTCTCCGGTAACTTCTTTGACCACTAAATCATTTCTTCTTGCAATTGGTTTCATATATTTTCCTCCGTCAAAATTTATCCTTGTCGGACGCTCTTCGTAAGAGCAATGATTGTGCCAAATATAAAATATTTATTTAGAATAGCGATAAACATTGATTAAAAAGCAAGTTTGAGATTTTTTTTCGATGTGAGATTTTGAACGGCTATCGGTCAAATTGACTGATTTTCTGACGTTATCAACGATTTAGAACGATTATATTGTTAATTAGCCAATACATTAAAACTCAAGTCCAATTAAACTCAAGTCCAATAATTACGGTCAAGTGAACGATAGCCGATAGCTTCGCTGATGTGGTTCGGCTGAATGTTTTCGCTTTCTTCCAAATCGGCGATAGTGCGCGAAACTTTTAAGATTCTATCGTGAGCGCGGGCGGAAAGTCCTTGCCGAAGCATCGCGCGTTCAAGCAGATTTTCGCTGTCCGCGTCAAGAACGCAAAATTTGCGGATTTGCGTCGGCGACATCGCCGAATTTGAAAAAATACCGTCACCTGAAAACCTTTTTAATTGTATTTCACGCGCTTTTATCACGCGCTTGCGAACCGTTTCGGAACTGTCGCCGGTTGGCACGCCTTTGCCGCGCAATTCTTTGAAATTAACGGCGGGAACGTCTATGTGAATATCAATTCGGTCAAGCAAAGGTCCTGAAATTTTGCCGACGTAACGCTGAATTTGCATCGGCGAACACCTGCATTCGCGCTGTGAACCGTAATAGCCGCACGGACACGGATTCATCGAAGCGACCATCGTAAAATTCGCCGGAAATGTCAAAGACATCGCCGCGCGTGAAATCGTAACTTCTTTGTCTTCCATCGGTTGGCGCAAAACTTCGAGAACAGCGCGATCAAATTCCGGCAGTTCGTCAAGAAACAAAACGCCGAGATGCGCCAATGAAACTTCGCCGGGTTTCGGAATCGAACCGCCGCCGATCAAACCGGCTTGCGAAACCGTGTGATGCGGCGATTTGAAAGGTCTATTCGTTACTAAACCTGATTTTCCGGTCAAACCCGCGACCGAATGAATCTTTGTAATTTCCAGAGCTTCTTCAAATTCGAGCGGCGGCAAAATTGTCGGTAAACGCTTTGCCAGCATCGTTTTACCCGAACCGGGCGAACCGATCATCAGTAAATTATGCGAACCGGCGGCAGCGATTTCCAATGCCCGTTTCGCGCTCTGCTGTCCGCGCACTTCGGCGAAATCAACGCGGTATTTGTTTTCGTCGGCGGTGATGACGGAAATGTCTAACTTCAACGGCGGCATCGGCGTTCCGCGCCCCGACTGCAAACCTTGCGCGACGACGACGGCTTCGCGCAAATCTTTGACCGGATAAACATCAACATCAGCAACGACGGCGGCTTCGGTGGCATTTTCTTCAGGAATTATTAGACTTTTGATGCCGTTTTCACGGCAGCGAAGCGCAATCGAAAGCGCACCGCGCACGGGACGAACTCGTCCGTCGAGAGAAAGCTCGCCGACGCTCAAAACATTTTCAAGAGTTTCACCATTTCCCAAATCGCCGTTCGCGCCCAAAATTCCGAGCGCAATCGGCAAATCAAAACTCGCACCTTCCTTGCGAACATCCGCCGGCGCGAGATTTATCGTCGTTTTGTGAAACGGAAAAAAGAACGAACTGTTGGTAATCGCGGCGCGGATTCGCTCGCGTGATTCACGAATTGCGGTGTCCGGCAAACCGACAATCAAAACCGGCGGAGAAATATCGGTTTCGCCTTTGACAGGCTGTAAATTCAC
Organism: Pyrinomonadales bacterium; assembly: GCA_038200505.1. Lineage (GTDB taxonomy): Bacteria > Acidobacteriota > Blastocatellia > Pyrinomonadales > Pyrinomonadaceae. Next base: position 3,272 of record JBBPXX010000003.1, on the reverse strand, counting down.
TTCAATATCTACAATGAGCGCATCAATTCCATAGACGGCGGCTGATTGAGTAAGGAAAAGCATAGAATTTTTCTCGAATAAGTGTTATTAAATTTGAATGTCTGATTTTATATCAGATTTTTTGCAAAAAGTCAGATGTTTGAGCTAAATTTAAATTCGGTAAAGTGATGCGTCAATCAAAAATATTGCTTTATTTTATAAAAAACAATAAAATGTCTTTTGATTATTTCGTTCTCTCCTGATTTTCAAAAAAATAAGTATTTATTTTTTCGTGTTTCAATATAAAATAGAAAGTCGGAAAAGCAACCAAATTTTGGAGGTGGCACATCATAGACAGCAACGATTTACTAAATCCCGAAAATATTTTAGGAGCTAATATGGATTTAACCTCGATAGCGATTGAACGCGACGGCGTTTTTCAAACTGAGGAAAGCAAAGGTATTTCCGTTTTTCAAACATCTTCGACAGCCGAAACGGAAATTATCAAAGCCGACGCGCCTGATTTCCAATTAACCAAACTTTCGGCGGCAGGAAACATCGCCGCGTTTGAATTGCTTTACGAGCGTTATCATCGCCGAACTTACAGTCTTTGTCTGCGGATGACCAGTAATCAAACCGAAGCCGAAGATTTGACGCAGGAAGTTTTTATTCAGCTTTTCCGAAAAGCCGGAAGTTTTCGCGGCGATTCGGCGTTTTCGACGTGGCTTCATCGTTTGACGGTTAATCAGGTTTTGATGCACTTTCGGCGGCGCAGCGTGAAAAACGAAAAAACTTCGCACGACGGCGAAATGCCGGAACAAATCGTGCCGGGAACGGAAAATCAATCAAAAATGCCGGTGCTTGACCGCATTGCTTTAACACGGGCAATCGGCGAACTTCCGCCGGGTTACAAAAGTGTTTTTACACTTCACGATATTGAGGGCTACGAACACGAAGAAGTCGCCCGCATTCTTGGCATTTCCGTCGGCACTTCAAAATCACAACTTCACAAAGCGCGAATCAAACTGCGCGGTCTGCTCGTCAAACAAAACGAAGCGTAACTTAAAAACTCTCAAAATTTTTTTATAAGGCAACTTAAAAGTTTTAGCGACAATCTATTAGGTTGAAGCCGTAAAATTTGTGCGGAAGTTTTGTAAAAAACATTTTCAATTTTAAATCAAAAAAGTCAGATGAATTGCGAACAATACCAAGAACTGATTAGTGCATTTCTGGATAACGACCTCGACGAGGCAGCATTCAAAAATGTTCAATCGCACCTCGCACTTTGCGCCGAGTGCGCTAAGGTCTGCGAAGACTGCGCGATGATTCTCGATTTTTGTTCGGAAGACCTTCTCGAAGAAGTTTCACTGCCGCCGAATTCAAAAGCTCTTTGGTGTCGAATAAACAACATTATCGAAACCGAAGTTAAACCGGAAATCGCGCAGGAAATAATTAAGGAAGAAGAAAATCGCGGTTGGTTTTCAAAGATTTGGCACAATAGCTGGCAAATTTCGATGTCGCAGGTTTTGACATCAATTTTGGGCATCGCACTTGTAAGTTCGCTGTTGACGATTGTTAGTTTTAAGAATTATTCGAGCGACACGGCTGATGCTTCGCCGTCGGTTTTTGAAAAAGTTTTAAGCAAAGTCGGTTTAGCCGAAACATTGCAGGAAAAGCGCGAAAGACGAATTAATGAACAGCAGGCGACGATTGAATACTGGAACAAACGGATTGAAGCGCGGCGCACTAATTGGGACGGTCATTTGCGCGAAGCCTTTGACCGCAATTTGAATGAAATCAATCAAGTTGTCGTTGAATATAACAAAATCTTACAGGAAAATCCGCAGGACGAGCTTTCGGGCGAAATGCTCGACTCGGCGATGACCGAAAAAGTCGAACTTTTACGGGAATTTTCCGAACTGTAATAATGAATTTAAAGTTAAAAGAATTTTTTACTTTTTTTGCCGACATAAAAACTACGATTTTATTGTTAAGCGTAGTTTTTTTCTTTGTGTCTGCCACACCGACGGAAATTTCGGCGCAAAAAAAGTTTTCCAAAAGTTATCCGGCAAGCAAAAATGTTCGTCTTCTGTTGACGAATCGCACCGGCACGGTAACGGTTGAAGGTTGGGACAAAAACGAAGTCAGAATTGTCGCTCAGATGGAAACCTCCGACACGAATATCGAACCGCAAAACCTCAGCGGCACAATTTCTATCAATCTCGTCAAGGACAATCAGGGCAGAAGGGAAGTCGGTTATGTCAATTTTCTGATAAATGTTCCGTATGATTCATCGGTCAATATCGAAACGGTGATGGGCAACTTAAATGTCAGTAAAATTCGCGGCGCACTTGTCCGCGCACACATTACGACCGAAGGCGATATAACTTTGACCAATATTTTTGCATCGGCGGTTTCGGCTGAAAACCTGATCGGCGACATACTTTTCGACGGCGAAGTTCAGGCGGACGGCACTTATCGTTTTACCTCGACACGCGGCAACATCAATCTTCGCATTCCGTTTAAATCTTCTTTCAGCCTCGTCGCCACCGCACCTTCGACGCGCAACATTTCGCTCGGCGCATTTTCAAATCCGAGTATGAATTTCGGCGACGGACGGCGCATTTTCGGCAAAGTCGGCAACGGCAGCGCGTCTTTGACCGTAACCAATCAACGCGGAAGCATTTCGTTCATCAGCAGATAGAAAGGAAAATCCTTATTCATATCAAACGTGCAGCGCGAGAAAAGCGTCTGCGCTCGAATTGTATTTATATCGAGCAGATTCGCAAATTTTCTTTTGTCCGTTTCAAAACAGCTCCAAAAAAATTTTAATTTATTTGTTGTTTTTCTTGCAATTTGCATTATTCTGGATTTAATAAAAATGTTCACGGAAAAAGGATATTTCTAATGCTCGAACTAAAAAACATTACGAAAACTTTCGGAAATGTTGTTGCTAATGACAATGTTTCCATCAAAATCGAAAAAGGCACGATTCACGCGATTGTCGGCGAAAACGGCGCGGGCAAATCAACGATTATGCGAATCGCTTACGGCTTTTACGCGGCTGACAGCGGAGAGATTTTGATTGACGGCAACATCGTCAATATCAAATCGCCGGAAGACGCGATAAAACTCGGAATCGGAATGGTTCATCAGCATTTTATGCTTGTTGACACGATGACGGTTGCTGAAAATATAATTCTCGGCGCGGAAACGGGCAGTGCGTTTGATCTCGATTTAGATAAAGCAAATGCGGATATTTTGGCGTTGTCGAACGAATTGCGGTTGGGCGT
>JBBPXX010000002.1:0-22484 GCA_038200505.1 Pyrinomonadales bacterium | reverse complement strand
CAGCGAAATTAAAAGAGCCGTGATTGTCGCCCAAGCCGTGCGAAACGTAACGTATTGGAAAACATTCAGTCCTTTGTAAAAATACGATTCGCTCGCGGCGGATTGTTTGAAAACGATTTGATATAGAAGGTAATAAAGCATCTGTTTGATTTTAGATTCTTGATTTTGGATTTACCGCTATCATTTATCCGTCATTTTTGCTTCCGTTTCAAACTCAGTTTCACCAAAAAAATTCGCCTTTGCCTTCAAACTTATTTTTCGAGTTCAAATTTTTCCGTCAATTTTTCAATCACAATTTCCGTCCGTACACCGCGCGAACCTTTTACCAAAACTAAGTCGCCTGTTTTTACTTCATCTGCTAAAAACGCGCCGGCTTGCGCCGAACTATCAAAAAATTTTGTTTCGCGCAAGTTCGCAATTTTCGCGCTTTCAGTCATTTCCTTTGCCAAACCGCGCACACCGATCAAAAAATCTATGCCGCTCACCGCTAATTTTTTACCAACTTGCCGATGAATTTCCTTTTCTTCTGAGCCGAGTTCGAGCATTTCGCCCGCGACGACTATCAATCTTTTCGCGTTTTGTTTGCCGTCAACCAAAGTTTTGACCATTCCCAAAAGTGCGGCTGGATTTGAATTATACGAATCGTTAATGACCGTAAAACCTTCCCGAAAATGCAAAACCTCACCGCGCTGCGGCGGCGGCGCAATTGTTTTCAGCGCGTCGGCGATTTTCTGTGCCGACATTCCGAACGAAAAACCGACGGCAGCAGCCGAAAGCGCGTTTAAAACATTGTGCCTTCCCGAAAGCTGCATCGAAACTTCGGCTTTTTCACTTGGAAGATTCAAAACAAAATTAGTTTCACCGAATCGCGCCGTTTCTATTTCGCTCGCCGAAACGTCCGCTTTCTGTTCAATTCCGAAAGCAATCGTCTTTCCTTTGTGCAGTTCGCGCATCGCTGAAACGCGAAAATCATCGGCGTTCAAAATCGCCGTTCCGTCCGGTTTCATTCCTTCAATCAATTCGGCTTTTGCCTTGGCAACATTTTCAATCGAACCGAGATGTGCAACGTGAACCGGCAAAACATTTAATTCAACCGCAACATCCGGCGGCGTAATCCGGCACAAACGCGCGATTTCGTTATTCGGCGTGGACATTCCCATTTCCAAAACCGCGACATCGTAGGAATCATCTTTCGCCAAATTCAAAACCGTGATTGGCAAACCGAGTCCGTTGTTATAGTTTTTGATATTCCGCAAAACCTTTTTGCCGGAACTTTGTAAAACGTGCGCCGTGAGTTCCTTCGCCGTCGTCTTTCCCGCGCTTCCGGTAATTGCCACCACAGGTTTACTCCATTGCAGATAAACATTATGCGCGAGATTCTGAAATGCCAAAATTGCGTCGTCTGTAAAAATCAAACGGTCTTGAAATCTTTCTAAAATCTCTTTGTGTTCCGAAAATCTGTCGGGACGCGCAACTGCCGCAATCGCACCGTTTTCAAATGCTGACGGAATATATTTATGCGCGTCTTCAAAGTCGCCATTGAAACAATTATTTTTATAATCCGGTTGCGAAAGCGCGAAAAACACTTCACCCGCTTCGATGCGGCGCGAGTCAATCGCAAACGAATTGACTTCCGTTTTCAGCAAAGCGGGATTGAGTTTTGACGCATCGGCGTTCATAAATTTTATTGCATCTGCAAGTTTCAAGTTTTTTGTTTCGTCCTTTCGCTCGATGATTTGTTTTTCTTTTCGTCTTTCAAAATCACCGTTTTTTGTTTGACCGCTTTTTTATCTTCTTCCGGCGGTTTGCTTTCTTTTTTAGTTTCTGATTTTTTCGGTTCTTGTTTTATGTCTTTTTCTTTCTTCGCTTCCGGTTTTTTCTCAACGGTTGAAACTTTTTCTTCGTCGGCTAAAATATCTTCCGTCTGAATCTCAGTCGGCGCGGCTTCGACTTCAACCGGAATATTTTCCGCCGTTAAAACTTGCTGTTTGATAGTTCCATCCGGCACGACATTTAATTCGGGCAAAACGGCTTCGGCAATTTCGCGGAAAACCGGCGCGGAAACCTGTCCGCCGTCACGCGGTCCGCCGCTCGGTTCGTCCATTACAACCGCAATTACGACTGACGGATTATCTGCCGGTGCGAAACCGATAAACGACGAAACATATTTTGCCGCGTTATATTTCTTGATCTTCGGATCGTATTTCCAAGCCGTTCCCGTTTTTCCCGCCGACGTATAACCGTTAAGTTGCGCCCGTTTAGCAGTTCCTTTCAAGACAACCTTTTGCAGCATCCGCCGCAAATCGCGGGCATTTTCCGCGCTCAATATCTGCGTTTTTTCCGGCTCTGTCGTTGACACGACTTTTCCGTTAGCTTCCCGAATTTCCTTAATAATATGCGGCTGAATTTTCACGCCGTCATTGGCAATCGCCGCGTAAGCCGTTGCCGCTTGCAATGCCGTTACACCGACTTCGTAACCGATTGCCATTGACGCTAAGGAGTCGCCGTTCCAAGTTTCGGGCGAGCGAAACTGACCGCGCACTTCGCCCGGAAGTTCAATTCCCGTCGCTTCGCCAAAACCAAATTTTCGAGCGTAACCGTAAAATTTATCTTTGCCGAGTCCGAGCGCAGTTTTTATCGCCGCATAATTGCTCGACACGGCTAAAGCCTCACTGTAAGACATAACTTTCGTCGCGTGCGGATCGTTAAAGCGATGTCCGCCGACTTCGATAAATCCTTTTCGGCAATCAATTTGACCTTCGGGTTCGATCTGATTTTCCTGCAACGCGCCGCTGTAAGTGATGACTTTGAAAACCGAACCGGGCGCGTAAACATATTGCAATGCTTTATTTGTATAATTTTCAGGCGCGGATTTACTAAATTCATTCGGATCAAAAGTCGGATAATTCGCCAACGCCAAAACTTCGCCGGTTTTCGGGTCAAGCACGATTGCCAAACCGGATTTGGCATTTGATTTTTTAACGCCGTCTTCGAGTGCCTGTTCGACTTTGTATTGAATCGAACTGCTTAAAGTTAAAACAATATCGTGCGGCGGTTCGCGTTCGATTTCCGATTCGTCATAAACTCTGCCCAAACGATCTCTGTCCTGCCAGCCTTTGACCACCGTGCCGCGCAAAATGTCTTCCTTCGACTGTTCGATTCCCGCCTGCCCGATGTCGTCGGCATTGCTGAAACCGATAACCTGCGCCGCCAGAGTTTTATACGGATAACTGCGTTTCTGCTCTTCGCGCCAATGAAGTCCGACGAATCGCGGCTCGTCATATTTTTTGATTTCCGTATCCCGCAAAGCGTCATTAACTTTTTGCGCCGCGTTTTCGTCCAGCGTCCGCGCCAGCCAGACAAATCTTCTGTTATTTTCTTTGCCTTCGCGCAAATTTTTCAAAATATCGTTCGGTTTGACTTTCAAAACGGCGGCAACTTCCTTTGCGGTTTTCTCGACATCTTCAATTTCCAACGGATCGGCATACAGCGATTTTAATTTTACGCTCATCGCCAACGTGCGTTCCGTGCGGTCATAAATCGTGCCGCGCAACTGACGGCTTTTTACCTGATCGCGCCGCTGATTTAATGCCTGACTTCGCAGCCAATCGCTCTGATTAACCTGTAAATGCACGAGCCGGACGCTGATTCCGCCAATCCACAAAATGAAAAAAGCGACGATCAGCATAAACCGCGTAAATGCCGTTTGCGCCGGATTTTTCTTTTTGATTTTCTTCGTGCGTTTTGCCATTTCTTATATGCGATAAAATTTATTTTTTCGCTGTTTTTACAGGAGATTTTTCAGTCTTTATTTCCGGCGTTTTCTTTTCTACCTTTTCCGCTTTTTTTACTTCCGATTTTGCGTCAGCAGTTTTTGTCGGAGAAACTTGTTTTGGCTTCACTTCATCAATGCTTTCAACTTTCGGCTTTTCCCGTATATCGCCGTTTGGTCGAAAAACTTCGATATTGCTCGCCGTCATCATCGTCAAACCGATTTTTTGCGCGGCTTTTTTGATTTCCGAAGGTGTCAGCGCGATTTCTTTGGCTAACGTAAGTTGGCGTTTGTCGGTTTCGAGTTCTTCAATCTGCTTTTTCAGTTTGGAATTTTTAATGCCGTAATCTATCGAAGAAAAATGCTGGCGGGCGGCAAAGAAAAAGCCGACAACTAAAATCAATCCGCAGGTTAGCGTCAGAAGGATATAGCGAAGCGGAAGCGGTTCGCTTTCACAGTTGGATTTTTTAATCGGTTTTTTGGGAGTTATTTTTTTACGGCTCATAATTTTCCTAAAAATCTATAATCAACTCAACTTCAAACAAGCGCGAAGTTTTCCGCTTCGGGCGCGTGGATTTTCTTCCGTTTCAGCTTCGTTCGGCACAATCGGTTTGCGCGTTAAAATTTCGATTTCCTTCGTTGCGCCGCACACGCATTGCGGCATTCGCGGCGGACAGGAACATTTTCCGGCAAGTTTTTGGAACGTCTGTTTGACGATTCTGTCTTCCAAAGAATGAAAAGTTATGATTGCAAGCCGCCCGTCTTTTTTCAAAACATCAACTGAGTCACGGATAAACTGTTCTAAAATCTCAAGTTCGCGGTTGACGGCGATTCGCAAAGCCTGAAACGTGCGCGTCGCCGGATGAATCTTGTCTTTTTTGCCGCGTCTGACCGCGCGCTCAACCAATTCGGCTAACTCTTTCGTCGTTTTTACCGGCTCACCTCGTTCTCTTTTTTCAACAATTCTCCGCGCAATGCGCCGCGAAAATCTTTCTTCGCCGTATTCATAAATAATCCGCGCGATTTCAAATTCCGAAAGTGTTTCCAGTAATTCGGCGGCGGTTTCCGTGTCTGAATCCGCATTCATCCGCATATCGAGAGGCGCGTCAAATCGAAAACTAAATCCGCGTGTTTCGCTGTCAAACTGCAATGACGAAACTCCCAAATCAGCCAAAACTCCGTCAACCTTTTCAACTTCCGCGCCGCTCAAAACTTCTTTGATGTCGGAAAAATTTGCCTGAAAAATTTCGATTCTGCCGCCGAATTTTTCAAGTCTTTCCTTTGCAAATTCAATCGCTTCGGCATCCTGATCAATTCCGATAATTCGTGTTTTATCAAAATTTGCTAAAATCGCTTCGGAATGTCCGCCTAAACCGAGCGTCGCGTCAACAAAAGTTCCGTCCGTCGGAGGATTCAAAAGTTCGATAGTTTCCGCCAACAAAACAGGTCTATGTAAATTTTCGGCTTTTAATTTCGGCACATTCAAAGAGCAACCACAATTTTTCGGCGCATTATTCCGCAGTTTCAAGGCACATAAATATCCGTATCTGCCAAAACCTTCGGCAAAAACTTTTCAATATAAATTTTTGTTGATTAAACGCGAAAAATTGGATTTTTTGACCGTCCTACTGGTTTTAAATAATCTCCGCGCATCACGATTAGTTAGAAACTTTTTCGGGGAAAGTGCTTAAACTTAAACACATCTTATTATGAAAAAATTTTCTGCGCCCAAATTTCGTCTTGGGCTGTTTCAACTAATTAACAAGCATCTTACGATTATTTTTTAGTTCCTGTCAAGAATTATTGTCGGTTTTTTATTTTAATCAAGTGCTTAATTTTCACAGTTTTGTGATTAAGGCAAATTACTGGTGATTTGTAGTTTCTTTTCGAGGAAGTTTGAGTTAAAGTTTATACTTTACAAGTTTATTCGACAACAACAAGCCATTTCTTTTACAGCAGTTTGAGAAGAAATTTCGGCGGTTCGATATGGAAATCACACTTGCTCAACTTTTAGTTTTCGGTATTTTTGCGGGTTTGGCAAATGTGCTTGGCGGTTTGATTCTTTTTCCGCCCGGAATTCAGAAAAATTACAAAAAACTGCTCAAATATATTCTGGCGTTGGGCGCGGGCTTTATGCTCGCCGTAACTTTTATTGATATTTTGCCTGAGGTCGTCGGACTTTGGCAGAAGGAAGGAACTTACAGCACCGAAACAATGATTTATCCGATGGGTTTGCTGCTTGTCGGTTATTTGATAACGCAGTTTTTTGAACACACCATCGCGCCGCATTTTCATCTCGGCGAAGAAATGCACCCGGATCATCTGATTTCGACCTCTTCGGCTTACACGGCAATCGGCGGACTTCTGATTCACACATTTTTTGACGGCGTTTCGATTGCCGCCGCCGCACAGGTTGATTACCGCGTCGGAATTTTAGTATTTTTCGCCGTTTTTCTACATAAATTTCCCGAAGGCTTTACCATCGCGTCAATAATTTTAGCCGCCGGTAAAGGCTTGAAAGAAGTTTTATTTGCAACAACATTGGTCGGATTGACAACTTTTCTCGGTGTTTTGCTTTTTTACTTTGTCGGCGCAAAGGTTGGTTTTACAGTTGCTTACGCGCTTCCGCTGGCAAGCGGCGTAACGCTTTATGTCGCGGCGAGCGATTTGATTCCCGAAGTCAATCATCACGGCGGCAAAAACCCGCTTGTTTCGCTTTCGGTTTTTGCGGGCGTAGCGTTATTTTTCGTGCTGCATTTTATTCTGCATTCATTTTTGGAAAGATAATTTATTTTCAGCGAGTGAAAATAGAGAATTTGCCCGCGAATTGCGCGAATTAACGCGAATAAAAGAAATTTTCAATTTTCAAAAACTATTTGTGAAGATTCGTGTAATTCGCGGGCAAAAGTTTTAATTAAACTTTTCCGACGCTTTTACGTCTTCATTTTATTGGGTTAGAATATTTTCTTTATGGCACAAACACAACAAACTCAACCGCCGAAACTGCAAAAAACCGCCAGCGGTGATATAAATACGAATTCTTTGGCAGATTTGCTCGAATGGTTTTTAAGTTACGATCAGCGCGTTGCGCTCGTCAGAAATCCGCAGGTTGAAGAACTTTTTCAGTGGAAACAGGCGGACGACGCGGAAAACGGCGTAGAAATTTATCCGTTTGAAAATGCCGAATCGCGTTTTGCCATCGGAGTTTTTCAGGCGTTGGGCGAAAATGATTCGGAAAAAAAACTGCATCGCTGGATCGCGGACGTTTTGCAGGCTCTCGGCGATGCCAAACAAACAAACGAAGAAATTGCCAAAAGTTATGATTTGGAACAAAACAAATCACACATCGAGCAAGCCGAAAAAATTCCGTCGAAAACGGAAAGACGTTTGTACTTATCGAGTTGCTGGCTGGAATCTTTATGCACGGCGGAAACCAGATTTTTAGGTTGGATTTATCAGGAAGTTTATAACAAACCGTTTACGCCTTAACACTTTCCCAGTTCATTTTCCAATCGAATTTTTCGAGAGCGCGAAAGCGTTTTTTGTAATCGTAAAAGGAATTTCCGTCGTAACAATAGCCTTGATAATAAAATTTTTTGCCGTGTTTTCGAGCGTATTCAATTTCCAGAAGCATCGTAAAAATTCCTAAACTGCGCGATTTTTCTGCGGGCTTAAACATTGCGTAAATGCTTGAAATCGCCGTTTCGCCGACATCGAAAAAACTTGCGGCAATCAAATTTCCTTTGTCATAAACGCCGACTTCCAATGCTTCGCACGGAACACTTTTCGCATCGAAGGAAAGAAAATCGTAAATTGAAAAAGGAATACTGTGATTAAACCGATATTTGTGAACTTCAAACAACTTTTCTTTTTCTTCGGTTATTTCAATTGGTTGAATAACAACTTGTAAATCTCGATTTTTTGTTAAAACACGGCGTTTATTTTTGGAGAGAGAAAAATCGGAAAGGCGAATTCTCAGCGGAAAAACCTGACAAATTCTTCCGTCGTAAAATGACAGATTATAGCGGAAAAACTGCGTTCCGAAATGCCGCCAGCCGTTTGCCAGCAACATATCCAACTGTTTAGGCGAAACTTTCAGCGTGTTAAATTCTTCGTTGATAAAAGAAAGTTCATCTATCGGAAAAAATTCATTTTCGAGCATTGATTATAGAAAAACGTCCAGAGCAAAATTCGGCGAACAGAAGAAATATATCAAATCAAATCAGCCAATAAAAGTTCGTGTGAAGTGCGGCAAACCGATTAACTTTACGGAAACATTGTGTAAAGGTTGCGGATTTGTCAATTTCGGCGCGTCGTGTCAAACTTATAAGTTTGGAGAAGATGATAAAAATTTGTTTGTAGAAAGTAAGATAAAAACAAAACTGCTCAAAAAAATGGGCGAAGCCGTCCGCGATTTTTCGATGATCGAAGACGGCGACAAGATAATGGTCTGTCTTTCGGGCGGAAAAGACAGCTATACGATGCTCGATTTGTTGCTCGACGTGCAAAAACGCGCACCTGTCAATTTTGAAATTTTCGCCGTCAATCTCGATCAGAAACAGCCTGATTTTCCCGAACATATTTTGCCCGAATATCTGGAAAGCATCGGCGTAAACTACAAAATTGTCGAAGAAGATACTTATTCGATTGTTACGAGATTAGTTCCCGAAGGCAAGACTTTTTGCTCGGTTTGTTCACGTCTGCGGCGCGGAATTTTATACACGACCGCCGTCAAAGAAAACTGCACGAAAATCGCGCTCGGACATCACGCCGACGACATTATCAACACATTTTTATTAAATCTTTTTTTCGTCGGACAATTAAAAGCGATGCCGCCGATTCTGCGCTCCGACGACGGACGCAATACGATTATTCGTCCGCTTGCTTACTGTCACGAAAAGGATATTGTAAAATTTGCCGCCGAGAAAAATTTCCCGATAATCCCGTGCAATTTGTGCGGTTCGCAACCGAATTTGAAACGCGCCCGCGTCAAAAAACTGATTACCGAACTGACCAAAGAAATTCCGCACGTTCGTTCGTCAATTATGACGGCTTTATCAAACGTAACAGGTTCGCATCTGCTCGACACGGAACTTTACGATTTTGAAAATTTCGCGCCGCTAATCAAAGAAATAAAACCGCTTCACGGCAGTGTCGAACAAGAACTCGACTCAGTTTTCGACCATTCGGAAACGGCGATTGCGCCGAATTTGATGGCGAAAATTTAAAGTTTTCCACAGGTGGAAAACTTTTTGAGAATTTTAAAAAAATCTTTGCAATATGTCTTTAGCCTTGACCTGAGTTTTGAGTTGAAAGAAGAATGAAGATGCGGATCGTTTAAAGTTTCCCGTCAAGAAAACCGAAAACGGTTGGCAGAAAATTTCTCGGGACGAAGCATTCGACGAAATCGCTTTTAAGATAAAGGATATTCAAACAAAATACGGCAGAAACGCCGTCGCGGTTTTTCAGCAATGTAAAAGTCAAATTGGAAAAGGTTTGAAAGTAATACCAATTCAAAATAAGATTGATGTATTGTCAAATAAAAATTGTCCGTTATCAATTATTTTGTAAGCAGTTTTCAGATACGGAAGAAACCCGAATAAATAATTGTTCGATGGCTTCTCTGAATTTGAAGTTGTTAAGTTGTGACAGTTGAAAAAAGTATCATAATACCAATTTAAGCTGATAATTTTGCTGGTATTGTTTTTGTAGTATGAAACGCTTTTTACAGATATTTTTATTATGCCTGTTTTTTCCACTTGTTTCTTTAGCACAAGATTCAAACGGTCAAATTATTCAGCTCAAATATCGTTTAGACATCGGTAACTCAAATGACAGCGTGCGATATGCTTCTTTTAGCCCGGACGGAAAACGAGTTTTGCTCGTCAATGATAATTCGACCCAAGTTTGGTCTGCCGAAACTGGCAAACTGATGTTGTCATTTCCTGAAAAAATATCACTCAAAAACGGATTTCGTTTCGCGTGGCAGCCAAACGGAACGAAAATTCTCCAATACGATTCGGGTTACGACGACAAAACGAAGGCTTACTTGTGGAACACGGAAAACGGAAAGTTGATTGATATTTTGAATGAAAAACAAGGTGTCGAACAAGTCGAGTGGAATAAAAACGGCGACAGAATTTTAAGTGTCGGGCATTTGTCGCTTTCTTCGCCGAATACGAAAACTTCATTTTCGGTGCGGGACGAAAACGGCAAGATTATTAGAACTGAAGATGTTAATTCATATTCTTTATGGTTAGTGAAATTCACTAATGACGGACGCAGCATCATAACCAGTGAGAAATATTCCGGGAGAAAACCCGTGCGAATTTCCGACGCGGAAACTGGCGCATTAATAAAATCTTTTGACCAAGAATTACGAAAATCGGATTATTTTAATTATGCTGTATTTAATGCGGAAAGCCCTGATGGAAAATTTCTTTGCGGACAGATTTTAGATTCAAAGGGTGTTATCTGCCGGACAACCGCCGCTAGTGAATCACCGCTTTACTATTTTCTTGATGAAAAACAAACCGGCGACATCACTTTTCTGAGTTTTAGTCCAGATTCAAAATTTTTCACAATCTCGAAGCCGAAAAAAAAGATCATCGAGATTATTAATGCGGAAACTGGCAAAGTAAAAACCACACTCGACAACCCGAATAAGACCAGATTGCAATTTTATGCAAAATGGATTCCTCCGCGACAATTTTTAGCAATGCCGACGGGCGATTCGTGGAGTCCGAGTGGTGAGTTCTTCATTGCCAGCAATTTTGAAAAGGAAGCGAATATTTGGGATACGCAGTCAGGCAAACTTGTTGCTAAACTGCCGCTTATCTACGATGACGAACACGATTGGTTTGTCGGAACTCTCGTTACCAATTATGAAATCTTTTCGTTTCATCCGAGCGAGAAGATATTGCTTTCTGTCAGCAATAAGGTTGTTCGGCTCTGGAAACCGGAAACGGGCGAACTCCTGCAAGAAATCAAGGAAACCGATAAAGATAAATCGAAACTGCTTCATCAAAGTTACATTGCTCGCTGGAGTCCACACGGAAACTTGTTGATGACAGCCGCTGATGAAAACAAATCAATTTTATTATGGGAGGTTTTCCCATAAATGAAACGTGCCATCGAACAAATCATTGGACGTGAGGGGGAAACAGCTTCTCTTAAAAACATACTTCGTTAAACTCGAAGTTGCGTATGGTTAGTTTCGCATCACGTCAATTCAACCGATAATTGATAATGAATAATTGAAGTTTGCTTCTATCTTTTTACGTCATTTCCGATTTGTATCGGTAAAACTTTTATTTTTTAAAATCGAGAAGTTCGAACAAAATGAATGTTTAGTAATTCCGTTCGACTTCTCGATTTTTATCCTGTTAATTTTGCAGAAAAATCTTCCTGTCAATCGCCGACGGATTGCCGATGACGACGAAGCGGATGTTTTTCATATATTTGTTTGAAACGCGCTGAATATCTTCGGGTGTAACCTGCCGAACTTTTTTCAAAAAATCGAAAGTGTTGCGCCAGCCTCCGCCGATTAGTTCATATTTAGCGAGTTCGGCGGCTTGCGCGGCGTTGGTTTCCTGTCCCAAATAATACATTGTCAGATAATGTTCGGCGATGCCGGAAATAATATCTTCGTTGATTTGTTTGGTTTTTAGAAGTTTTATCTGGTCGAGCATCACGCTGACGGCTTGGTTTGCGTCAACGGCGGTAACGTAAATGTTCGCCGTATTTGCCGCAGATGAACCGAGTTCGGCGTTCGGTGCGTAAGACAATTGACGCTTGCCGCGAACTTCATTAAAAATAAGACTTTGCAGAATCGTCATCGCCACGCGCATCGCGTAATAATCGGGATTGTTGAGCGACGGCGCGTTGAAAACGCCTTGCACATAATTGGTCGGCAGCGTTCGCGTCGTTACATCTAAAGTCGCTTTTGAAAAATCGAGCGCGGGAAAAGGTTGTTCTTTATAATCTCCGCGCGGCAACTTTCCGAGCGTTCCGGCGATGCGTGTTTTCAGTTCATTCGGGTCAACGTCGCCGACGACGACGAGCAGAAGCCGTGAAGTCTGCATTACTTTTTGGTGATAATCGCTTAATTCCTTTGCCGTGAATTTGCCGACAGTTTCCAAAGTTCCGTTGACATCGTTGGCGTACGGATGATTGGCATAAATAATTCTGTTCTGCAAAATCTGCAAAAAATTATCGTTATCGGTTTCCTGTTCGCGCAAGCCGGTCAGATTTTTTTCACGCGCCTGTGCGATGCCTTCGGTTGTGAACGTCGGATTTATAACCAAATCGGTGAAAATATCCCACGAACTGTCAAAATTCTGCCGCGTCGAAACCAAACTAACGACGCTGTAATCGTTGTTTGAACTCGAACCGATGTTGCTGCCCGTGCTTGCCAATTCGCGCCTGAGAGTTTCACGCGGAAAGTTTTTGCTGCCTTCGGTGGAAACGTCGAGCATAAAATTTTCTATACCAGCATTTTTATCGGAAATATTTCGTGCGCCGCCGCGAATAAAAAGTCCGGCGGCAACTGTCGGCGCGTTCGCGCGGCGTTTAACTAACACCTTTAATCCGTTGACATCAAACTCCGAAACGAGCGCGGCTTGGTCGGCAATGCCCGGTTTGCCCGGTGTTTGAGCAAAATTTGTGATAGCTAAAGATAAAGTCAGCAATCCGATTGCCAATAATTTTTTATTGATAATTGATAAATGATGAATGATAAATGTCATATTATTTTCCGATTAAATCCTGTTCCGTAATTTTCGCGTCGGCTTGTGCGTCCGAAGAAATAAGCGCGATGCCGACGTGCGGTTTGCCTTGAATATATGTTTTGACGTAGCGATTGATGTCTTGGCGCGAAGTGGCGCGAAGGTTTTTGTAATAACCGCGAAAATAATCAACGCCGGTTGAAGACCACCAAAAACCTAAAGTATGCGAATAATCGCTGAGTTTTTCGCGGTCAAATAAATCTCTCGATTCGAGAATAGTTTTGGCGTTGGCAAGTTCTTCGTCGGTGAAATAATCCGGTTTATCAAACTGCGCGACTTCGGCGTAAGCGGCTTTGAGCGCGGCTTTGGCTTTATCCGGCGTTGTTATAATAGTCAGCGCAATCGGTCCGACATTTCGCTGTGTGTAATAACCGAGATCAGCCGTAGCAGCTAAACCTGAATCAACTAGATTACGTTCAAAGCGCGAGTCCGGCTGAGATAAAATATAAGAAAAAACGTCCGCCGCATAAGTCGCTGCATCGTCTTTGCCGGTTGAAGGACCTTGCCAGCCGATTTGAATCAGCACATTTTGAACGGGTTGTTCAACAATAACGCCTTCGCTTTTTGTCAAAGGCGGGTGTTCGACAAGCGGAATTTCCTTAAAAGGATCAACTTTTCTTTTTTCCCAACTGCCAAAAATCTCTTCAGCAGTTTTGAAGGCTTCTTCCGGGTTGACATCGCCGGTAATGACCAGTGCAGCGTTGTTCGGGACATAATAACGCGATTGAATCAGGCGCATTTTGTCGGTTGTTGCCGACAAAACCGTTTCGCGTGTGCCGAGCGGATTTTTGCGCGTCGGATATTTATAAAATAATTTGTCTTTGAGTGCGCGGTCTAAATAAAAAAACGGATTCGATTCGTTGCGGTCAATTTCGCCGACGACAACCTTTTTTTCCTGTTCGAGTTCATTTTTATCAAAAGTCGGATAGCGAATCGCATCGTTTATCAAGCGCATCGCGCTTGAAAGATACGGGCTGGTTGTCGTGTAATAATAATTGACGACTTCTTCGCGTGTCGTTCCATTATAAATATCGAGTTGCGAAGCATCGTTTAAATACGCGACGCTGCCGATTTTTGAGCCTAATTTTATTGTTTCCGCACAATTTTCGCCTTTGAAATACTGCATATTGCCGTATTGCGCGGCAAGCTGACATCTATATAAAAGGCTCGCCTGATTCGGCTTGAAAAACATATGTTCGTAAAGATGCGACAAGCCATTTAAGTCCGGCGGTTCGGTAAAAGAGCCGTTGCGAACAGCCATTTCCACCGTTACGAGCGGCACGGAAGCGTCCGGCAAAACGATGACTTCCAAACCGTTCGGCAAAACTTTGTTGACAAACGGAACTTCGAGAGCCTGCGCCGGCGCGGCTTTGACTGTCGTTGTATTTTGCGGCTTAACTTGCGAAGGTTTTGTCGTTTGTGCAAAACTGACATTAGTTAAAATTGATAAAAGCAGCAGCGAATTTATAAATATTTTTTTCACTAAGAAAACTCCAAAAGAAATTTAAGTTATTGTTTTTACGCTGTTTTTGCGAAAAGGTTTTAATTCAAAAAACAAACATAAAAAGGAGAACAAATTATGGAACGCGACAATTTGATGCACGGAGCGCGAACCGCGTTGAATCGAAATTCGGAAATCCGCGAATGGTGTGAAACTTTTTTGAAATCGAAGGAACGCACGACGAAAACTGAAATGACGGACGAGGAATTTGAAAAACATTGGAAATATCACAAACCCGAAATTATGCACGCGGGCGCGACAGAAGCGGTTCAAGCGTATAAAAGTAGAAATGTAGAAAATTGAAATGTAAGTTGGCAAAATTAGTGGATTTAATCTAAATCTTGAATAATTTTACATAAATAAAAACCAGTAGCTGATATCAACTACTGGCTATCATTATAATGATTTATTGCTTTAGCAAACTTATACTTGCTATGCTTCTTTTAGTTTTCAACTACTGATTCGGACTACAAGTAAAATTACAATCACCACCAGCCGTCGTACCGACACTTCCAATTTTTCCAGCCCCACAAGCATCCTTTGCGGCAGAAACGCATTGTGCAAGCGTTACCGGCTCATCTTCGTCTGGAGCCATTGATAAAGTATAGCTGCTTGCTCCTGCAAGTTTTGGGTTTGCATTCAAAACAATTTGAAGTTTATCTTTAGAGAATTCGCTTATCATTCCCTTAGTTGCCGAATACCATATATGTTTTCCAAAAACGCTGCCGTCTTTGTTATAAGCGGTTAATACAACTCCGGTCTGTGGCAGAATACTTTTCATAACATTCGGCAATTCAAATGAGAGTTGAAAGTTCTCTGCAAATATGCCCTTCTTCTTGGTAACAATATTGTTTAACCGCGCATTTTCTATGTTGAAAGCAACAGCATCTTGCGTGTTAACAGATAAAACATTGGTATTTTGCTTTTTGGAAATAAATGTTTGCTCTTGAGCAGCAGCAAAGTTTATCAAGAATAGAACTAACGCTAGTCCTAAAAATAGTTTTTTAGTCATTTTATACTCCATTACTGAATCTAGAATTTTCAAAAGAAATCTAGAATTCCTTGATAACGTAGGCTAAAATAGTTTGTTCCTTATAACAGTAGACTACTTTATAAATACTGAAAATTACAAAGGTAAATTTAGAGTGTTCTTTTGTAACAGCACTGTCAAGCAATATTCGGAAGTTTGTAAATATTTGTTTCAATAAATTTTGAAATTATGTAATTCTCCGGCTCGCTTTCAATCTTTAAGTAATCTGTCAGATGAAGTTTGCGCCGATAAACCGTCGAGATTTAAGCGCGTCATTCCGCCCGCGTCGGAGAATGCTTCCATTCCGGCGCGTTTTTTTACACTGAGAAAGTAAAAAGTAAAACCGACAATGATTCCAATGAAAACGGACAAACCGATTCCGCCGACAATTGCCAGCGTTGTCGAAACAAAGAGATCGGCAGTTGATTCGATAAATGCACGTTCGGCACGTTTGAAGGCAAACGGGTCTTCGCCCAACCATTGAATTTTTTTCTCGTATTTTACTTGGTCAAGCAGAGCATTTGCCGCCTCTTCGTCCGAACCGTCAAGAACAAAAGCGTTGTAATTTCCGATACGGCGATAAAAAATCGGCGAACTTTGTCCGTTTTCAGACAGCTTCTGTTTGATTTTATTGTCAGCATCAATCGAACTCTGCGGTGTCATAAATTCGACGATGAGAAGTTTTCCCTGCGGATAGCTTGCAGTAACGGCTTCCGTGCCGCCCGTAAAATCAAGCGCATCAAAAACAGGTTGTGTGCCTAAAGCATTTTGCAAATCATTAGCATTTAGAATATAGCTTGCACGATTTCGTGTATTTTCCCAATCAGGCAAATGTTTAACCAAAACGGGAATTCCTTCTTTGTCGGAAACTTCCTGACTTTTTATTTTAGTTAAAGAATTATCTTGAGAATAAACGCCGCCGTTCAAAAACAAAACGGCAAACATCAAAACTAAAAATCTGGCAAGCAAAAACTTTTTCACCTTCGTATTCTCTCCATCCGGGAATTTTTTTAACCAATTTCGGAATAATTATATTAGCATTATTTGAAATTTTGTAAGTAGTAACAATTCAATACGTTTATTGCAATAGACATATTTGAGTCGGACATTACACGATTTGGTTTAAATCTAAACTATGATGTTTTGCGAATATAATAGTATGTCTAAGAAAGTGAAACAAAATGCTTTGTCCGGCGTGAAATGTTTTTATGGACTTTATAAATAATAGTTGTGGCACACGAATTGATATACTAATACACGGGGGAATAAGAAAATGACAACAATGACTGAAACTTTAGATTATCCGATTTTACAGGAAGCGACGGAAGGGAAAAAAGAGAAAAAGGGTTTTATTGAAAAACAGGAAACCGTTGATATTAAGTCGGCAAAAGACTTTGAATTGACGAAACTTTCCGCGAAAGGAAATATGGCGGCGTTTGAAGAAGTTTATAACCGTCATCATCGCAGAGTTTATTCGATTTGTTTGCGAATGCTCCAAAATACGACGGAAGCGGAAGATTTAACGCAGGATGTATTTATTCAACTGCATCGCAAAATCGGCAGTTTTCGCGGCGACTCGGCTTTTACGACTTGGCTTCATCGTTTGACGGTCAATCAAGTTTTAATGCACTTTCGCAAGCGGAATGTGAAATTTGAAAAAACGACCGAAGAAGGCGAAACTCCGGTGCAGATTGTCGGCGGAACGCAGAATCCGCGAAAAATGCCGGTAGTTGACAAAATCGCCATTGAAAACGCGATTGAAAAATTGCCGAACGGTTATCGTAACGTCTTTGTTCTGCACGATGTCGAAGGTTACGAACACGAAGAAGTCGCCAGAATTTTAGGCTGTTCGGTTGGAACGTCAAAATCGCAACTGCACAAAGCGCGTCTTAAACTGCGGAAACTTTTGCAGAAAAAAGCTCCGCCGAGATTATTCGGAATTTAATAATTTGTAATACTTTATAAATTAAAACGGCTTTTCAGAAATGAGAAGCCGTTTTTTTGAAGGATTGAAAATAATTGCCACAAAAGGCGCAAAATTCTCAAAAAATTAATTTGTGATTTTTGTGCCTTTTGTGGCAATTTTCTTAAATGAGCAAAATTATTTCCCGATAACCCGCAAAATTTCCGCCACGCTCCACGCTTGTGCGATACAGCCGCGCGGTTTATGCGGTGCGTCGCCGTCGAAAATCTCCGAAACTTGTCCGATTCCGGCTTCGGTCAGATGAGTTTTGAAATTTTCTAAAATTTCCTCAATGCGATTTTCGGTTTGTTGTCCGTTAGCATTGACTTTGCGGTAAGCATCAATAAACGCACCGATTAACCACGCCCAAACCGTGCCTTCGTGATAAGCGGAATCGCGCTCGAAAGGCGTTCCCGTGTAAATCGGACAATACCGAAAATCCTTCGGCGAAAGTGAACGTAGCCCAAAAGGTGTCAGAAGTTCCGCTTCAACTTTCTGCACGATTTTCTGCGCTTTGCCAATGCTCAACATCGTATTCGGTAAACTGACCGCAAAAATCTGATTCGGTCTGATACTCGCGTCTTTTTGTTCACCGTCAACTACATCAAACAAACATTCTTCGTCTTCGTTCCAAAATTCATCATTAAAATTCTGCTTGGCTTTGTCCGCCATTTGCAGATATTTTTCTCCGTCTGCCTGATCGCTGAAGTTGTCGGCAAAATCCGCCATTATGCACAATGCGTTATACCAAAGTGCTTGAATTTCGACGGGTTTTCCGATGCGCGGCGTAAAAACAGTGTCGCCGACTTTGCCGTCCATCCACGTTAATTGCGAGTTTTCTTCTCCGGCGTAAAGCAAACCGTCGTCGGAAACGTGAATATTGTAGCGCGTTCCGAATAAATGCCAGAGAATGATATTGACGAGTTTCTCGTAAAGGTTTTCGCGGACAAAATCATAATCATCCGTTTTTTCAACGTAAGCGCGAATCGCTTCAAAATACCAGAGCGTCGCGTCAACCGTATTGTATTCAGGCGTTTCGCCTTCGTCGGGAAAACGATTCGGCAGCATTCCTTCGGATATATAATTGGAAAATTCCAGCAAAATACTTTTTGCGATTTCAGGACGATTAGTCGCCAAAGTCAGACCGTTGAGCGCAATCATCGTGTCGCGTCCCCAATCGGAAAACCACGGATAGCCGGCGATAATCGTTTTTCCCGCGCTGCGTGAAACGATAAATTGGTCAGCCGCGAGAACTAGCTGCCGGAAAAATGCGTCTTTTGCTTCGGCGGTTTTTATCAATTCTTCGCGCCGCTCGATTTCCTTGTTTTCAAAAGTTTCGACATCGGAAATGTTTTGCGGCTCGGTGGAAACAATAACCGTTGCGGTTTTGCTCAAATCAAACTTCAAACCAAACGGTTGAAATAAATCTTCCTGAAAATCAAAACCGCGTTCTTTTTCAATCGCGTATTCAAAATCACCATACCAAAAACCCGATTTTTCGATAGTTTGCGCGTTATGAGCGAAAAATAATTCAGGCATTCTTTCGTAAGGCTGAATCGAAACCTGATTTTCCGCAACATTAAAATTTTGGTTGAAATCATTATCTTCACGGCGCAGATGATGATAATCACGAAATGCAACTAACGGCTTTAATTCGAGTTCAATTTGTTTATTGTCCGCTGTCCGCTGTCCGCTGTCTGCTGTATTTTTCGACCACTGACAAATTACCGTGTTTTCGCCATAGACCATAAAAACCTTTTTTTCGATTTCGATTCCGTTGATCTCGAAAGTCCAAATCGGAAAAGGCGCAAGCCGGAAACTTTTTAAATACTTATAGCCTTCGGGATAAATTGTATTGGGATATTGATTGGTTGAGAGTTCGCAGCGATTGCCGTTAATTATGAGTGTTTCCTTAAATTTTGAAAACAATAAAAGTCTGCCGAGCGGCGGCGCGGTGGCGGCGATTAAAAGTCCGTGATAACGGCGTGTGTGAACACCTGAAATTGTTGAAGAAGCAAATCCGCCGATGCCGTTTGTTTCTAACCACTCGCGCGAACTTGCGCTTTCAAAATCGGTGCAAATGTCGGAACTAAATTCAATCATTTTTATAAGTGTAACGCAGTCGTCCCGACTGCTGTCTTGAGTGCGTCCCGCACTCACGTCTTCCAAAACCGCGCACATTTTTTCACTCGGAAGCGGGACGCATCCGATACGGCAGTCGGGACGACTGCGTTACTTTTCCAGAACCTTCTTTTTAAAAGCCGGTTTCATAATCGAATTATCGAAAACATCGTAAGCGGCGGAAATTCCTTTAGGAAATTCTGCTTCGTCGGCAATCGCCAATTCGCTTTCCAGATAACTTGAAACTTCGGCGACAATCTTTTTCAATTCTTCTTCGGATGCGATATTTTCTGTCGTTAAATATCGTTCATAGCGGTCAATCGGATCGTTATTTTTCGCCCAAAAATCAATTTCGCCTTCAGGAACATAAGATTGATTGTCGTGTTCGGCGTGTCCTTTGCGGCGGTATGTCATCGCTTCGATTAAAACCGAACCATTACCGTTTCGGGCGTGTTCAGCCGCTTTTTTCATTGTTTCATAACAGGCGACAATATCGTTGCCGTCCACCGACAAACCTAAAATTCCGTAGCCGATTGCCTTGTCAACAAAATGAGCCGCAGCGGTTTGATTGCGCGTCGGTGTCGAATAAGCGTAGCCGTTATTTTCGATAATCGTAATCAGCGGAAGTTTCTGCACGGCGGCAAAATTTATGCCTTCGTGAAACGCGCCCGTCGAAGACGCGCCTTCGCCGATATACGCAACCGCGACGCGATTTTCCTTTTTCATTCTCGAAGCCAGCAAAATTCCCGTCATCACGGGAATCATATCGCCGAGATGCGAAATCGGACCGACGAAACCTTTTTCCAGATCGGCAAAATGAAACTGCACGTCGGTTGCGCGGCTCGGTGCGTTTGCTCTGCCCAGATACTGCGCGAATATCACGCGCGGGCTGATTCCTTTGACAAAAACCGCACCGATGTCGCGGATTAAAGGCGCGATAAAATCCTGCTCTGAAAGCGCGTAAGCCGTTCCAACCGCCGTCGCTTCCTGTCCCAAACTCGTAAAAACGCCGCCCGTCAATTTTGCCTGACGCTTTAACCTGACGGTAATTTCGTCAAACATTCTCGTCATTTTCACATAGCGGTAAAGTTCCAAAAATTGATCTTTGGATAAGGAAGTTTCCTTTGTGCAGGAAAGCGGTTCGGTTGATTTTTTTAAGTTTGTTTTTGCAGTCATTCTTTTTACGAGCAATGTCGGAAGCGTCTGCGACAATAGAAGGTTTCGACAATTATTTCTTCAAAAAGTATCTGATTATTCCGTAAATACTAATCAGCACCCAAAAAAATTCTACGATGAAAGCGGAAAAGTTAAAACTGTAAAGAAGCGAAATTATAATCAGTATCGCTCCGACAGCGTTGAGTAAAGAATAATTCAGCGCATCGCTTTTTATTTTTCCGATCTGCAACAAAATATACGTGAGAATAATCGTAAAAACGCCGACTGAACCGACCAAATCATACCAAGCATATTTCATATTTATTTAAACAATTTACAAACAACTCCACTGACCGGCGACCATCATCGCCGGTGCGCCGCTTCCGCCTGCTTGACACGGCGTTGAGTTGCGGCGGCAGTTTGAGCAATAAATCATCGAACCGTTCGGTTTTCCTGCCGGAAGCACGTTTTGCAAAATCGAAGGCATCTGCACCGGCGTTGCAAACTGCACATCCGAACCGAAATATGTCGGACTTCCTTTGACGCTTCCGTCGTCGAGCTGTCCGGTTTTAAATATGACGGTCGCTTTATCAAAGCCGTTAATTGTTTTTGCGCCCCGACATCCCAACGTATAACCATCGTAACAAAAACGATCTCCCGTCGAATAGACACGAAGGCGGTCATCAGCTTGAAATGTGTTCGGTCCGTAAAGATTTCCGATGGAAACGAAAGTGCGGCGGGCATTAAAAATTATCGGTTCACCGAAAATATTGTTGATAAAAGTTATCGGATAGGAATAATCGCCCGCGTTACGCAGTTTCGCGCCGTTATAGACAAATGAAGCCGTCATCTGCTCGCTGGTGGAATTTATGACCGTAATATTTGCGCTGTCGGTTACGTCGAGATAAGTTCCGCCGATGGCGTTGACAAAACCGCCGCCGAAAGTATCCTGAATCAAAATAAGTCCGGCGTGTTCAAAGTGCATCGAGTTGGCATTTTGCGACGGTGTGCGGGCAGGATTCAAAAACATACTTCCTTCGATTTTCCAATCGGAATTGATGACATCCGAATAAATTCCGGCATCGCGGTTATAAACAAAACGGCAATGATTGAATTTTATGTAATCGAATTGCCAAGCAAAATTCGTAACCGGCAAACCGTGCGCGTAAAATCCGCGATTGAAGTTTTGAAAAACGACGCGCTCGAAATAAAAATTCTGCGACGACATAAACGCGCCGACCGCTTCGATGCCCGAAGTATTGTCGTTTGTCGCACCGTAAAGTTCCAAATCTTTCATTACGACGTTTTCGACGCATTCGCCGATTCGGAAAAGTGCGCGATTTGAACCGCTCAAGCGAATGCGGCTCGGATTTTTGTTGACGACATTATTAACCGGCGCGAGCGTCGTAATGCCGCTGATGCCTTGGATTGTAATTCCGGCGGGCAGTGCAATTGTCGAATTGACGGAAAAATCGCCTTCGGGAATTTGTAGAATGCCGCCGCCGCGCGAAGCGACATAAGCCATCGCGCTCTTAAATGCAATTGTGTTATCAGTGTTGCCGTCGCCGATTCCGCCGAAATCTTTGAGATTATAAATTCCGGGCGTTTCAGGCGTGGCGATCCAGTTATAAATTACTTGTCCCGGAGAATTTTCGTCTTTGAAACTGATCCTGTAAATTTTATCTTCGCCGCTAAAGCAAAATTTATATTTTTTCGTGCTGGAGCGAACGACGGCGGTTGTCGAATTAGTTTGCGTCAAACGTGTCGTTTCATCGCCGCAGTTGGAAATTTTCATCGGCGTTGAACGGTCTAAATCGGTGATGGTAATGTCGGTTGTCGGTGCGGAATAACGCAGAGCGCAGGTTTGTGCTTTTTGATTGTCAGGCACATCGAGAAAAAGATTGTAGCCTTCAAATTTATTTTGCGCGGAAACAGTTAAAACGGATAAAAAGCAAAAAGCGACAAATAAAAACGAGCGGTTAATTTTCAGCATAATAAATTGATAATATCAAAAAGCGCAATTATTTCTTAGCGCGTTTCGGTTTTCTTTTCGGGATTTTTTCACGCGAGCGCACTAAATACTTGAGTTCGTTCATAAATTCGGAGACATCTTCAAACTCCAAGTAAACCGATGCGAAGCGGACATAAGCAACTTT
>JBBPXX010000001.1:0-24712 GCA_038200505.1 Pyrinomonadales bacterium | reverse complement strand
TTTTGAAAGAGCAGAATTTTGTAGAGCGGGATAGGAAAATTCTTTTTGTCCTTATTCATTGCGTTTTGTTCTTTTTCGGACAAAAATTCTTGTGGAGCATTTTTTTCCAGATGTCCGTCTTTCGTTTGAAAATACTGTAAAGCCTTGAACAAATCCTGATTGACCGATTTCTCATCTACCTGCAAAAGTCTGATTATATCGGCGGTTCGCTTTTGCAGAGTCAGAGATTTTTGCTCCAGAACATTGTAAAATTCAGAATCTCCGGCAGATGAATCCGTATTCTCAAGCATCTCGGAAATTTGCTTTTCAACCGCTTGCCGCGATTCGTGAAAATCAAGCAGAATAGTTTTTATTTCAGAGATTTTTTTATCGGGCGGCAATTTGTCGGAAGCAACAATTTGGTCAACGACCAAGAAAGGTTGAAAAATATCCATTTGAACTGTCTGCACAAAGGAACGTAACTCGGAGCGTCTTTCTTTGCGTTCCCGGAAGAGTTTTTCGCGTAATTCCTGAGTGGCGGAGTTGGTGATGTTTTGAACGGTTTGTAGAAATGAATCAACGACGACATTCTGATATCGAAAAGTTTGCGAGGCAATAAGGCGGGCAGATGCAAATATCCGGTTTCATCTTTTTGGCGGGAAATTTGGAAGAGTTCGGATTTTAAGACGGCGTTGGCATAATAACAAAGGGTTTCCGAACTCAAGTCGAGTTTCTCGATAACATTGGATATTTTTTCATAGATAGATTGCAAAACTTTCCAATCATTGAGATTGGATTTGATGGCGGCAGGTTTGAGAGATTGCGAAGGATTTTTGAGTGAGGTTATTTTGGCTCGAAAAGATTCAGTTGTTTCGGTGTCCAAGTCAGACTCCGAAATAACTTCGGAAGTTAGTTCTTCTTTTTCAAGGAGAGAATCCAAGAGTTGTTTTTGCTCTAATGAGAGTGATTTTTTTAATGATTCGACTTAAAGACAGTTTTCTTTGGAATATTTCACGCGAAATCATTGTTGCCAAAAAGTCATAACCCGGCAGAACAAATTTGCGGCTGTTTAATTTCTTGATCGTATGGCGAAAAACTTCTGCCGGACAATGAAAGTGTTTGACCAAATCAGCGATTCCAGCTATCAATTGTTCTTTATCATTTTTAGTTAAAGTCCGAAAACCGTAAAATTCGGCGATAATCGTGCGATGTCTTGCCAGAGTTTGTTTAGGAATTTCCAAAGAGTTCGGAATTGGCAAATCCAAACGCCCGGTAACAAAAGCGATGTCTGATTTATAGAACCCGTTACCGAAAAAGCGTTGTGACGAACGAAAATACCCGACTTGTAAAATAAAGGCGATTTTGCCGGCAGAAGTTCGCAAACTCTTGACTTGTTTCATTAAACCTATCGGCAGAGTGAAAAACTTCTTTCTTTGGAAACTATCGAAGTTCGGCGGCATTTCATAATTTCTGATTTCGGTCGGCGTTAGAATTTTGATATTTTTTCATTAGTGTCCGGTTATAAATCGAACGCTTAATCGCACAAGTGATGCCGAGATGATAAAGTTTCTGCTGATGAGCCGACAAACAACTGACCGTATCACGCAAAGATCCCCGTGTGGTCAGTTGCCCGAAACTCATCGCCAAAAATTGAATCCAGCAAGCAAAGTCTTTGACTCGACAATCGCCTTTGTAGCGGGCGACGCATTTATCGAATTCGTACCCGGGTAAAATGTTAAAGAGCTGAGAAAAAACGTATTTTCCTTTGTTCATTCAAAAGAGTTTAAGACTCAGTTGAAAAGAAATTGAAATCGTAAAAACCAAATAATACTGTAAGCAACAATGAATCAACAGCTTACAGATGTAAAAACTTTTTTAACCGGATACTAATGATATTTTTTTTATTAATCTCTCGTTTATCTTTCTTCTGATAAAATGCGTTTTGTTATGAGAATTCTGCTTGCTGAAGACGACCGAAGAATAGCAAATTTTATCATTAAGGGTTTGCGCGAAAACGCCTACGCAGTTGACGCGGCGGCAGACGGCGAAGATGCGCTTTATCAGGCGGCGATTAATACTTACGATGTGATTATTCTCGATGTGATGATGCCGCTCAAAAATGGATTTGAAGTGTGCCGCCAATTACGTAAAGAAGGCAATAGAACGCCCGTTTTGATGTTGACGGCGCGGGATGCGGTTGAAGATAGGATTTCAGGTTTGGATTTCGGGGCGGATGATTATTTGACAAAGCCGTTTGAATTCGGCGAATTGTTGGCACGGCTTCGCGCACTGCTTCGGCGGAGCGGCGAGATTCGCCCGCCGAAAATCGTCGTCGAAGATTTGGAAATTGACACGACGGCGCAAATTGTTCGGCGCGGCGGGCGCGAAATTTCTTTGACGACCAAAGAATACACGCTGCTCGAATATCTGGCGCGTGAAAAGGGAAAAGTCGTCGGACGCGCCGAGATTGCCGAGCATGTTTGGGATGAAACTTTCGATGTTTTTTCCAATTTGATCGAGGTTTATGTCAATCGCCTGCGCTCAAAAATGGACGAAGGTTTTGATTTACAACTTCTTCACACAAAGCGCGGCGCGGGTTATATTTTGACCGACGGAAAGACAAATCGGTAAAGATAAATCTTATGTTCGATTCCATTCGCACCACACTGACATTTTGGTTCACGGGCGTTCTCGCCGTTATTTTAATCGTCTTTGCGATTGCCGCATTGCTTTTTTTGAAATATACGGTGCGCCGTCAAACCGATACCACTTTGCAGGAAATATCGCGCACCTTCGGCGAAAGCATCGAGCGTGAACAAATGGATGCAGACGGAGAAAAAACCGCGCCCGATGTCGGAAGAACCGAAGCGATCAGAGAAGTGTTGGACGATTTACGATTTCGTAATTACAGGATTTTCGTTTTTGACGCACAGGGGAAATTTCTCGCCTCCGACAATCAAAAACCGGGCGGAACGGTTTTGTCTGACGACCAAATAGCCGAATTAGCCGATAAATTTTCAAGATCGGAAAAAGATTCGGCAATTTTTACAACGGTGAATGAAGATTCGGAACTTCGCGTATTTGGCAAAAAACATATTGACGGACAAAATTTCAGCGTTCTCGTCGCGCATTCGCTTGACGATGACGACGAATTAATTGACGGATTTCAGACCATTTTATTGATTTGTGTGCCGCTTGTCCTTATTTTAGCGAGTTTAGGCGGTTATTTTTTAGCGCGAAAAACTCTGTCGCCCGTCGCGCAAATGAGCGAAACGGCTTCGCATATCAGCGCGACAAATCTGCATTCGCGGCTTCCCGTTAAAAATGAAAAGGACGAACTCGGCGGTTTGGCGACGGTTTTTAATTCACTGCTTGAACGGCTCGATAATTCGTTTGAGCAGCAAAAAAGATTTATGGCGGACGCTTCGCACGAACTCCGCACACCTCTGGCAATCGTGCGCGGCGAAGCGGAAGTTGCCCTTTCAAAAGAAGACCGTCCGAACAGCGAACTGCGCGAATCTTTGGGAATTGTGCAGGACGAAGGCAAACGTCTAACGCGAATTGTCGAAGATTTGTTCACGCTCGCCCGCGTTGACGCGGGACAATTCCGCGCAAACTTTAGCGAAATTTATCTGGACGAACTACTAGCGGATTGTGTGCGAAAGCTGCGCGTATTGGCGGAAAAAAGAAACATTTCGCTGGAGATGAACGCTGCCGAAGAAATGCCGATGAAGGGCGACGAACAGCTTTTGCAGCGTTTATTCGTCAATCTGCTTGACAACGCTATCAAATACAACCGCGAAGGCGGAATTGTTTCGGTTGAAGCAAAAAAAACCGCCGGAAAATATCAAGTTACAATCACGGATTCCGGTGCGGGAATTTCAGAAAACGAACAGACACAAATTTTCGAGAGGTTTTACCGCGCAGACCTTGCCAGAAGCCGCACGACGGAAACCGCGACGAGCGGCGCGGGACTCGGACTTTCAATCGCCCAATGGATTGCTAAAACTCACCACGCCGAACTCGAACTCATTCGCTCGGATGAAACGGGCAGCGCATTCAACGTTGTCTTTTCGGTTTGATTCGTACCACCTTCAAAATAATTAAAAAATTTCGCTTTATTTGCGGAAAACTAAAAAAGTTTCGCGTATTAATCCTGTGTTTATTTTCGCTTTGTTAAATTGAAAGACAGTCGAGGAAATGTGCCGGATTTTCGGCTTAATTCCAAAACCGTCCGCGATTAAAAACGGTCAGCAGGAAATTTGATTAGAAAGGTGAAATTATGAAAAATATAATGATAAAAGACGAAAAAAACAATAAATCGAAATACGGCAAATTTACGCCCGGAATCGGCGCATTGGTTCTCATCGGAGCAATCGTTTTCGGTGCGTGCGGAGTGTCGAATACAGCTACGAATACGGCGGCAAATTCGCCGAATACAGCGGTTGTTAAAGAAAAACCGGCAAACGTGGCGGAGAAAACTTCAACCGTCGAGATGCCGAAAACAGATGCCGCGCCGCCGCGTGTTTTAGTTGACGCGGGCGAATTCGCCGAAAACATTTACGACCACGCCAAAGCGAAGGATTGGACGAAGGCAGACGAAAAATTAGCGCGTTTGGAGAAAGCCGTTACCGATCTAAAAACGCAAAATCTCTCGACGACGCAACTAAATGAAACGACAAATTCGCTCTTGACGGCGGTAAAAGCGAAAAATGAAATGGACGCGATGCGCGAAGCCAATCAAGCGACATTTTTAATCGCCGAGCAGACGGCGAAATTTAACTTGAAAGTTCCGGTTGAAGTCATCAAACTCGATTATTACGGGCGCGAAATCGAACTTTTGGCAATGATCAAAGACGAAGCCAAATTAAAATCAACGGCGGCGGCGATGCGCCGGACGTGGAACGCCATCAAACCGAAAATCGAAGCCAAAGGCGCGAGCAAAGAAGCCGCGAAATTTGAATCGCTCATCGCGCAGACGGAAAATGCCGCGTCGGTTGCCGATTACGCGAAAGTCGCCACGCCGATTTTGGATGAAGTTGATAATCTCGAAGCAGTTTTTGAAAAATAACTTTGAAAACGAATAAAAACGCGCCGCTTAAATTTTGGGCGGCGCGTTTTGTTTTTTATGTTTATGCGGAGAAGTTTTGGCAGATTCAGAAAATTCCCGCTTATTAATCTTACGTTTATCTTGCTTTTTATAAACTGTTAAAAGTCGGCGCAAATATTTTTGCGAAACCGATAATAAAACATAAAACAAGGAGTAAAATTTAATGAGTAAAAAAGTAAAAGCAATTTTAATCGGATCATTAGTATTTGCAGTCGCCACGGGCGCGGCAATCGGAATCACGGCGCAAAATGGCGGCGGTGAAAAAAAGGAAACACGCTCAAGTGTGCAACTTCAAAAAGAGCAAAACGAAAGCGAAGAAGCGAACGAAGCAAACGAAACTTCGGAAGAAAACGAAGCAAATGAGCAAGGCGAAAAAGCCGAAACGAATGAAACTTCGGAGGAAAACGAAGCGGATGAAGCCAATGAAACTTCAGAAGAAAATGAAGCTGACGAAGCGGATGAAACTGCCGAAAGTGCAAATCTTCAATCGCCGGCGAAAATTACGCCCGAACAAGCGAAATCAGCCGCGCTCGCGCAAGTTTCGGGAACGGTAAAAAATGTCGAACTCGAAAAAGCGGGCGGCAGCGTCGTTTATGATGTCGAGATTCAAACCGCCGACGGCATCCGCGAGGTTACAGTTGATGCGGACAACGGAAAAGTTCTGCAAGCCGAAAGTGTTGCGGAAAACGGCGGCGAAAATGATTAATTCACCTGTCGAAAAATCAAACCAAGGCAGAAAAGATGCGATTTAAGGAAACGGCTGTAAATC
The DNA here is from genome assembly GCA_038200505.1 of Pyrinomonadales bacterium. Taxonomy (GTDB): domain Bacteria; phylum Acidobacteriota; class Blastocatellia; order Pyrinomonadales; family Pyrinomonadaceae. The sequence goes on along the minus strand of JBBPXX010000001.1, from coordinate 18,854 downwards.
GCATCTTTTCTTTTCAAACCAAAAGAATAAAAACTGAAAAACTATCCGCCATCAAAAAATTCCGCATTAATCTTCTGTTTATCTTTGCCTTGCTATCTTTGTAATTGGGTTCTTTGAAATTACGAAAAAAATCGCCAACCACCGCGCCTTTAGCATACTGTTCGCTTCTTTCGTAATTGATTCTTTTTATTTGAACAAAAGAATTTACAGTGAAATCAAGGGAGGAGATGAAAATGACAATTTATTTGAAAATAACAACGGCGATGCTGTTATCAGCGGGTTTGATTGAAACAGGCGGCTGGCTCGATCAAGACAGTTACGGAGAGTTTGTAATGGCATTCGTTTATGCCGGATTTATTTTGGCGGGTGCTTTTTTCATTATTTCAAAAATGGATAAATTTGCTCACCCGAAACAAATAAAACACGGAAAAAAACTGCGAAATATGAATTCGGGAAAATCAAAACGGCATTTTCAACCGCATTTCAGCGGAATTAAATGAGATGGTTTCGCTGACACCGCATTTAAGATTAATTTTCTAAAGCGAAAATAAAAGAATTTCTGGGGAGAAAAAAATTATGAATACGAATATGTTAAATAAAGTCCCGGCGGTCACGCTTATTTTCTGGATTATCAAGATTATGGCAACCACAGTCGGCGAAACGGCGGCGGATTTTTTGGCGGTAAATTTGAATCTCGGCTTAACCATTACATCGCTTATTATGAGCGGATTGTTACTGATTACACTCTTGGTTCAATTTAAATCTAAAAGATATACACCGTCAATTTACTGGACTGTAGTTGTCTTTATAAGTGTGGTCGGCACACTTATTTCGGATAATCTTGTGGATAATTTCGGCATCAGTTTAACAACTACGTCAATTTTATTCGGCTCTGCCTTAATTGCGGTTTTCGTGATCTGGTATCTGAGCGAAAAGACTCTATCGGTTCACAGCATTTACACGAACAAACGCGAAATGTTTTACTGGGCGGCGATCTTATTTACATTCGCACTCGGAACTTCCGCAGGCGACCTAATTGGAGAAAGTTTCGGTTTGGGCTATTCGCTGTCGGCACTGCTTTTCGCCTCGATTATCGGTTTGATATTCGCAGCTTACAGCTATTTCAAACTGAACGCTGTTTTGGCATTTTGGCTGGCTTATATTCTGACTCGTCCGCTCGGTGCGTCCCTTGGCGATCTACTGACACAAGCTCCGAAAGACGGCGGTTTTGGAATCAGCACGACGATCATCAGCGGAATTTTTCTGGCTTTGATTTTGATACTGGTTGTTTATTTAACCATTCGGCACGACGAGCCTGAACTTATTCCCGAAACAGTTTAAGAAATAGAGTAAAAAAAAGGAATTTAAAAAAATGAACACATTATCAAATGACAAATTCAAAAGCGACCTGATCAGCAAAGTGCCGCTTGTTACCCTGATGTTCTGGGTAATTAAAATTTTTGCAACGACTTTGGGTGAAACGGGCGGCGATGCCGTGACGATGAGTATGAATCTCGGTTACGCCGTCGGCAGTTTGATATTTTTAGGATTTTTCGCCGTCACGCTGGCGGCACAAGTTAGATCGAAGCGGTATCATCCTTTCTATTATTGGGCGGTTGTCGTGGCAACTACTACCGTCGGAACTACGATGTCGGATTATTTTGACCGCACACTCGGACTCGGTTATATCAAATCTTCGATCATCTTGTTCACGCTCGTAATGTTGATTCTTCTTGCGTGGCATCTCGTCGTCGGAAAGATTGAGTTCGAGAATATTACATCAAAAAAAGAAGAGATTTTTTATTGGGTCACGATTCTCGTTTCAAACACTTTGGGAACGGCACTCGGCGATTTTGTTGCCGATGATGTCGGGCTTGGATTCCAACTCGGAGCCTTGGTTTTTGCAGGTTTGATCGCACTTGTCGCGGCTTTGTATTACTTTACGGATATTTCAAAAGGCGTGCTTTTCTGGGCGGCATATATTCTGACTCGCCCGCTCGGAGCGACTGTCGGCGACACTTTAACGAAGCCTTTTGATAAAGGCGGACTCGATCTAAGCCGCATTTCTTCATCACTCGTTATTCTTGGAGTGATGGTTGTTATGATATTTTTCACTTACAGAAATCATAAAATAACCGCCGCAACTCCTGCGTTGCAGACCTGATGCTAAACCGGAATTTAGAAGGATCAATCAAATTGATTATTGTCTAATTAAGAATGAGGCTTTGCAGTTATTATAATTGGCGCAAAGCCTTTTTCCATTTTGAATAAAAATATCCTTGATAAACAAAGCCAACAAAAAATAAAACGGGACTTCCCAAACCATTATTCATCCCAACGAGCCAACGCGGATAAAGTTCGCCGTTCCAGAATTGTTCGGAAAAATGAATATACAAACGGGCGTGAGGTACTCCCTCATCGCTTTGAAAAGGAATGCCGTAAAAAATAATCGGAAACGCCAAAATACATCCAACCAATATTAAGATCAAAACAGATGATTTCTTCAAATAATCCTCCCTAAAAATAATGAAAACCGATTATGAGCATTTTTTTTCAAATTCGGCGAAAAAAGTCGCTTTATTAATCTTACGTTTATCTTTCGTTTGATAAGGTGAAGCAACAAACGAAAAGTTTGAAAAAAATTAAGGAAGGATATTTTATGAAAAAATCAGCATTATTGATGGCAGTCGGGATTTTAAGTTTCGTGTTCACCGCAAATGTGGACGCGCAGACGAAAAAAATCGGAATGGAAAAAGCACGGACAATTGCGACGCAGAAGGCGGCGGGCAAAATTGAAGGCGAAGAACTCGAAAAGGAAAACGGAAAAACAATTTATTCGTTTGATATTCGCAACAGCAAAGGCACGATAACCGAAGTTCAGGTTGATGCTTACACGGGTGCAATCGTCAGCGTCGAAGAAGAAGACGCGGCGGCGGAAGCGTCGGAAAAGCGCGACGAAAAAAATAAAGGCAATGAAAAAATGGAAGGCAATGAAAAACAAGACAAAGACGATGACGAAAGTCCGGCGATGAAAAACGCACGAATGACAAAATTAGCCAAAGGTGCAAAAATCACGATGGAACAGGCGCGGGCGATTGCCTTAGCGCGAGTGCCGGGAACAATTACGGAAGAAGATTTGGAAAATGAAAAAGGCGTATTGCAATATTCCTTTGACGTAAAAGACGCCAACGGCAAAATTTTCGACATCGAAATTGATGCCAAAAGTGGTAAAGTGTTAAAAGCCGTTGAAGATAAGGAAGATGAAGACGGCGATAATTAGCAGACAAATGCCGTGAGAAGAAAAGTTACGCACATATTTCAAAATGCGCGTAACTTTTTTTTTCTTAAAAAATTCCCGAATGTTTGAAAATTAATCTTACATTTATCTTTCTTTTTATAAAGTGGAAATACAAACCACAGGTTTGAATAAATTCAGGAGTTTTAATTTATATGAAAAAAGTAACATTTATGATGGCAATGATGATTGCTATGGTGTTTGGAATCAGTGCTTTGACGGCAAATGCCCAAACGAAAAAAATCGGAATGGCGAAAGCGAAAGCGATTGCCTTAAAAAATGCTTCGGGCAGAATCCAATCGAGCGAACTTGAAAAAGAAGGCGGAAAAATGATTTATTCATTTGATATTCGCAACAAAAAAGGCACGATCACCGAAGTTAATGTGGACGCATATTCGGGCAAGGTCATTGCGGTTTCAGAGGAAAATCCCAAAAAAGAAGCCGCTGAAAAGAAGCAGGAAAAAATGGAAAAGAAAAACAATCCGCGGAAACATTAAAATCTGACTGATTGAATTTTTGATGCGAAAGGGAAAGAAATGTCCGTAAATTTTCGGTAAAATGATGATTTACGGACATTTTATTAAATTTAACAAAGTAATTCTTTGATTTTTGACAATCAGGGAAAAGTTGTTTCGGCTTATAATAAGTTACTATATCGAAACGGGCGAATAATGCGGGAAACTTCTTTAAAATTGCAAAAATCTATCAACAAAAGTCGTTTAATTTTAATCTTTTTATCAGTAATTTTGTTATGCGGCGCGGCTTTTGGACAAGTAACAAATCCGACTCCGCAGCCGACTCCGGCAGGCACGACGAATCCGGTAACTAATCCAACGCTGACAAATCCGACAACTTCGGCAACTCCGCCGACAATAAATCCGTCTGTACCGACTGTTCCGCAAACCGTTGCCCCGATCAGCCGCGATCAAGCCGTGCAAATAACCTTGAAGCAGGTTTCTACTTACAATCAAACACAATTAAATGAACGTATTGCGGCGGAAGACATTAGGCAATCAAAAGCGGCTCTTTATCCGCGCTTTACATCTAATCCGACGTTGATTTTTACATCGCCGTCGCTTGCCAATACGAACGCTAACGGCACGGGACATCCGGCAAGTTTTTTGGGCGCGAATGCCATTACGGAATATCAAGGCTTAGTTACGGCGACGGGCGAAATTGACACTTCGGGAAGACTGCGGGCGACGATTCGGCGCAATCAGGCGTTGCTGGAAGCGGCGCGTTCGGGAACGGAAGCGGCGCGGCGCAACTTGATCGCCGGTTTGGACGAAGCGTATCTGAGTTTAGCTTTAGCGGCGACGAAAAAAATGGCGGCTGAGGAAAATTTGCGCGTCGCAATTGATTTTGAAAATCTGACGAAACTTCTTGCTCAAGGCGGCGAAGTTCCGCCGATTGACGGCGTTCGCGCAGAAGTGCAGACGGCGGTGCGGCGCGATGAACTTCTGCAAGCCGAACTCGCCGAACAGCAAGCCGCCGATTCTCTGCGCGTGTTTATCGGCTACGATTTTTCACAGCCGGTTTCGGTCGGAGATTTGCTGACGAGCGTTCCCGATTTGTCGCAGATTGAAAATTTAACGGCAAATGCCGACCAAATCAGACCGGAAATCGCGCAGCTCAACGCCCAAATAAGAGCCGCCAAAGAAGGCGTAAAAATCGCCAGAGCCGAACGCCGTCCGCAACTGACTTATATTTTTGACGGCGGTTTTATTTCCGATTCGCTGTTTCCGAAACCGATCTTTAATACTTTAGGCGTTCGGGCGATAATCGGCGTAACCATTCCGATTTTTGATTTCGGTGCAAGCAAAAGTCGGGAAATACAGGCGCAGCTTCAAGCGCAGAGCGCGGAGCAGTCGAAAATTCTCACCGAGCGAATGTTGGCGCAGCAATATCGCTCGGCACTTTTGCAAGCGCAGTCGGCGCGTGATCGCATTCGTCTAATCGGCGACAACATCAAAAATGCCGAAAAGGTCGTCGAAGTTTCAACACTTCGTTATCGTGCGGGCGAAGCACCGATTACGGAAGTAACAGACGCGCAAATACAGGTTATTATGTTGAGAACGGCTTTGTATCAGGCGATTTACGATTATCAAGTCGCGCTGGCGCGAATTCGTCAGGCAGTCGGAAAATAATGAAAAATGGAAGAACCGAATAAACAATCTGAAATGCAAAAATCTGATGATGAATTTTCAAAAGCGGAAGATGAACGCGCTGACGAAGATGCTTTCGATGAGGAAAACGAAGCCAATTCGACCGAAGAAGATGAAGATTTTGACGAAAGCGATGAAGAATCCGAAGATGATTCCGAATCGCATACGACGCGAAATGTGATTATCGGAGTTGTCATTGTCGCTTTAGTCGGTCTTGCCGTTTGGTATTTCTTTTTTAGAGGCGGAAATTCGGTGGACACAGCGGCGGCAAACGACGCAAACGTCGTCGTTGCCGTCAAAACGGCAACGGTCAAAACCGACACGATTTCGGCGGACGCGACCGCCGTCGGCACGATTTCGCCGCTCGACCAAGCCGTCGTCAGTTCAAACGTCAACGGTTTAATTACAGAAATGCCGCTTTGGAAAAATCAGCTTGTAAAAAAAGGTCAGATTGTTGCGCGGATTGACACGCGCGACCTTCAAGCCCAACGCGCCGAAGCCGTTTCTGCTCTACGGGAAGCCGAATTGAATCAACAAACATTGAAAAAAAGCACGATTCCCGCCGCCGAAGCGCAGAATAAAAAGGCTTTGGCGGATGCAAAAGCCGCCGCGGATAATGCCCAAGCGTTGGTTTCGCGCCGCAAGTTTTTGTATGAGAAAGGCGGCATCGCGCTCAAGGATTTGCAGGATGCGGAACTCCAACTTGCAAATGCCCGAAACAGTTTGCAATTGGCTGAAAAATCCGTCAGTTTGCGGCAGTCGGCGATTAGTCCGCTCGACACGCAAACTTCGCAGGTGAAAATAAATCAAGCGCAGGATCGGATAAAAACTCTTGACGCGCAGATAAGTTTAGGGACGATCCGCGCACCATTGACCGGATTCGTCATTGACCAATTTCAGTTTCAGGGCGAATATGCAGGCGTTGGCGGAAAACTTTTGACAATTACGGATATTAGTCAAGTCGTCGTCAAAGCAAATTTTCCCGACACTATCGTTCCCGATATAAAAGTCGGCGACGCGGTTTCGGTTTTTCCCGCCGATTTGCCGAATGAACAGATGAGCGGCAAAGTTTCCTTGATTTCGCGCTCGACCGATCCGCAGAATCGCTCGGTGGAAATCTGGGTGAATTTACAAAACGGCGCGGGACGATTGCGAATTAACAGCGCGGCGGAAGTCCATATTGCGACGAAAATGCAGAACAACGCGCTTGTTGTACCAATCGCCGCCATTACGCTCGACGCTTCCAATGAAAATACGGGAACGGTGATGACGGTTGACGCAGATAATGTCGCGCACGAAACGAAAGTTACCGTCGGTTTGAAAACAAAGGACGAAATTCAGATTCTCGAAGGTTTGCAGGAAGGCGAAAAAGTCGTCGTCGAAGGCAATTACAATCTGCCCGACAGCACGAAGGTCGAAGAAAAACAAAATCCGGCGGCGAAAGACGCACCGCCATCAAAGCCGGATACAAACAGTAACGGCGGAGGTTAAAATGAATTTAGCAAAAATAATTTCGAGTCAATCACGCGCCGTCGTCGTTCTCGTCATTTTATTGTGCGCGGCGGGAATTTATTCCGCCTTTGTCTTGCCGTCGTCAATTTTCCCGCAGACGGATTTCCCCAGAGTTGTGGTCGTTGTGGACAATGGCGACACGCCCGCCGAGCAGATGCTCGTTACCGTTACGCGCCCGATTGAACAAGCGATGAACGGCATTCCCGGCATTGCCCGCATCAAATCGGCGACATCGCGCGGTTCGACGGAAATCAATTTATTTTTCGATTGGAATACCAATCCGAGAGAAGCTCTGCAACTTGTCCAAACCAGACTGACACAGGTTTCATTGCCGCCGACGGCGCAAATTCGGCACGTCGAGCGGCTGACGTTCGCGGTTTTTCCCGTTATCAGTTACAGTCTGACTTCGGAAAAACTCTCTCCGGCACAGGTTAATGATTTGGCGACTTACACGATAAAGCCGCGTTTGGCGCGACTCGCCGGAGTTTCGGATGTGCAGATTTCCGGCGGCAAAGTGCGCGAATTTCACATCACGGTTGACCCGCAAAAACTTCACGCTCACAATGTTTCTTTGCAACAGGTCGCCGATGCCGTAAAAAATTCCAATCAGCTTGCCTCGCCCGGACTTGTCGAAGAAAATCATCAACTCGAACTCGCGCTGATTAGTGGTCAGGCGGCGAAACCGGAAGACTTAAAATCAATCGTCGTCGGAGTGGTTAATAATGTTCCCGTTACCGTCGCCGATGTCGCAACGGTCGGCGAAGGAACACAGCCGAATTACACCATCGTTAATTCTAACGGTAAAGATGCCGTTTTAGTTGATGTTTTGCGCCAACCCGAAGCCGACACCGTAACGGTTACGGATGAAGTCAAAGCCGAACTCGCTTCAATTCGCGGACAAATTCCTAAAGATGTAACGCTCGCGCTTTATTACGATCAATCCCTTCTCGTCCGTGATTCGATAAGTTCGGTGCGCGATGCGATTATTATCGGCTTATTGCTCTCGATTTTTATTCTTTACGTATTTTTGCGAAACGTCGGCACGACGCTGGTTGCCGTAACGGTTATTCCGGTAACGGTTTTGGCGACTTTTCTGGCGATGTATCTGGTTGGATTATCATTTAATTTGATGACGCTCGGCGGCGTGGCGGCGGCAATCGGTCTGGTCATTGATGACGCGATTGTCGTTGTCGAAAATATTTTCACGCATCTGGCGCGTGGCGAAAAGCGGCATACAGCCGTGATGAACGCCGTTTCCGAAATCACGATTCCGATTATCGGTTCGACAATTACGCCCGTCGTCGTCTTTTTGCCGCTGACTTTATTGACCGGCGTTACCGGCTCGTTTTTCCGTTCGCTCGCGCTGACAATGACCGTTGCTTTGCTGACATCGCTCGTTCTCGCGTTGTCTTTTACGCCCGTTTTGGCGGAAAGATTCATTAAAGTTAAACGCGAAAAAATTCCCGAACCGCACGACGAAAACGGACGTTTCTTGTCGGCAATCATCAGCGTTTACGAAAGCATTTTAAATTTCGCGCTTGCCAACCGCCTTTTAATTATCGGACTTTCGGTGCTGATTTTAATCGGCTCATACTTTTTATACAACCAACTCGGCTCGGAATTCCTGCCCTCGTTTGACGAAAGCGCGTTTGTTCTCGATTACAATTCGCCGCCGGGAACTTCGCTTGCCGAAACCGACCGCCTTTTGCGGCACGCCGAAGAATTTTTGCAGGAAACTCCCGAGGTCGAATCTTACGCCAGACGCACCGGACTGCAAATCGGATTATCAATTACCGAACCGAATCGCGGCGATTATATGGTTAAATTGAAGGCGAATCACGACCGACCGACCAATCTGGTAATGGACGAATTGCGCGGAAAAATCGAATCGAGCGAACCGGCTTTGCAGATTGAATTTGTCGGAATCTTGGGCGATTTAATCGGCGATTTGACGAGTTCGCCGTCGCCCATCGAGATTCGTCTGTTCAGCGACGACCAAGCCGCGCTTCAGCAAACTGCCGATGAAGTAGAAAAATCAATCCAAAGCGTGAACGGTGTCGTTGACACATTTAACGGCATCGTCGTCAGCGGCGCGGCGATTACATTTCAAATTGACGCTGCAAATGCCGCCCGTTTTGGCGTTTCTCCATCGGACATTATCAACTCGGTAACGACGGCGATGACGGGCGACGCTTCTTCTTCGATTCTGCAAAAAGGCAAAATCATCGCCGTTCGCGTCAAATTCCCGGATGCGGCGCGTGATTCGCTCGAAACTTTGAAAAAACTGCCGATTCGCTCGGCTTCCGGTCAGCTTTTCACGCTCGAACAAGTGGCAACAGTCGAATATGACAAAGGACAAACCGAAATAGAACGCGACAATTTGCGTCAATCAATCGCGGTTACGGCGCGGCTTTCGGGCAGCGATTTGGGAACGGCGATTCAGCAAATTAAGGCGCAATTGGCAAAAGACGTAAAATTTCCCGCCGGAATGACCGTCGAATACGGCGGACTTTACAAAGAACAGCAGAAATCGTTCGGCGAACTCGCTTTTGCTTTAGTTTTGGCAATCGCGCTTGTGTTTTTAACTTTATTAATCGAATTTCGTTCGTTCGCGCATCCGATAGCGATTGTCGCGGGCGCAATTCTCGCACTCGGCGGCGTTCTGCTCGGTTTATTGATAACCGGAATGACGCTCAATGTCGTCAGTTTTATGGGAATGATTATGGTCGTCGGGATTGTAGCGAAAAACGGAATTCTGATGCTTGATGCGGTGGAAGAACACATCGAAGAAGGCGACAATTTGCAGGAAGCATTACTAAAATCAGGTCGCAGACGATTTCGTCCCGTTTTGATGACGAGCCTTGCGGCAATTCTGGGAATGCTGCCGCTTGCATTGGCAATCGGCGCGGGTTCGGAATTGCTTCAGCCGTTGGCGATTGCGGTGATTAGTGGTTTAGTTTTTGCTTTGATACTTTCGCTCATTGTTACGCCGACGGTTTACGCGCTTTTAAGTTCAAATTCGCGGAGAAAATCTTCCGCGCCAAAATAAAAAATATGAAAACACAAAACAAACAACGATTTTCAATCAAACAAATTTTATCGCTTTTTTCGCTCGTCATTTTCGGCGCGTCCTTTTGCGCGGCGCAAACTTCGAGTGGTTATCATTTGCTAAAAAAAATTAAAATCGGCGGCGAAGGCGGCTGGGATTATATTTTCGATGACGCAAACGCGCATCGTTTATATGTTTCGCACGCCACAAAAGTCATCGTGATTGATACCGACAAAGACATAATCGTCGGCGAAATTTCAAACACTAACGGTGTTCACGGAGTTGCCGTCGCCGAAGATTTGGGGCGCGGTTTTACCTCGAACGGGCGCGATAATTCCGTCACGATTTTCGACTTGAAAACTTTGAAAACGCTCGATACCGTCAAGGTCGGCGAAAATCCCGATACGATTATTTATGATGCGGCGACAAAACGGATTTTTACTTTTAACGGCAGAAGTTCCGACGCGACGGCGATTGACGCGGCAAGCAGCAAAGTTATCGGCACAATTGCGCTCGGCGGCAGACCGGAATTTGCCATTTCGGACGGCAAAGGAACAATTTTCGTTAATATCGAAGATAAATCGGAAGTCGTCGCGTTTGATCCAAATAAACTTGAAGTAAAAAATCGTTGGTCTATCGCTCCGGGCGAAGAACCTTCGGGAATGGCTTTTGACCCGAAAACACGGCGTTTGTTCGTCGTATGCGCGAACGAGAAAATGATTATTCTCAACGCCGACAACGGCAAGATCGTCGCTGATTTGCCAACCGGCGAAGGCACGGACGCGGCGGGTTTTGATCCAAAAACAAAACTCGCTTTCAGTTCAAACGGTGCTGGAACGCTAACCGTTGTGCGTGAAAAAAAAGGCGATAAATTCACAGTCGTTGAAAACGTGCCGACGCAGCGCGGCGCAAGAACGATGACGCTCGACACTAAAACCGGAAAAATTTACCTGCCGACCGCCGAATTCGGCGCAACGCCCGCACCGACCAAAGAACGTCCGAATCCGCGTCCGTCAATCATGCCGGACAGTTTTGTAATTTTGGTTTTCGGGAAGTAAAATATCGTGAATGATGATTTACAAGTTGAAAATTCACCGCAAAAGGCTGTTTCTTCAGCCTTTTCTTTGCTGGATGTATGTCAAACGAGAGAAAATCAAACTGTTCTTGACCGCATCAACCTCGAAATCGAAACGGGAAAAATAACCGCTCTTATCGGACCGTCCGGCGCAGGAAAAACATCACTTTTGCGTCTTCTGAATCGCCTCGACGATCCGGCAAACGGTCAGATTCTTTATCATTCGCGTCCGATAGATGAGTTTCCGGTGCAAAAACTTCGTCTGCAAATCGGCTTTGTTTTTCAAACGCCGGTAATGTTTCCCGGAACTGTCGCCGAAAATCTTCGCGCGGCGTTGGAACTTGCCGGAAAATCTGCGGCTGATTCCGATGATTTGATTGCGGAAATGCTCCGGCTGGCGGAAATTGACGCATTACTTTTTGAACGCGACGGTGCGCAGTTCCCCGTCGGGCAGAAACAGCGCGTCAATATCGCGCGCGCATTGATGAGTGCGCCCGAAGTTCTGCTGATGGACGAGCCGACTTCCGCGCTCGACCCGGAAACGGCGGATAAATTGATGGAAACCGTCCGCCGTCTTGGACGAGAGAAAAATATTACCGTCGTGATGGTGACGCATCGTTTGTCCGAAACGCGGAAAGCGAGCGATACGACTATCATAATGGAATTAGGAAAAATTATCGAAACAGGCGCGACGGATTTTATTTTCAATCAAACGCAAAATCCGAGAATTCGTGAATTTTTGAGCAGCGGGAAATAAATGCTTTTACTTTTTCAAATCGCCGAAACCGTCAACACGCCCGTCAATGATGTGTCGTGATTCGATTTGTCATTGGCTCTCGGTCTGATTTTGATCGCTGTCGGCATTTCGCGCTGGTTATTAAAATGATTCCGGCGGAAGTTATGGTTGATGCCAGACAAAAGGCGCAGGAAGCGACGGACAAACCGACGAATCCGTATGCCGCCGCAATTATTATTCTGATTTGGATCGGGTTGGCTTTGATAACCGGCTGGCTGATATTTCGATTGTTGTAAAATGAAGTCTAGCGGCTGAATTTTAGAGAATAATTTTGAAACGGCTTCGATTTCAATTTTAGCTGAATTTCAATCAAAATTTGCTTCTCGAATTTTGATGAATTGCATTACTTTCATATTCAGCAAATTTGAATAATAATATAGGGGAGTATATTATATCATTTAATAGATATATTAGGTTTAGAGATAGAATTATTGGCACACACACACAAAGACAAGAAAAAACTGCTTAACCGGGTCCGACGCATTCGCGGTCAGATTGATGCGATTGAACGCGCTCTGGAGGAAGACTTGGAGGAATGTTCTTCGGTTCTTCAAACGATTGCCTCGTGTCGCGGGGCGATTAACGGTTTGATGGGTGAAATTATCGGAGGTCATATCCGTTTTCACGTCATTGACCCGGAAAGTCAACCGACATCAAAGCAGTCCGAAGCGGCGGAGGAAATTATTGACGTGGTAAAAACTTACCTCAAATGATTGGGGATTGAAAACACAAGGGAGATCAAGTTGATTGTTATGATAAGCAAAGAAAAAAAATCACAGTATTGGAATCACTTCACGGACAATTCTCACAGAAGATTTCGCCCGAAAAAGATTACCGACATTCGGCTCAAGCAAATCAAGGAGATTGTTTTGGATGATGATTTTCTCTGGCGGGAAGTTCTCTTGCCCAACGACGCGCTCGATAGAACGCCTGATGAATTGTCGGAAACTTCGCCGCCCGATTATCAACTGGCGCGGGCAAACTTCTGGGCGATGATTCGTGAAAAAATCAAGCGTCAGCAAGTTCAATAAATACAGCCGAATTAAAAATATGACCAAGTATATTTGATATTTTTATCGGTTTATTATAAAAACTACACAACGTAGTTGTTTTGTTTGGGCGAGTGATCTACTATGATAAACAACTTCACAAATTGAGTTTACTTTCAGCAAGTCAACAAACTTTATGAAACTCCCATTTAAGGCTTTTATCAGCTATAAAAATGGCAGGAATGTCGAAGGTAATACGGGCGAACTCGTTGCCGATTTTGATGGCAGTCACGGCTGGTTCCGGCGTAATCGCTCAAGTTCTGATGTAACCATTACTTTAAAAGCCGACGGCGAATATCAAAACATCCAAAATATGGGTTAAATAAAGATATTAAATTTTTTAAAATGAATCGAATCAAACCTAAAATTACTTCAAAAGGTTTCAGTCCGGGCAAACGCGGTGCGGCGGCACAGGTCTTGGGCGAACTGCAAACCGCCGTGATGGAAGTTTTGTGGCGTGAGCCGCATTTGACCGTCACGGATGTTGAAGAAAAGCTGCAAAAAACGCGTGAGATTGCTCATACGACCGTTTCGACGACGCTTGACCGGATGCACGGGAAAGGTTTTCTTTTGCGTGAAAAAGAGGGCAAGGCGTTTGTTTATGCGCCGCGTTATTCAAAAGAAGAATTTGAACGCGGAGTCGCACAGGAAGTTTTAAGTGCTTTGCTTTCGCAATTTTCAGAACCCGCACTGTCGGCGTTTGTCGAATTGCTGGGTGAAGACGACGAAAAACTCGACCAACTGGAAGATTTGATACGCCGGAAGCGTGAGCAGATAAACGACGGGGAATAATAAAAGATGATTTTTAATTTAATCGAAAATTTCGTTTTTTTCGCAACCTTATTCGGTCTGGCGGCTTATATTGCAGCGTGTTTTGTGCGTTTCGGTTTGCAAAAAAATTGGTGGAAAATTTCGCCGTTCGCCTTGACGAGAATTTTCGGCGGGCTGATTACGTTGCCGCCGATCTTAGCTTTTTGGCTTGTCTTAGCCGCATTTTTGCCGCAATCGTGGCTCGGTGCAGAGGTCTTTGAACGGGCGCACGTTGCCCCCGTTCACCAATGGCATCTGCTAACTAATCTGACAGCCGGTTTCGAGCCGTTTTTGGCTTATGCGACCGTTTTGTTTTTGGGAAGTGTTTCTTTTTTCGCTGTCTGGAAAAGTTTTCGCGGTTATTTTCGGATCGGGAACGTCGTGCGTTTTCTGGAGATCGAAGCGGCTGCACCCGAACCCGAAAAAATTCTTCTTGTCGAAAATATCGCCGAACGACATCGGCTCAAAGTCGGTTTGGTGATGAGCGAACAGCCTCTGACTTTTGTTTGGGGATTTTGGCAAAGCAAGCTCGTGCTTTCTTCGGGTTTGCTCAACGCGCTCGACGAAGCGGAACTAAAGGGCGTGATCGAACACGAAGCCGCCCATCACATGCGGCGAGATAATCTCGTCAAACTTTTTCTTACAGCGGCAAGTTATCTGTCGCCCGTGTTTCCGCTGACGCGGCGGATTCTCTACTGGCAGGCGGAACAGATCGAGTTTGTCTGCGATGAGGTCGCCGCCGTTTCAACTAAAGAACCTTTGGAGATCGCTTCAGCGTTAGTCAAAGTTCGCCGCCGTATTCCCGCCTTTGAAATCAATCCGTCTTTGACCAGCGGATTTATGACCGAAGGTGTTTCGAGCATCGAACCGCGTGTTAAGCGTTTGGTGGAACTTGCCGATAAGCTGCCGTCCGCCGAAGAAAACCAAAAACTTTCGGGCAAACCGTTTTTTGAAATCGCTTCGCTGACCACGCTGTTTGTCGGCTCGCTTTTCGGCATATTATTTCTCGCTCCTTTGATCGTTCATCAAAAGGCGGAAAGATTAATCGAATTTATCAAATAAAATTTTATAAAGATGGAACGGAAATCAAAACCGATTTTGTTCGCAAAAACTACACGCTGTCGTTGAAAATCCCGTAATTTTTTAGCCTTTTTATTTTTGTCGGCGGGAACTGGTTATTAGCGGAAAATACATAAATCAGGAATAAATAATGTCTTCAAAAATTCAAGCGAGTCTTTTTTGTATCGCTGCTGTTTGTTTACTTGTAGCCGGCGGCGCGGCTTCGATTTACGCGCAAGACGCGGAACTTTTAGCTAAAAATGAAATTGGCGGCGAAATAATCGAAAGCGGCGCAACAAAGCCGATACTCGTTTCCGTTCTCCCCAAATATTATAATCAGCAAGACGGCGTTTCAATCAACGAACTGATTGAACGCGCTTTAATTACGAACCAGGATTTGGCGGCGGCTCGGCTCGAAATCGAGAAGGCGCGGGCGCGACTCGATCAAGCCGGACTCCGACCAAATCCGACGCTTGAATTCGAGCAGTCATCGGGTGCGGTTCTCGGCTCACCGGGCGGCGGACAATTTACGGTCGGCGCGTCTCTGCCGATTGAAATTTACGGGCGGCGTGAGGCACGGATAAATGTCGCTCAAATATCCATCGAAGCGAGCGAGGCGGAAGTCCGCAACCGCGAGAGGATTTTGGCGGCGAATATTTTGAATTATTACGTCGAAGCACTCGCCGCCTTGCGTGAATTGGACGCGACCGAACAACTGCTCGAACTTGATTTGCAGACGACACGGGTTGTGCAAATTCGCGTCAATGAAGGCGAAACTCCGCCGCTTGAACTCAATCTTTTACAAGCGGAAGTCGAACGACTACGTTCACGCCGCCAACTCGTGGAAGGACGACTCGATTCGGCTCTGACGCAGCTCAAGATACTCGCCGGAATTTCGTTCGATGAACCGCTGCGGTTGCGCGAACAACTAACATCCGCGATTCTGCCGCCCTTGCCGCCGACGCGCGAAGATTCCGTCGCTGTTGCCTTACGAACTCGTCCCGATATTCTTCTAACGCAAATTGAAGAGCAGGTTGCCACCGCCGGACTGCGGCTCATCAGGGCGCAAAGCCGACCGGATTTGACCGCTTACACACGCTTCACCGAGGGGCGTTTGGGTTTCGACAACGTGGTTGACGGACAATTTCAAAGCCGTAATCGTTCATTAACCTTCGGTGTCGCGGTCGGAATTCCGTTTTTTAATAAAAATCAGGGCGCGAAAGCCGAGGCGGAAATCAATGTGCGGCAGGCACAAGCGCGGAGAGAGTTTGCCGAAAGGGTCGTGCGCGGCGAAATCCTCGCCGCTTATCAACGGCTTGAAGCCGCAACCCGCGCCGTTTCCATTTTGGAAAATGCTGCGATTCCGCGCTCGATGAAAAACGTCGAAATCTTTCGCCAGGTTTATGAAATCGGCGAGATAAAAATCACCGATTTGATTGCCGAACAAAGAAGATTATTAGACACGACGCGCGATTTAACCGATGCCTTGACAGCCCGTTATCGCGCTCAAATTGATTTGAATATCGCGCTCGGCGCAAGCGGACTTTTGCCGGAAACCAAATAGAGGTATTTGTAATGAGTGAAAAAATAAAACAGGAAATCGAAATGAAAGAAGAAACTATAATTGACGAATCGGGAAACTTCGTCGAAGAAACGCTTGTGGAAACCGAAGAAATAGAATCAGATTCGTCCGCCTCGAATCCCGGACAGAAATTCGCGTGGATTTTGACAATAGCCACTATCGCGCTTGTCGGCATCATCGGTATTGCCTGGATTGCCGCTAAAAAATCGGCAACGACCGTCGAGGCTGAAACCACCGATAAACCGGAAACAAGCGAAACTTTGCGCCAAGTAAAACTCGAACCGGAGTTACTGGCTTCGGCGAATATCTCGGTTGAGGGCGTAACTCAGCGTCCGGCAATCGCCAAACTTTATGTGACGGGCGCGGTTGAAATGAATCCCGAAAAAACCGAAATGGCGACTCCGCTGGTCGGCGGCAGAATCGAAAATGTGTATTACGGTGTCGGCGATTATGTTAATAGAGGCGCGGTTCTGGCGACAATTTCCAGCCCGCAGCTCGCACAGTTAAACGGCAAAATGCACGAAGCCAGAACGCGCTACGAACTCGCGCAGAGAAATTTCGCCCGCGTTCAAAAAGCGGAAAATCGCGTTTCGATTTTGCAGGCAAAAGCCAGACTCGACCAAGCCGAAGCGACCTTGAAAAGAACAAAAAGGCTGATCGAACTCGAAGCGGGTGCGGGCAAAGACTTGATTGCCGCCGAAACCAATTATAAAACTGCTAAAGCCGAGTATGATTTTCAATCCAATATTAGTTTGAATAAAGAAATTCAGGAGGCGAAAGCCGAAGTTGAAACTTCGCGGGTTGATTTACGGCACATTGAAGATGAAATGCGTGCGCTCGGTGCGCCGTATGACGGCAGAGAAGCCGGTGATCACACGAAAAATACTTCGCTCGTATCGGTTCGCGCTCCGCTTTCGGGCGTGATTACCGAACGAAAATTCAACGCCGGCGCAGGAATAGAAGCCGCCACACCGATTTTCGCTATTTCAAATCTTTCGACTGTTTACGTCATCGCCAAAGTGCCGGAAGCTAGTGCCAGCCGGTTATCCGTCGGCTCGGTCGCCGAAATAAAAAGCCCGTCGTTCGGCACGATCAATGGGAGAATCAGTTATATTGACCCGCGACTTGACGAAACGACCAGAACGGCGCAAGTGCGTCTCGAAGTTCCCAACACGGGCGGAAAACTGCGGGCGGGAATGTTCGTTGAAGTCGGATTTTACGCCGGAACGAGCGAAGCATCAGGCGAAGAATTGTTCGTTGCGAGCGAAGCCGTTCAGCGCGTCGGCGAAAAAACAATCGTCTTTGTGCCGAAAGAAAATGAAGCCGGCGCGTTTGAAATCCGCGAGATTGAAATCGGCGGCGAAAACGAAGGTTACACGAGCGTCAAAAACGGTCTACAAATTGGCGAAAAAGTCGTTACCGCCGGTAGTTTTATCTTAAAAACGCAGTTTGAAAAAGGAGCGGGTGAAGAATAATCCGATTTCGGATTTTAGAATTCAGCTCGAAAAAAAATTATGATTAACGCACTTATTCGCTTTTCAATATCTCAAAAATTGGTCATTCTCCTGCTCGTCGCAATTATGTCGGCTACCGGAATTTACAGTTTGATAAATCTGCCGATTGATGCCGTGCCTGACGTAACCAACGTGCAGGTGCAGGTTTTAACCGGCGCGCCGAGTCTTGCTCCGCTCGAAATCGAACGGCAGATTACTTTTCCCGTCGAGGTGGCGATGAGCGGTTTGCCGAACGTCGAGGAGATTCGCTCGGTTTCAAAATTCGGCATCTCGAATGTAACGATTGTTTTTGAAGAATCTACCGATATTTACTTTGCCAGACAACTCATTCTCGAACGTCTTGCCGCAGCGCGTGAGCAGATTCCGGCAAATATCGGCTTGCCCGAAATGGGACCGATTGCAACCGGACTCGGCGAGATTTACCAGTATGAGGTCAAAGCCGAAAAAGGCAGTAACTATACGCCGACCGATTTAAGGACAATTCACGACTGGAATATCCGCCGCCAGTTAATCAACGTCCCGGGCGTTACGGAAGTCAATTCACACGGCGGTTTCGGCAAACAATATGAAGTGCGGATCTCGCCCGAAAAACTCCAGTCTTACGGTCTTGTTTTGCGCGACGTTTATGAAGCCGTTACGCGCAATAACGGCACGGTCGGCGGCGGTTACATTGAAAAAGGCGCGGAGCAGTATCTTCTGCGCGGTGTCGGACTTGTCGAAAAAATGGAAGACATCGGCAACATCGTCGTCAAAACCGGTGCGGAAGGAGTTCCCGTTTATGTCAAAGATTTGGGCGAAATCGTCGAAGGGAAAGGCATCCGGCAGGGCGCGGCGACGGCTGGCGGCGAAGGCGAAATCGTAACCGGAATGGCGATTATGCTCAAAGGCGAAAATTCCCGGACAGTTGCCGAACGAGTCGCGCAAAGAATTGACGAAATCCGCAAAACT